>NZ_BAAAXG010000012.1:0-300000 GCF_039535475.1 Streptomyces showdoensis | reverse complement strand
GGCGGTCTGGCGGACGCCGTGTTCGATCATGCCGAGCGGGATCCGGACCGGGTCGCGCTCGGGCGCAAGGACGCCGACGGGGTGTGGCGGGATGTGACCGCCGCCGGGTTCCGGGACGAGGTGCTGGCCCTCGCGAAGGGGCTCATCGCGCACGGGGTGCGCTTCGGCGACCGGGTCGCGATCATGTCCCGGACCCGGTACGAGTGGACGCTCTTCGACTTCGCGCTGTGGACGCTCGGGGCGCAGCCGGTCCCGGTGTATCCGACCTCCTCGGCCGAGCAGGTCTTCTGGATGCTGCACGACGCCCAGGTCACGGCCTGCGTGGTGGAGCACGAGGACCACGCGATGACGGTCGGCTCGGTGATCGACCGGCTGCCCCGGCTGCAGCGGCTGTGGCAGCTGGACGCGGGCCGCGGCGCGGTGGCCGAGCTGACCGAGGCGGGCGCCGAGATCGACGAGGACGTGGTGCACCGGCACCGGCGGGCGGTGACGCCGGACTCGGTCGCGACGGTCATCTACACCTCGGGGACGACGGGCCGGCCCAAGGGCTGCGTGATCACCCACGCCAACTTCATGTTCGAGACGGACATGCTGATCGGCCGCTGGGAGCCGGTCTTCCGGTCCCGTCCGGGGGACGCCGCGGCCACCCTGCTCTTCCTGCCGCTGGCGCACGTCTTCGGGCGGATGGTGGAGGTGGCGGCGATCCGGGGCGCGGTGAAGCTGGGCCACCAGCCGGTGATGGCCGCCGCGGAGCTGCTGCCGGACCTGGCCGCGTTCCGGCCGAGCTTCGTGCTGGCGGTGCCGTACGTCTTCGAGAAGGTCTTCCACGCCGCCCGGCGGCGGGCCGAGGCGGAGGGCAGGCGGGGTCCGTTCGACAAGGCCGTGGACGTCGCGGTGCGCTACGCGGAGGCGCTGGAGCACAAGGCCTTCGGAATCGGTCCCGGCCCGTCGGCGGCGCTGCGGATGCAGCACCAGTTCTTCGAGAAGACGGTGTACGGGAAGATCCGCGAGGCCCTCGGCGGCCGGATGCGGCACGCGATGTCGGGCGGCTCGGGCATGAACCGGCAGCTGGGCCTCTTCTTCGAGGGCGCGGGCATCACGGTCTTCGAGGGGTACGGCCTGACGGAGTCGTCGGCGGCGGCGACGGCGAACCCGCCGGAGCGCACCAAGTACGGGACCGTGGGGCAGCCGGTGCCGGGGACGACGGTGCACATCGCGGAGGACGGCGAGGTCTGGCTGCACGGCGGGCAGGTGTTCTCCGGCTACCTCAACGACCCCCGGGCGACGGCCGCCGTGCTGAACGACGGCTGGCTGGCCACCGGGGACCTGGGCGTGCTCGACGAGGACGGCTATCTGACGATCACCGGGCGGAAGAAGGAGATCCTGGTGACCTCGGGCGGCAAGAGCGTCGCCCCGTCCGGCCTGGAGGAGCGGGTGCGCAACCATCCCCTGGTGGCCCAGTGCATCGTCGTGGGCAACGACCGGCCGTACGTCGCCGCGCTGGTGACCCTGGACCAGGAGGCGGTGGACCACTGGCTCGCGATGCAGAACCGGGCCCCGCTGCCGGCGGCGGAGCTGGTGCGGGACCCGGCCCTGGAGGCGGAGATCCGCCGGGCGGTGGTGACGGCCAACACGGCGGTGTCGCAGGCGGAGTCGATCCGCACCTTCCGCATCCTGGCCCATCCGTTCAGCGAGGAGCACGGGCTGCTCACGCCGTCCCTGAAGCTGAAGCGGAAGGCGATCGAGAAGGCCTACGCGGCGGAGGTCGACGCGCTGTACGACTGAACCGCACCCGTTAATTGACGGTGCATCAGTTCTTGACGGTTCATCAGGTCGCTCACAGAATGCGGTCACCCGACGGAGGGATGACCGACCGTGTCCAGAACGATCCGCACCCTCGCCACCGCGGCGGCGGCCCTGCTCCTCGCCACCGCCTGCAACTCCGCCTCCACCAACGGCGGCCCGACGCGGCCCACGGACGCCAAGGGCACGGTACGCGGAGTGACCGCCGACTCGATCAAGGTCGGCGGCATCGTCTCGATGACCAGCGCCAGCGGCTACTCCAAGAAGGACACCGACCTGGGCGCGCGGGCCCGGTACGCCCGCGCCAACGCCGAGGGCGGCGTCAACGGGCGCCGGATCGAGTACCTGGGCGCCGAGGACGACGGCCAGGACCCCGCGCGCAACCTCGCCGCCGCCCGCAAGCTGGTCCAGCAGGAGCAGGTCTTCGCCGTCGCGCCGATGAGCTCGGTGACCTTCGCCGGCGCCGACTTCCTCGACTCCCGGGCCGTCCCCCACCGTCGGCTGGGGCACCCTCCCCTCCTTCTGCGGCCCGAAGCACATCTACGGCTTCAACGGCTGCCTCGTCCCCACCCCCGGCGGCACCCTCAACCAGACCTGGCCCGAGGGCCTCGCCCGGGTCCTCGGCGGCGCGAAGGGCCGCTCGGTCGCACTGATCGCCGGCGACAGCGACGCCGGCCGCTTCGGCATCCGCACCTTCACCCAGGGCTTCAAGGCGGCCGGCTTCGGACTCGCCTACGCCGAGGCGTCCGTGCCCGCCACCTCGCTGCCGAGCGACTGGTCCGCGTACACCAAGGAGATCCTGCGCTCCGGGCCCGGCGGCCGGGCCCCGGACGCCGTGGTGTCGGTGATGCAGACCCCGTACAACATCGGCCTGTTCACCGCGCTCAAGCGGGCCGGGTACAAGGGCGTGCTCTCCGACCCGACCGACTACGACCCCGGACTGCTGGCCAAGGACGCCACCCGGCAGGCCCTCGACGGGGTCGTCGTCCTGCTGCAGTTCCAGCCCTTCGAGTCCGACAGCCCGGAGATGAGCCGGTTCAAGGCGGACATCCGGGAGGCGGCGGGCGGCAAGGACGTTCCGCTGAACATGCACATGCTCACCGGATACATGAGCGCCGACCTCTTCCTCGCCATCGCCGCCAAGGCCGGCCAGGAGCTCAGCGTCGAGTCCTTCCAGAAGGCCGCGGCCGGCTTCTCCGACACCGGCACCCTCGTCGGCGACCGGGCCGAGCCCAAGGGACAGAAGGAGAGCTTCGGCTGCGGCGCGCTGGTCCGGCTGAAGAACGGACGGTACGAGGTGGCCGTGCCCTTCCGCTGCTACCCGCCGATCCCCTTCGGCTAGGGGCGCGGCCACGTGGGCGACCTCCTTGGCTTCGTGCTGAGCGGACTGGTCTCGGGGGCGCTGTACGCGCTGCTCGCGACCGGTCTCGTGCTCTCCTCCGCCGCCTCCGGTCTCTTCAACTTCGCGCACGGCGCCACGGCGTACCTGTGCGCCCTCGCCTTCCACGAGCTCCACTCCGGCTTCGGCCGGCCCGCCGTGCCGACCGCCCTGGTGCTGGTCCTCGTCGTGGCGCCGGGCCTCGGCTGGGCGCTGGACCGGCTGATGTTCCGCAAGCTGGCCCGGGTCGGCGAGACCGCGCAGATCACGGCGACCATCGGCCTGCTGGTGGCGCTGCCGGCGGCCGGGCTGTGGGCGGTGGAACTGCTGGAGCGGGCCGGGGCCCCGGTCCGGCCCGCCGAGAACCAGTTCGGGCTGCCGGGCGTCGGCCCGAGCCCGGCCGTCTCCTGGCAGCCCTTCGAGGGCCTCGGGATCGACGGGGTCGGCGTCGACTCCGACCAGCTGATCACCTGGGTGGTGACGGCGGCGGTGGCCGCCGGCCTGTGGGTGCTGCTGCGGCACACCCGGCTCGGGCTGCGGCTGCGGGCGGCCGTCGACAACCGCTCCCTCGCGGAGCTGCGGGGCGTCGACGCGGACCGCCTCTCCTCCGTCGCCTGGATGCTGTCCTCGGCGCTCGCCGGCCTCGCCGGGGTGCTCGCGACCCCGCTGCTCGGGCTCTCCGCGCACGACTACACGCTCTTCCTGTTCGTCTCGGCGACCGCGGCGGTCCTCGGCCGCTTCGCGTCGGTGCCGCTGGCCTTCGCGGGCGGGCTCGCGCTGGGCGTGGTGCAGAACCTGGTGGCCGGGTACGCGAGTTTCGCGGAGGGCCTGACCGGCTTCCGTACGGCGGTGCCGTTCCTGATCCTGTTCGCCGGGCTGGTGCTGCTGGCCCGGCGCGAGCGGGCCGCGGGCACCGCCGCCGCCGACCCGCCGCCCGACGACCGGCTCGCGGGCCTGGGGCAGCTGCGCCGCTGGGGGCCGTGGGCGGTGGCCGGGGCGCTGCTGTGCGCGGCCTTCTACACCGTCACCACCCCGTTCTGGAGCGGGATCCTCGCGCAGGGCCTGGCGATCGGGCTGGTCTTCCTCTCCTTCGCGGTGGTGACCGGGCTCGGCGCGATGGTGTCGCTCGCCCAGGCCACGTTCGTGACGAGCGCGGCGCTCGTCGCCGGGCTGCTGATGAGCCGAGGCTGGCCGTTCGCCGCGGCGGCGCTCGCGGGGACGGCGGTGGCGGCGCTGCTCGGCGCGGTCGTGGCCCTGCCCGCGCTGCGTCTCGGCGGACGGTCGCTGGCCCTGGCGACGCTCGCCCTGGCCTTCCTCGCCGACCAGGTCCTCTTCCAGTTCGGGTGGCTGCGCAACGGCGACACCGGCTGGGAGATCCCCCGTCCGGTCCTCGGGCCGCTCGACCTGTCCGACGACCGGGCCATGGGCGTCGCCCTCGTGCTGCTGAGCGCGGCGGGCGTCGCGGGGCTGACCCGGCTGCGGAACTCCCGGCGGGGCCGGGCGATGCTCGCGGTCCGCTCGGCCCCCGCCGCCGCGGCGGCCTCGGGGGTGTCAGTGGTCCGCACCAAACTGCTCGTGTTCACCCTGTCGGCGGCGATCGCCGGCTTCGGCGGGGTGCTGTACGCCTCGTACAACACCCGGATCACGGCGACCGACTTCCCGGCGATGACGGGTCTGGTCTGGCTCGCGGTGGTGGTCGCGGCGGGGGTGCGGCGGCCGCAGTACGCGGTGCTCGCGGGCCTGGTCTTCGCGGTGGCCCCGCAGCTGCTCGCCGCGTACGTCACCGACTCCGCCCATCTGCCCGTCGTGCTCTTCGGACTCGCGGGCCTGGCCCTGGCCAACGACCCGGACGGCTACGCGGCGGCCGTCCCCGCCCGCTGGGCGGCCCGCCGGGCGAAGAGCTCCGCGCGGCCGGAGGCCGGTCCCGGTCCCGCCGCGCCCGCGCCGCCCCGGCCCGGCGCCCTGGAACTCACCGGCGTGCGCGCCGGGTACACCGGCGGCGCGGACGTCCTGCACGGGGTGGACCTCCTCGTGCGCCCCGGCGAGATCGTCGCCGTCCTCGGGGCCAACGGCGCCGGGAAGTCCACCCTGTGCCGGGTCGCGGGCGGGCTCCTCGCGGCCCGGGACGGGGCCGTCCGGGTCGACGGCGCCGAGGCGCGCGGGGACTCGGCCGTCGCCCGGGCCCGGCGCGGGGTGCGGCTCGCGCCCGAGGGGCGGGGGATCTTCGCGGGGCTCTCCATCGAGGAGAACCTGGCGCTCCAACTCCCCGACGCCGCGGACCGGGAGGCCGTCTACGCCCGCTTCCCGGCGCTCGCCGCCCGCCGCACCGTGCCCGCCGGCTCGCTCTCCGGCGGCGAACAGCAACTCCTCGCCCTCGCCCCGCTGCTGCAGCGCCCGCCCGCCGTGCTCGTCGCCGACGAGCCGTCCCTCGGGCTCGCGCCCCGGATCGTCGACGAGGTCTTCCGGCTGCTGGCCGAGCTCCGGACGCGGGGCACCGCGCTGCTCCTCGTCGAGGAGAAGGCCGCCGAGGCGCTGGGCCTCGCGGACACCGTCGCCTATCTGGCCGAGGGCAGGATCGTGTGGTGCGGGCCGCGCGCCGAGGCCGACGCCGACCGGCTGGCCGACGCCTACCTGGGCATGGGGGTCCGGACATGACCGACGGGAAGCTGCTCGACGCCCGGGGCATCGGGGTCCGCTTCGGCGGGGTCCGCGCCCTCGACGACGTCGACGTCTCCGTGCGGCCCGGTGAGGTCTGCGGCCTCATCGGGCCCAACGGCGCGGGCAAGACGACCCTCTTCGACGTGCTGTCCGGGATCCGCCGGCCGGACCGCGGCCGGGTCCTCCTGGACGGTGCGGACGTCTCGCGCCGCTCCCCCGTGTGGCGGGCCCGGCACGGGGTGCGGCGCACCTTCCAGCGCCAGCAGCTCTTCGGCCAGCTGACGGTGACGGACAACCTGGTCGTCGCCCAGGAGTGGCGCCGGGGCCCGGTCGCGGCCCGCCGGGACCGGGCCGCCCGGGTGCTGCGCTCCTGCGGGCTGGACGCGCTGGCCGGCTCGTACGCGGGCGCGCTGCCCGTCGGACAGGCCCGGATGGTGGAGCTGGCCAGGGCCCTGGCCGACCCCCCGCGGCTGCTCCTGCTGGACGAGCCGGCCTCCGGCATGTCGGCCGAGGAACGGGGGCAACTCGCGGCCGTGGTGCGGTACGTGGCGGACGAGGAGGGGTGCGCGGTGCTGCTCGTCGAGCACCACGTCTCCTTCGTGATGGAGCTGTGCGCCCGGGTCGTGGTGCTCGACCTGGGCCGGGTGCTGGCCGAGGGGCCGGCGGAGCGGGTACGGGCGGACCCGCGGGTGCGGGCGGCCTATCTGGGGACCGCGGAGGGGGACACCGAGGGAGACGCGGCGGGGGACGCGGGCCGGGCGGGGGCCTCCTCCGCGTCCCCCGGCACGGCGGAATGAGATCTGCGCGCCGATCGTTGAAGCTGACGCCAGTACTGGACGACGACGTAAGGATCGACCGCTCGTGAGCACGGACAGCAAGGTCCCCTTCCTCACCCTCAACAACGGCGTGCGGATGCCGCAGCTCGGCTTCGGCGTCTGGCAGGTGCCGGACGCGGAGGCCGAGCAGGCCGTCGGCACGGCCCTGGAGGCGGGCTACCGCTCCATCGACACCGCCGCGATCTACGGCAACGAGACCGGCACCGGCAAGGCCCTCGCCGCCTCGGGCCTCCCCCGCGAGGAGCTCTTCGTCACCACGAAGCTCTGGAACAGCGACCAGGGCTACGACGCGACCCTGCGCGCCTTCGACGACTCCCTCGGCAAGCTGGGCCTGGACCACGTCGACCTGTACCTGATCCACTGGCCGGTGCCGAACAAGGACGCGTACGTCGACACGTACCGCGCCTTCGAGAAGATCCTGGCCGACGGGCGCGCCCGGGCCATCGGCGTCTCGAACTTCCACCCCGAGCACCTGGAGCGGCTGATCGCCGAGACCTCGGTGGTCCCCGCGGTCAACCAGATCGAGCTGCACCCGCAGCTCCAGCAGGCCGCCGCCCGCGAGGTGCACGCGCGGCACGGCATCGCGACCGAGGCCTGGTCGCCGCTGGGCCAGGGCCGTGGCCTGCTCGAGGTCCCCGCGATCGTGGCCATCGCGCAGAAGCACGCCCGCACCCCGGCCCAGATCGTGCTGCGCTGGCACGTCCAGGTCGGCAACGTGGTCATCCCGAAGTCGGTGACCCCGTCCCGCATCCGCGAGAACATCGCCGTGTTCGACTTCGAGCTGGACGCGGAGGACATGGCGGGCCTCACCGCGCTCGACGAGGGCCGCCGGCTGGGCCCGGACCCGGCCGAGTTCCACGTCGGGGCCTGATCCGTGCAGGTCGTGGAGGGCGTCTACCGGATACGGAACGTGGCCAGCGGGCTCCTCCTGGAGGTGTACGAGGGCTCGACGCGCAGCGGGGCCCCGGTGCGGCAGGCCGTGGCCCGGGGTACCCCGGGCCAGCAGTGGCACATCGCGCCGGTCCCGAACGGCGGCGGCCTCTACCACCTGGTGAACGTCGCCGGCGGCAAGCGCCTCGACGTGAAGGGCGCCTCGACCGAGAACGGCGCCGGGATCCAGCAGTGGAAGCCGAACAACTTCGGCGCCCAGGAGTGGACCATCGAGGAGGACCTGCAGTCGCCCGGCACGGTGGCGCTGGTCAGCTTCGTCAGCGGGCTGCTGCTGGAGGTCGCGGACGGCTCCACGGAGGACGGCGCCGACGTCCGGCAGTGGGAGGACACCGACTCCCCGTCCCAGTGGTGGCGCCTGGAGCCGGTGTCCTGAACCTCAGCCCGCCCGGCGTCCCGTGTGGACCGTGCGGGCGGTGAGCAGGAACAGGTCCGGACGGCGGTGCAGCGAGAGCGCGTCGGCCGGGTCGAGCAGCCGGTCGAGGGCCGCGCGGTCATCGGCCGCGAGGCTCTCGGCCAGGCCGTCGCGTTGCCGCTCGTAGTGCGCGACGATCTGGCCGCGCACCGGGTCCGGCAGCGGCGCGGGCACGTCGGACAGGAAGCTGCGGGTGCCAAACGGGGTCAGCCCGGCGCCGGTGAGCAGCGCGTTCCAGTCGTCGATCTCCTCCTTGGCGTCGGGCAGCGAGGCCCGCATCTCGCCGAACCAGTCGGCGGCGGCCGCGTCGATCCGGGCCTCCAGGCCGGGACGCCCGACGCCGGCGTTCCACGGCAGGTGCCGGGCCGGCAGGCCGCCCTCCGCGAGGGCGATGATCCCGCCGGGGTTCAGCACCTCGGCGAAGGCGGCGAGCGCGGCCCGCTGGTCGCCGATGTGGTGCAGGGAGTGGCTGGCCCAGATCAGGTCGGCGGTGCCCAGGATGCCGAAGTCCCCGGGGAGTTCGGCGCGCAGGGTGGTGACCCGGTCGCCGAGCCCGCGGGCCTCGGCGCGCTCCTTGGCGAGGGCGAGGAGCTCGGGGGTCGCGTCGACGGCGACGACCTCCGCCTCGGGGAAGGCCTCGGCGAGCAGCGCGGTGCCGACGCCGGGCCCGCTGCCGAAGTCCAGGACCCGGCGGACCCGGCCAGCGGGGGCGAGCCCGGCGAGCCAGGCGGCGGCTTCCTTGTAGAGGGGGCTCTGGGTCTCGGCCTGGACGGTGAGCAGCGGGGCGAGCTCGGCCCAGTCGAGGTGGGTGTGGTCGTGGCGGTGACCGTTCCCGTTCGCGTGACCGTGACCGTGGCCCCCGCCCTGGGCCTGGCCGGTGCGATGTCCGTGGCCGGTGCCGTGTCCCTGCCCCTCGCCGTGTGCGTGGCCCTCGCCCTTGCAGGGGGCGTCCCCGTGCCGGTGGCCGTGGCGGTGTCCGTCGTGGAGGTCGTTTTCACTCATGCGGACAGCCTGCGTCGTTGCTGCCGGAATCGCGAGGAAACTTGCCGTTCCGGCAAGCGTTCGGGGCGGCTCCCGGGTCAGCCCCGCGCTCCCCGGTGTTCCTGCGGGCTCACCCCGCGGACCCGCTTGAAGGCGGCGCTCAGCGCGAAGGCGCTGCTGTAGCCGACCTGGCGGGCGACGGACTCGACGGTCGCCTCGCCCTGCCGCAGCAGGTCGGCGGCACGGTCGATCCGCCAGCCGGTGAGGTACGCCATCGGGGGCTCCCCCACCAGTTCGGTGAAGCGGCGGGCGAGCGCGGCCCGCGACACCCCCGCCTTCTCGGCGAGCGCGGCGACCGTCCAGGGATGGGCGGGGTCGTTCTGCAGCAGCCGCAGCGCCCGGCCCACGACGGGGCCGCCCATCGCCCGGTACCAGGCGGGCGCCTCGCCGCCGGGCCGGGAGAACCAGGCGCGGACGGCGGCGATCAGGAGCAGGTCGAGGACCCGGTCGAGGACGACGCTCTGGCCGGGCTCGTCGCGGGAGATCTCGTCCTCCAGGAAGGGCATGAGCGGGCAGTCCCACAGTTCGGCCGGCAGGTGCAGCAGCTCCGGCAGCGCGTCCATGAGCCGACGGCTGACCTCGCCGGCCAGCTGGTAGGTGCCGACCAGGACGCTGGTGGCGCCGTCGCGGGCGTTGCCCCAGGTCCGTACGCCCAGGTCCATCGCCTCGGCGAGGGGCTCGCCGCGCAGGGTGGTGCACCGGCCGCCAGGGCCGATGACCGCGGTCGGCGGCGCGTCGGAGGCGTGCGCCACCGTGTACGGGGCGGGGCCGCGGGCGATGGCGATGTCACCGGGGCGCAGCAGGACGGGCGTTCCGGCGTCCGGCACCACCCAGGCCTCGCCGTTGGTGACGCACATCAGGCAGAGCGGGGCCCGGTCCTCGATCCGGACGGACCAGGGCGGGGACATGACCATGCGCAGGATGAAGGCGCCTTGGGCCCTCGGCCCGTCGAGGAGGCCGGCGAGTGCGTCCATGGCGGCAAGCGTAGACGGACGCGTATGCGGGTGAGCCGGTGGAGCATGGGATCGCGGCGGCCGGGCCGCGAAGGTGGAGCCATGACGACGAACACGAAGCACACGCAGAGCACGCGGAGCACGCAGCACGACGCCGCGGGGCCGACGGTCCTCGTGACGGCCGCGACCGGGAAGACCGGGCGCCGGGTGGCGCGGGTCCTGACGGAGCACGGGGCGCTGGTACGGGCGGGATCGCGGTCCGGCTCCACCCCGTTCGACTGGGAGTCCCCGGCCACCTGGGGCCCGGCCCTGGACGGCGCGGACGCGGCGTACGTCGCCTACTACCCGGACCTCGCCGCGCCCGGAGCGGCGGAGGCGCTCACGGCCTTCGGCGAGCTGGCGGTCGCGCACGGGGTGGAGCGGGTGACGCTGCTGTCCGGGCGGGGCGAACCGGAGGCGGTGGCGGCGGAGGAGGCGCTGCGCGCGACCGGGGTCGGACTCACCGTGGTCCGGGCCGCGTTCTTCGCGCAGAACTTCGACGAGGGGCTGCTCGCGGAGGGGGTCGCGGCCGGCACGATCGCCTTCCCCGCGGGCGACACGGCGGAGCCGTTCATCGACGCGGACGACCTCGCGGACGTGATCGTGGCGACACTGCTCCAGGAGGAACACGCGGGCCTGGTGCACGAGGTGACGGGTCCTCGGGTGCTGACCTTCGCCGAGGTGGCCGCCGAGCTCTCCCGGGCGGCCGGGCACGAGGTCGTGTACGTGCCGATGGAGGAGGCGGAATTCGCCCGCATGCTCGGCGAGTTCGGGCTGCCGGAGCCGGAGGCGGTCTGGCTGGCGGGGCTCTTCACGACGCTGCTCGACGGGCACAACGCGTCGGTGACGGACGGGGTGAAGCGGGTCCTGGGCAGGGAGCCGCGGGACTTCTCGGCGTACGCGGAGCGGGCGTTCGGCGCTGCGGCGGGGGCGGCGGGGGCGGCGGGCCGGGCGTGACCCCGTGCCGGAGGCCCGCGCAGGCCCCTCCGAGGACCTCGCCGCACCCGGCTGGCCCGGCACACCCAGCCCGCCCGGCACACCCGGCACACCCGGACGCCCCGGACGCCACGGACGCCCCGGCTCACCCGTACCGTTGGGCCAGGGTCCGGGCCGTCGCGGCGATCCGTTCGCGGAGCTCCTCGGGGGCGAGGACCTCCACCTCCTCGCCGAGCCCGAGGAGGAAGCCGTGGGCGTGCTCGGGCGACTCGACGGGCAGGGTGGCGCGGGTCCAGCCGTCGGGCTCCGGGGTGCCGTTCTCGGCGAGGGCCCGGGCGGCGGCGCCGGTGAGCCGGGCCGCGCCGCGCGGGGAGATCCGGACGAGGGCGTCCCCCTGGTGGAGCCGGGCGTGGAAGTCCGCCTGGCTCGCCCGCCAGTGGGCGGCCAGGTCGAAGCCCTCCGGTATGCGGGCCTCCTCCTCGGTGAGCGTGAGGTCGAGGATCTGGTCGACGCGGTAGGTGCGCGGCCCGGGCCCGGCGACCAGGTACCAGCGGCCGGCCTTCAGGACGAGACCGTACGGTTCGAGCCTCCGGTCGACCTCGCTCGGCTCCTTCCAGCGCCGGTAGCGGACCGCGAGCACCCGCCCGGTGCGAAGGGCCTCGGCGACCCCGGAGAGGAAGGGGGCCTCGGTCTCCTCCGCGTACCAGCCGGGGGCGTCGATGTGGAAGCGGGTGCGCAGCCGGTCGACGTGCTCGCGCAGCGGCACCGGCAGGGCGGCGCGCAGCTTCAGCTGGGCGTCGGCGAAGTGTCCGCCGAGGCCGAGCTCGTCGGCGGCGACGGGCAGCCCGGCGAGGACGAGCGCCTCGGCCTCGCGCGCGTACAGGTCGGTGAGGCGGGAGCGGTGCCCGGCGAGCAGCCGGTAGCCGCCTCGGTGCCCGGCGTCCCCGTAGAGCGGCACCCCGGCGGCGTGCAGCGCCTCGACGTCCCGGTAGACCGTGCGGACGGAGACCTCCAGCTCCTCGGCGAGCCGGGCGGCCGTCATCGTGCCCCGGGTCTGGAGCAGCAGCAGGATCGACAGGAGTCGGCTGGACTTCACTGACACAAGGTGTCAGTGAAGGGTTCCTACAGTCCAGCCATGGCTTTCGCAGAGAAGTACCTCTTCGTCCCGGAGCCGGTCGAGATCGCCGGCCGGCACGTCAAGCGCTACCACGTGACCGCCGACCCGGCCGGCATCGAGCCGGAGGTGGAGAAGGCGGCGTACGCGCTGCTCCCGGAGCTCCTTCCGGAGCCGGACGGCACCCCCGCGGCGAGCTTCGCGGTGCTGCACCGGGGCGGCGACACCGGCGCGTACCTGAACGTGTACAGCTGGGTGTGGGACAACGTGCTCCACTTCGCCGGCGCGGCGGCGGGCCAGCCGGCCCTCGACTGCCCCGACACCGATCCGGCGCACTTCGTCCGCCTCGAACCGGGCGCCCGGAACTGGATCGGCTGCGTGTGGGAGCTGCCGCCGATCGGGCACGAACGGGACGCCTGGGTGCGGCACATGCTGGCCCCGGACCGCCCGGACCTGGCCGGCTACCTCGCGGACGCGCTGCCCGCCGGAACGACGGGGCCGGTGCCGGTGCCGAGCAGCGGAGGGTGAACCGGGGGCCGGCGTTCAGCCGCGCGTGACGCCGGGGGCGGTGCCGGGGGCGCGCTTCACGAAGGCGGCCAGCCGGTACGCGGGATCGTCACGGCGGCGGTCCTGGTCCGGCAGGCCGGCGAGGGCGGTGGCGAGCAGGTCCACGGACACGGGGGTGCCGTGGAACCAGGAGGCGAAGTAGCCGCGCCGCAGCTTCTCGGCGGTCCCGCGCGGGCTTGCGCCCTGGCCGTGGCCGGTGAAGGTGGTGCCGGGCGCGGGGGCCAGGTCGTGGGCGGCGGCGTGGGCGGTCACGAGGTCGGCGCGGTCGGAGCCCGCCCCGGCCGCGCGGTGCGGGCGCAGCAGGGCGTCGATGTCGCTGCCGACGTCGTGGGCCGCGTCCTTGTCGACCGTGGCGACGAGGACGCCGCCGGGGCGCAGCACCCGGGCCGCCTCGGCGACGATCTCCTCGGCGAACGGCACGAGGTGGAGCAGCCAGATCGCGCTGACGGCGTCGACGGAGCCGTCCGGCAGCGGGAGCCGGCGGGCGTCGGCGCGGACCGCGCGGCCCGGGATGCGGCCGGCGGCGGCGCGCAGCATGGCGTCGGCGGCGTCGATCCCGTACACGGCGAGTCCGGTCCGGGCCAGGCGCGCGGTGACGAGACCGGTGCCGCAGGCGACGTCGACGAGGGTGCGGGTGCCGGGCGGCAGCAGCCGCAGCACCGCGGCCGCGGCGGCGGCCGCCCGGGGCACCCCGCCGCGGGTCTCGTCGTAACGCGCGGCCTCGGTCTCGTAGTCGAGCATCGTCTCCCCCATGCGGTGATCGTACGGGGGAGCATGACGTGCCGTCAGTTCGCGCCGTGTCCGGAGGCCACGGCCTCGACGCGGTCGGCGAGCGCGAAGTCCTTCTCCGTGACACCGCCGGCGGTGTGGGTGTTCACGGACAGGACGACGCTGTTGTAGCCGAGCGTCAGATCGCTGTGGTGGTCGAGCTCCTGCTGGATGCTGGCCACGTGGACGACGAGGGCGGTCGCGGCGAAGTGGTCGGCGAGCCGGTAGGTGCGGGTGATGCGGTCGCCGGCGAGGGACCAGCCGGGGAGCTCCCGCAGTCGGTCCTCGATCTCCTTCTGCGACAGGGGCTGTGTGGGCACGTGCTGCTCCCTCCGGTCGGGTCCTGCGGTGGCCGGGTGGTCACCTGGGAGAAGGTACCCGAGTCGCTCTCTGGGATACCGTCCGACCATGACGACTGTCGCGACCGACACGGGTGTGGGGCCACTGCTGCGCGGCTGGCGCGAGCAGCGGCGGCTGAGCCAGCTGGAGCTGGCGCTGCGGGCGGACTCGTCCGCGCGGCACATCTCCTTCATCGAGACGGGCCGTTCGCGGCCGAGCGAGGAGATGATCCTCCGGCTGGCCGAGCACCTGGAGGTGCCGGTGCGGGAGCGCAACGCGCTGCTCCTGGCGGCCGGTTACGCGCCGCGCTTCACCGAGTCGACGATGGACGCGCCGCTGCTGGAGTCGCTGCGCGAGGGCATCGGGCAGCTGCTCCAGGGCTACGAGCCGTACCCGGCGCTGGTCGTGGACGGCTCGTACACGGTGCTGGCGGCCAACCAGGGCATCGGGATGCTCCTCGCGGGGCTGCCGGAGCACCTGCTGACCCCGCCGCTGAACGCCATGCGGATCACCCTCCATCCGGAGGGCCTGGCCCCGCGCATCCGCAACCTGCGGGAGTGGCGGGGGCATCTGCTCGCCCAGATGGAGCGTCAGATCGGTCGGTCTGGTTCCGTTCGGAGTCGCTGCGGGCGCTGTACGAGGAGGTGGCGGGTATCCGCTGCCGGAGGGGGCCGGCGACCCGGCGGACCGGGAGGACGCGGTGCCCTACCCGTACTTCGCGCTGCCGCTGCGGATTCGAGCACGACGGGCGGGTGCTGTCGTTCGTGTCGTCGATCTCGACGTTCAACACGCCGCTGGACGTGACCGGTCGCCGGAGCTGGCCATCGAGACCTTCCTCCCGGCCGACCCGGAGACGGTTCGCCTACCTCCAGTCGCTCAAGGGTAGCGCTCGCCCGCAGCGCGGCCCACTGCAGGCCGCGAAACCGGCGGACGGTGCCCGCCTGGAGCAGGGTCCAGACGGCGCCGCGGTGCTGGGCTCCAGCAGGCGACGAAGCGCGCGACGGACGCTGAGCGCCGCCCACAGCAGGTTGGCGTCGACGACGGCCTTCACGCCGAGGACCGGCGGCTGCGGGCGCTCGCCAGCCAGGCCACGCCGGCCGCGTACGCGGTGAGGAACACGCCGAGTTCGAGCAGCAGACCCGGCCCACGCCGAGGAGCTCGCCCAGGGGGCCGGAGGCGGCGAGGTAGGCGAGACCGTTGCCGCCGGTGACGACGGCGTCGAGCGCGAGGAACCGGCGCACATCGACCGCGGTGCCGTGGTGCGGGAGAGACCGGCGAGCAGGGCCTGGGACATGGTGGATCACCCTCCTGAAAAGGCTGTTTCTCTGGGATCGGGGCCGGTCCCCGGGCGGAGTGCGCCGCCCGGGACCCGGTGCTCACGAGCATGCCGGGGGCCGCGGCGGGGGTCGATTACTCCCGGGGTAATGCCGGGCCGTTGTAGGGTGCGCGCCTGGATGGCCGAAAGTACGTGCTGCGCAAGGGGGATGCGGTGGCCGGTAGGGAACGGGCGCGGATGGTCGCGGCCGGGGACGATCACAAGGTGACGCCCGCCGAGTTGTTCTTCGATCTGGTCTTCGTCTACGCGATCACGCAGGTGACGGCTCTGATGGCGGCCCACCCGAACCCGGTGCGGGTGGTCGGGGCGATGGCGGTGCTCGCGCTGCTGTGGTGGTGCTGGAGCGCCTTCGCCTGGCTGGGCAACGTGGTGCGGGCCGACTCCGGCGCCCTGTTCGCGGTGCTGGTCACCGTGATGACCGTGGTGTTCGTGGTGTCGCTCGCGGTGCCGGAGGTGTTCGCTGACGCGCCGGGCGGGCTGCCGGCGCCGTTGGTGTTCGTGGTCTGCTACGGCCTGGTGCGGGTGCTGCACCTGGTGTCGTACTGGGTCTCCAGCCCGGGCGACACGGCCCTGCGGGCGACGCTGCGGCGGACCGCCATGATCTCGGTGGCGCCGCCGTTCGCGCTGCTGCTCATCGGCTGCGCGTACGACGGGACCCCGCGGCTGGCGCTGTGGCTGAGCGCGGTCGCCGTGGACTACGGCGGGATCTACGTGACCGGCTCGTCCGGCTGGCGGGTCAACTCCCCCGGGCACTTCTCCGAGCGGCACGGCCTCATCGTGATCATCGCCCTCGGCGAGTCCATCGTGGCGATGGGCGTGGGCATGGCCGGTTTCCCGCTGACGCCGGCGGTAATCGCGGCGTGTGCGGCGGGGCTGCTGCTGGCGGCTTCGCTGTGGGCGCTGTACTTCCGGCGGTTCGGGGAGCCCGCCGAGCACCGGCTGGCGGCCCTGGACGGCGACGAGCGGACCCGCTTCGCCCGGGACGTGTACACGTTCCTGCACCTGCCGCTGGTGGCGGGCGTGGTGCTGACCTCGCTCGGCATGAAGAAGGTGCTCACCCAGGTCGCCGACACCGGCCACTACGGCCTCGCCGAGCCCCTGCACGGCACGGTGGCCTGGGCGCTGGCGGGCGGGGTCGGGGTCTTCCTGCTGGGCGCGGCGGCGATCGTGCTGCGCTCCTCGGGGCGGCGCCCGACGGCCCTGCTGGTGGGCGGGGCGTGCTGCCTGGTGGCGGGTCCGCTGGTGACCCTGGTCCCGGCGCTGCTCGCGGTGGCCCTGCTGGCGGCCGGGGTGAGCGTCCTGGTGACGGCGCACGGCCGCGCGGTGGGGGCGGCGGGCGCGGCGGCGCACGCGGAGGCGTAGGCGCACGCGGAGCCGGGGGTACCGCGCGGAGGCGGGTACCGCGCGGGGTGGATCAGTACGCCGCCTTCCGGTGCCCGATGTAGGCGCGCAGGCGGTCGGTGTCGGCCCGGGTCCAGCCCTGGGGCGGGACGACGGCCGCCCAGCCGTCGACGGCCCCCGTGCCGTAGCGGTGGCCGTGCGGCGCCTGTACCCCGTACGAGACCGCCATGTCGACCGAGGTCTGCCAGAAGGCGACGAACGGGAACCAGTCGATCTCCGGGGTGATGTCCGGGCCGAGGGGTTCGTCGAGCCAGGCGGGCCGTTCCAGGAGGAGGTCGGGCGACCACCAGACGACCGGGTCGGAGGCGTTCTGGAGGTAGACGGCGCGCGGGAACTCCCAGCGGGCCGGGGGGTCGTTCGAGGTCGGTGCGGGGGAACTGGGCGAAGCGGTAGTGAGCGCCGTCCCGGTACTGGGGGCGCCAGACGGGGCTGCCGGGGTCGCGGTCGCGGCGGATCTCGGCGGAGACCGGGGAGAAGTTCGGCGCGCCGAGCAGCAGGGCGCCGTCGGTGCCGTCGAGGAGGGCCTCGGCGCTGCCGAAGGAGGCCTCGACGGCGTAGGCGCCGAGGCTCTCGCCGGTGACGACCAGTTTGGGGCGCCGGTCCGCGGGGAGTTCGGCGAGCCGGGCGCGGACGGCGTCGAGGAGGGCGCGGGTGGCCTGGCCGGCCTTCTCCTTGTCGACGAGGAAGGAGACCCAGCTGGGCAGGTACGAGTACTGGACGGCGACGATCGCGGTGTCGCCGCCGTACATGTACTCCAGGGGTTCGGCGACGTTGGGGTTGACCCAGCCGGTGCCGGTGGTGCCGGCGACGGCGAGGACGCGGCGGTCGAAGGCGCCGGTGCGTTCGAGTTCGCGGACGGCGAGGCGGGCCTGGGCGGCGAAGGGGCGCTCGTCCTGGAAGGCGGCGGGCAGCGCGGAGGGTATGTAGACGCGGACCGGGTCGCGGGCGGGCTTCCCGGTCCAGGCGGTGATGCGGTCGCGGGTGGGGACGGAGCCGGTGAAGTTGCGTCCCTGGTAGCCGAGGTCCTGCCAGCGGATCAGGGAGCCGGGGCCGCCGGAGACCCGGCCGGAGGCGGGGCGGTGGATGCCGTCCTCGGTGCCGTCGTTGGTGGCCTCGGCGATCCGGTCGGCGAGGTCGACGACGCCCCGGTCGAAGACGACGTCGCGGACGCCGACGAGGACGGCGAGGGCGGTGAGCAGGGCGCCGAGGGCGTACGCGGCGGGCCGCGGCAGCAGCCGGCCGAGCAGCCGGATCAGCCGGCGCGCGCCGAGCCGGACCGCGCGGGCGACCAGCAGCAGGGCCAGCCAGAGCAGGATCGCGAAGAGGGCGATGACCGGGGTGTGCCAGGTGAGCGAGGGCGGCAGCCCCTGGAGCACGCGGAGCCGGCGCTGCATCCGGGCGCTCTCCGAGATGAGCAGGACGGTCAGGACCGGGAGGAGCAGCCAGTACGCCTGCCAGAGCCGGGCCCGGGTCCGCTCGCCCGGGCGCCAGGGCACCAGGGCGTGGGCGAGCCAGGAGACGGCGGCGCCGAGCGCGTAGCCGATGGCGGCGGTGATGCCGCCGACGACGCCCTGGAGGTACCAGGGCCGGGGCACCAGGGAGGGACTGAGGGAGGCCCAGAAGAAGACGGTCGCCCAGCACAGCGCGATGAGGTCGGGCCAGTGCCGGGCGGTGTACGGGCGGCGGGCGAAGGCGCGGATCCTGCCCGCTCCGGCGGACCGATCGGGGGCGGTGGGCTGCCGGTCGGTCGAGGTCATCGGTTCAGCCTCGTACACCGTACGGACATGCGCAAACCGGCCCGCCGGGGCGGGTTCCGGGCCTGGCCCGGGGGTGTCAGTCCAGCTTCGGTTCCGGTTCGGCGGCCGTGCCCGGAGCGGTGCGCAGGGGCCGCCGTTCCGGTTCGCGTTCCGTTTCCGCGTGGCGGAGGGACCGTTCCTGACGGGCCGCCTCGGCGCGCAGCAGCGCGTTGAGCACGGCGAAGGGGTCGACGGGCATGACGAAGCTCCTTGCGGTGGGGTGAGGGGGTGCTGGGGAGGCAGGGCCTCTCAGCACCGCATCACCGCCGACCGCGGCGCACCGTCGCCCGGGGGCGCGGCGGGCACGGGGGCGGGCGCGGGCACGGCGGCGGCCGTGCGCACGCTGCGGGGCGGGGCCGGGCGGCGCGCTCCGCGGACGGGGGTGGTCGCCTCGTTCCCGGCGAGGTCGTGGACCTCGGCGGCGGGCTCGGCCGACGCGCCGACGGTGCGCGGTTCCGCGCCCGCCGTCCCGGCGAACGCCGCGCCGGTCCCGAGCAGCGCGGCGAGCACGAGCAGCACCGCGACGGCGAACCGCCGGGCCCGCACGGCGGGGACGCCGGGGCGCGCGGGAAGGGACCTCATAGGGGTCCCTCCTGCCCCGTGCGGGCGGCCCCGAGGCGCGCCGGACCCCACAACCGCCCGGGCGGCCTACACTCCGGGCCCCCGATTCACCGCAGTGGCGGGGCGCACGCGCCGGGGCGCGACGGCGCCCGGCCGTCAGTCCTCCGCGCGCCCGTCCGCGCGCCCTGCCACGTGCCCGTCGGCCCGCCCGTCCGGACGGCCGGAGCCGGGGTCCGCCGTCGCCCGGGTCCGGCGCGCCGCCATCGCCGCGTAGACGAGGACGCCCGCGAAGAGGAAGAGGACGCCTTGGTAGACCGCCGCGTAGCCGGAGCCCGCGACGAGCCAGAGGGAGAAGCCGAAGGCGGCGACGGCGAGGACGGCGTCGCGGGTGAGGCGGGCGCGGGAGACCCTCTCGCCCTGCCCGGAGAGCAGGAAGTAGATCTGGGCGGCCGTGGAGAGCAGATAGGGGACGGTGGCCGTGAAGGTGGTGACCAGCACCAGGACCTCGAAGACGCCCTGGGTGCCGGCGGTGTAGTTGTAGACCGTCAGGAGCGAGGCGAGGACGACGGTCACGAGGACGCCGACCGTGGGGACGCCGCGCCGCTTGACCGTGAAGACCTTCGGGAAGAGGCCGTCGCGGGCGGCGGCGTACGGCGCCTGGGCGCTGAGCAGGGTCCAGCCGTTGAGCGCGCCGACCATGGAGACCAGGGCCATGCAGGCGACGGCGGCGCCGCCCCAGGAGCCGCCGAACATGACGTTCACGGCGTCGGAGAAGGGCGCGGTGGAGGTGACCAGCTTGTCGTGGGCGACGGTGCCGAAGACGGCGAGGGTGCCGAGCAGGTAGAGCGTGGCGGCGCCGAGGGTGCCGAGGACGGTGGCGCGGCCGACGTTGCGGCGCGGGTCGCGGACCTCGCCGGCGCTGACGGCGGCGGACTCGACGCCGAGGTAGCTGAAGAGCAGGATCGCGGCGGAGGCGGAGACGGCGCCGAGGGCGCTCGCGTCGCCGGTCCGGAAGGGGCCGAGGTTGGCGCTGTCGAAGAAGAACAGTCCGCCGACGGCGACCAGCAGCAGCGGGAGGAACTTGAGCACGGTCGCGACGAGCTGGACGGCGCCGACGTAGCGGGTGCCAGCTAGGTTGGCGAGCGCGGGCAGCCACTGGAGGAGCAGGGCGGCGCCGATGGTGGCGGCCTTGGACGCGTGGATCGGGACGAGGACGTCGAGGTAGCCGACGGCGGCGACGGCGAGGGCGGCGTTGGAGACCCAGGTGGTGATCCAGTACGACCAGGCGGCGAGGAATCCGGCGAAGTCGCCGAAGGCGGCGCGGGCGTAGACGTAGGGGCCGCCGGTCTGGGGGTGGCGGTGGGCGAGCCGGCCGAAGACCAGGGCGAGGGCGAGGGCGCCGAGGGTGAGGATGCCGAAGGCGACCAGGCTGATGGTGCCGTAGGGGGCGACGGAGGCGGGCAGGAGGAAGATGCCTCCGCCGATGATGTTGCCGACGACGAGGGCGGTGGCGACGGGCAGTCCGAAGCTGCGGGCGTGCCTGCTGGGCGCTTCCCCGTCCGGCCGGTGCTCGTGCTGCGGGTCCTCGGCGGGGGTGCCGGGGTGGGTCTCGGGGATGGCCGTGCTCATGGGGGGTGGTGCGCCTCTCGTCGGACAAACGCCCTCATCGTCCGACAGCCGAGACGGCGCTCCAAATCACCCGCTTTTGTCCTGTACGGCC
Organism: Streptomyces showdoensis; assembly: GCF_039535475.1. Classification (NCBI taxonomy): domain Bacteria; kingdom Bacillati; phylum Actinomycetota; class Actinomycetes; order Kitasatosporales; family Streptomycetaceae; genus Streptomyces; species Streptomyces showdoensis. Next base: position 279,391 of record NZ_BAAAXG010000012.1, on the reverse strand, counting down.
TGGTCGTCGACCGGAAGAAACGCTTCCGCATCGCCGCCGGGCGGCGAAATCTCCAGCGGCACCTGCGGCCCCTCGGCCTCCCGCAGCCAGCCGCGCAGCACCCGGTGCACCTGCTCGGCGCCCACGATCTCCGCGGGCGGACCGGTCAGCTCGCGGGGCCAGAGCAGGAACGGGTGCGCCTGCTCGCCGCCGAGGCCGCCGTGCGAGCCGATCTGCTCCTCGAAGGCGTGCACGGTGCCCGTCGCCGGGTCGTACATCGAGTTGACCATGATGTCGGCGACGTGCGGGAAGCCGTCCGTGCGCCGCACCGCGTCCGCCGCTCCCGGGCCGAAGACGGCGAGCGGCCCGTCGTCGGTCAGCTCCGCGACCGGGACCTCGACGCCGTCGCGGGCGAGCACCACCGAGCCGTGCTCCTCGCTCGCCACCAGCAGGAAGCCGATCCCCGGGTGGTGCGCCAGAGTGCGCAGCAGCGCCGGGTGGAGGCGTTCGATCTCCTCACGGGTCATCCGGTGCGGCACGCCCGGGAAGGAGATCAGGCCGAGGTTGCCGGAGGCCAGCACGAGCGGTTCGGGGGCCCGCGCGGCGGCCACCGCGGCCGCCTCCGCCCCTTCCTCGCCCTGCTCGGCCGCCTCGTCCAGGCTCCGGTGCAGCGCGCCGCGCAGCGCGTCCTTCGCCGCGTCCCTGGCCTCCGACCCGCTGCGGGTCCGCCGCACCCGGCGCGGCACCGGCAGCCCGCAGCCGGCCCGGACGAGGTCGCGCAGGGTCAGCCCGTACGCGGACTCGAAGGTCTCCCCCGGGCTCTGGCCGTGGTCGGAGAGCAGCACGATCCGGTACGGGCGGGGCGCGTGCTCGGCGACCTGGGCGATCAGCGCGAGCGAGCGGTCGAGCCGCCGCAGCACCTGGTCGGTGTCGTGGCCGTGCGGCCCCGAGTGGTGGGCGACCTCGTCGTAGGCGACCAGGTCGGCGTAGACCGCGGTCCGGCCGGCGAGCATGTCGCCCATCACGGCCGAGACGACCACGTCCCGCTCGATGACCGTGGCGAAGGCCCGGACGAGGGGGTAGAGGCCGCCCCGGGAGACCCTGGGGCTCTCGCGGCGCAGCCGCGCCCGGGTCGACTGGACGATCTCGCGCAGCGTCTCCGTGACGAAGGAGCCGGCGGTGCGGACGGCGTTGGCGGGGTCGGAGAAGTACGCGAAGTAGCCGGACCGCGAGCGGTTGCGGCGGCCCCGGCGGGCGGCCATCGACAGGACCAGGGCCAGCTGGTCGGCTCCGCCGCTGAACAGGTTGCCGCGGGAGGCCCCGTCGAGGGTGAGCAGCCCGCCGTCGCCGGTGCGCTCGACCGCGCGCCGCTGGAGCTCGACCGCGCTCGCGGGCCGGTTGGAGACCATGAGCCGGCCGGTGTCCTTCTCGTACCACCGGAAGGCGGGCACGTCCTCGTTGGAGCCGTGCAGGATGCCGAGCTGGCTGGCGCCGGTCTGGCTGGACCAGTCGGTGCGCCAGGGGGCGACCCGGTGGGTGGTGGCGAGCCAGTCGGCGACGGTGGGCATCAGGCCGTCGGCGACGGCGTCGCCGAGCACCCGGTGGCCGACCCCGTCGAGTTGCAGGAAGACGGTGCCGGGGGCGGGTTCCGGGCCGCGCGCGATCCGCGGCCGCTTGCGGTCGGCGAGCCGGTAGAGGCGCCGCCGGTAGGCCTCGTCGTCGCGCACGGCGAGGGCGGTGGAGGTCGCCGAGGCGACCGCGGACATCACCGCGGCCACCAGGACGGCGGTCTGGGGCGCCGCGGTGCCGCGCCCGTCCGGGGTCAGCCAGAGGGCGACGAGCAGCAGCGAGCCGTTGAGGAAGAACACCAACAGGCCCAGCACCAGGGCCGGTACGAGCAGCAGCGCCCGCACGATCAGCGGCCACACCAGCGCGCTGAGCAGACCGAAGGCCCCGGCGCCCAGGGCGGCGGTGAAGGCGATGGTGGTGAGGCTGTCGCCGTCGCGGGACTGGAGCTGGAAGTCGGGCAGCAGCCCGGCGAGGACGAGCAGGGTGAGCGTGGACACCGCCCAGACCGTGACCACCCGCATCACGGCCCGGCCCGCGCTCCGCCAGCGGCCGGGGGGACTCCCTCGCCGTTCACCCACGCCTGGTTCACCTTTCACCCGTTTCCTGCCTCAAGCGTGGCACAACGGCCGCGGCACGCAGGTCAGCCGGGAAGGGCGCGTGTGTCCGACCGCCGGGGCCGGCCCTCAGCAGCCGTCGTACCCGGCGGTGGGCATGGACATCCGCCGGTGCACCCAGGCCTTCATCGGCGCGTCGTACGCGGGTTCGTCGAGTCCCGCGGTCTCCAGGCGCACCCCGCGCCGCTCGCACTCGGCGAGGAACTCCGGCACGTCGGTCAACGCGCGGGCCAGGACGCGCTCGTTCGGGGCGACGAACAGGTCCACGACGCCCGCGTCCACGTCCGCCCACAGTGCCTCGTGGTCCGGCCGGATGCCGTAGAACAGCAGCTGCCTCGCCACCACGTACCCCTTGTCCACGGCCCAGCGCACGCACATGGCGTGCTGGCTGCGGGTGTCGACCAGGAAGGGGTCTTCGTCGAGCTCTTCGAGCGGGGTGAGGCTGGCGATCGCCGCCACCCGAACGTCGTCCATGGAGCGACCCTACTGTGTCGCCGGACACCCGAGGAGATCTTCGGCGCTCCGGCCCCGCCCGGTCCGTCGAAGACCGGCCACACCGACGGCACCGGACATTTACCCTCGTTACGGAAGGCCTGGTCGGCGGTCCGGGACACGGGCGGGAACGACGGGCGGGAACGGACGAGGAAGGGCGGCGTGCCGGTGGAGATCACCTGGTGGGGTCATGCCACGTGCACGGTCGAGGACTCCGGGGTCCGCTTCCTGACGGACCCGCTCTTCGCGCGCCGCCTCGCGCACCTGCGGCGCCGGCGCGGCGAGCTGCCCCCGCCCGAGGCCGCCCGCGCCGAGGCGGTGCTCGTGTCGCACCTGCACGCCGACCACCTCCACCTGCCCTCGCTGGCCCGGCTCGCCCCCGGCACCCGCGTGCTCGTCCCGGCCGGCGCCCCGCGCGCCGTCCCGGCCCTGCGCCGGCTCGACGGGCGGGGCCTGCGGCTCACCGAGGTGGCGCCGGGCGACGAGGTGGAGGTCGAGGGCGTGACCGTACGGGCCGTCCCCGCCCTGCACGACGGGCGGCGGCTGCCGCTCGGACCGCACCGCTCCCCCGCGCTCGGCTACGTGGTGGAGGGCGAGGCGCGGACCTACTTCGCCGGGGACACCGGCCTGTTCGACGACATGGCGGAGGCCGTCGGCCCGGTGGACGTGGCGCTCCTCCCGGTCGGCGGCTGGGGGCCCTACCTCGGCCACGGGCACCTGGACGCGGGCCGTGCCGCGCAGGCGCTCGCCGCGCTGTCGCCCGCCGCCGCGGTGCCGGTGCACTACGGCACGTACTGGCCGATCGGCATGGACGCGGTCCGCCCCCACGAGTTCCACGCGCCGGGCGACGAGTTCGTCCGGCACGCGGCCCGGCTCGCCCCGAAGGTGGCGGTACACCTGTTGGGCCACGGCGAGCGGGTGCGGCCGGAGGTCGCCCGGTGATCGACCGGATCGTGACGGCGGTGCGGGAGCTGCCGCCGGAGTCGACGCAACAGGCCGTCGGCTACCCCTCGCTGTTCCTGCTCGTGGCGCTCGGCGCGCTGCTGCCGGTGGTGCCGACCGGGGCGATCGTGAGCTCGGCGGCGGTGGTGGCCTTCCACCAGACGGCGCCGCTGGCGCTGCTGTACGTCTTCGTGGTGTCGGCCTCCGCCGCGTTCCTGGGCGACCTGGCCCTGTACTGGCTCGGCCGGCGCGGGGTCCGCTCCCGCAACGGCTCGCGCTGGCTCGCGGCGCTGCGCGGCCGGGTCACCCCGGAGCGACTGGCCCAGGCGCAGGAACGGCTGGACACCCACCAGGTCCCGGTGCTCGTGCTCTCCCGGCTGGTCCCGGCGGGCCGGATCCCGGTGATGCTGGCCTGTCTGCTCGCCGGGATGCCGCTGCGCCGCTTCGCCCGCGGCGACCTGCCGGCCTGCCTGGCCTGGGCGGCGACGTACCAGCTGATCGGCATCCTGGGCGGCTCGCTCTTCCCGGAACCGTGGCAGGGCGTGGTGGCGGCGGTCGGCCTCACGGTGCTGATCGGCGCGGCGCCCGCCCTGTGGCGGCGGCTGCGGGGACGGTCCGGCCGGCCGGGCGCGCCCTAGTCCGGAGGCCGGGCCCCCTTGGAGGTCCTGGCACCCTGGGCCGGACGCCCGGGGACCGGACGCCCGGGACCGGACGCCTCGGGCCGGACGCCCACCGGACGCTCCGGACCGGGCGCCTCGGGCCGAGCGCCTACGGGCCCACCGCCCGGGACGCCCCGACCGGCAGGTCCCACAGGTCCTCGCGGGGCAGGCCGGCCCGCGCCCAGGCGGCGCGCACGCGGGTGAGCGGTTCGAGGACGGGTTCGGAGGAGAGGACGAAGGTCGCCCAGTGCATGGGGGCCATCCGCCGCGCACCGAGGTCCTGGAAGGCCCGCACGGCCTCCTCGGGGTCGGTGTGGACGTCGCCGAGCCACCAGCGCGGGTCGTAGGCGCCGATCGGCAGCAGGGCGAGGTCGATGCCCGGGTGGCGGCGGCCGATCTCGGCGAACCAGTGGCCGTAGCCGGTGTCCCCGGCGAAGTAGACCCGCCGCCCCTCGCGTTCGCCGATCACCCAGCCGCCCCACAGGGAGCGGCAGGTGTCCAGGAGGGTGCGCTTGGACCAGTGGTGGGCGGGGACGAACTCGAAGCGCACGCCGCCGAGTTCGGCCGCCTCCCACCAGTCCAGCTCGGTGACGCGGTCGAACCGGCGCCGGGTGAACCAGCGGCCGAGCCCGGCGGGCACGAACACGGGGGTGTGGCGCGGGAGCCGTTTGAGGGTGGGGGCGTCGAGGTGGTCGAAGTGGTTGTGGCTGATGACGACGGCGTCGACCGGGGGCAGGTCCTCCCAGCGGACCCCGACGGGCGTGAGCCGGGCCGTGGTGCCGAGGATCCGGCGCGACCAGACGGGGTCGGTCAGCACGGTCAGGCCGCCGATCCGGACCACCCAGCTGGCGTGCCCGGCCCAGGTGACGGCGACGGTGCCCGGCCCGGCCTCGGGCAGCGGTCCGGGCGCGAAGGGCAGCTGCGGGACGTCCCGCAGCCCCGCGGGCCCGGGGCGGACGGCGCCCTCGCGGGCCAGCCGGGCCAGGGCACGGACCCCGGGCAGGGGCGCGGTGAGCCGGTCGGCGAAGGACCGCGGCCAGTCGAGACGCACCCGGCCGAGGGGCTGGAGCACGGGAGCGGGGTGCGGGGCGGGCGGGGTTGGTGGGGAGGCCGGGGAGGCTCCGGCGGGCTGGGCGGCCTGGGACGCTCCGGCCGGCTGGGAGGCCTGGGACGCTCCGGCCGGCTGGGAGGCCTGGGACGCTCCGGCCGGCTGGGCGAGCTGGGAGGCTCCGGCCGGCTGGGCGAGCTGGGAGGACCGGTCGGCTTCAGCGACCTGGCCTGCGCGGGCGGCCCCAGCGGCCCGGGAAGACCCGGCGGACCCGGCGGACCCGGCGGACCCGGCGGCTCCGGCGGTACGGGGGGTGCGGTCGGAGTGCGGGGCCCGGGGTGGCCGGGCGGTCTGTTCCGTCATCGCTGCGACCTCCGTCTTTCCTTCCATCCGGTGCCGGCCGTCCTCGACGGCCTCCACTAGCGGGCCAGTTCGTCCAGCGCTTCCCCGAACGTGCTCAACGCGCGGGCCACGTGCGGCGATTCCTCGGGGCGGGCGGAGGCGAGTGCCTCGGTCCGCTCCTCCTCCGTGTCCCCCAGGAAGGCCGCGGTGTCGAACCGGACGCGGAGCGCGCCGAGTTCGTCGCCGAAGCGGTGGCCGCCGGGGACGGGGGGTGCCGAGCCGCTCCGTCAGGTGGTTCTCCAGCTCCAGGGAGTCGGTGACGCCGCGGGCGGCGAGCCCGGCGCGCAGCGGGCCCAGGTCGGCGTAGAGGTGGCGGCCCGCCTGCGGGGGCCGGGCGAACGCCCCGGCGGCGCGGACGGCCCGGTGGGCGGCCGCGGCGATCCGCCCGTGCAGGGCGGCCGTGGTCCGGATCCGCACGACGACGTCCTCGGGTTCGTCGAGGGCGTGGGCGGCGGCCGGGGCGACCGGTCCGGCCACGAGGGCGCCGAGCGCGGTGAGGATGTCGAGGGTGCGGGCCCTGCGGTCGGCGTACCGGTCCGTGCGGGTGGGGGCGGTGGGCGGGAAGCGGGCGACGGCGCAGGGCCAGCCGGCGGGGGTGAGGGCGCCGGACAGGTCGCTGAGGACCGTGACGTCCTCGGGGCACATCTCGGCGGGGCTGAGCAGCACCGTGTCCTCGGGGCGGTGCACGGTGTCGCGCCAGGTCTCGTCGCTGATGATGTGCAGCCCCTCGGCGACGGCCGCCTCGCAGGCCTCGCGGACGAGTTCGGGCGGGGCGACGGTGGCGGTGGGGTCGTCGGCGACGGAGAGGAGGAGGAGCCGGGGGTCGCCGCCCTCGGCGCGGACCCGTCGCACGGTCTCCAGGAGGGCGTACGGGTCGGGCACGCCCCCGCACTCGGCGGGCGTGGGCACGTGGTAGGCGGGCCGGCCGAGCAGCCGGGCCTGCGGGGTCCACCAGGCGGGGCAGGGCCGCGGCAGGAGGAGGTCGCCGCCGTGGGCGGCGATGAGGGCGAGCAGCAGCGGCGGGGCGCCGGGGGCGGCGACGACGTCCTCGGCGTGGGTGCGCAGGCCGCGGCGCCACCAGTAGCCGGCGGCGGCCCCGCGCAGGACCGGGCCGCCGCCGGGCGGTTCGGGCGCGGCCCGGCCGGCCGCGGCGGCGAGGAGGGCGGCGAGACCGGGCAGCACGGGGAGGCCGGACTCCGGAGCGGGCGGTCCGAAGCGCACCGGCCCGCGGCCCTCCGGAGCTGTCTGCCGCATCGCCCTGACCTCCCGGACCTCCTGGGACTGTGCCGGGGCACCCGAACGGCACGCGCACACGGCCCTGACCGCGCGAACGGGACCCCAGTGCCTTTATACGGAGGTTCGGGATATCCCGCCGCTCGGGCGGGCCGGGTGGGGTCCGGCCGGCTCAGGCGAGGGTGACGGGGTGCCGGACGATCGCGTCGAAGAGGTACCCCTGGGTGTTGTGGACGGCCCGCTCCGGCTGGACGTTGCCGGCCGCGTCGGTGACCCGGGAGAGCAGGGTGGCGGGCCCGGTGCCGTGCGGGCGCCAGGTGGTGGCCCAGCGGACCCAGCCGGCCCGCCGGGGCGCGTCGAGCAGCCGGGCGGGCCGCCAGTGGGCACCGCCGTCGGTGGAGACGTCGACGCGGCGCACGGGCGCGTGGGCGGACCAGGCGCGGCCGGTGAGCCGGTGCGTCCGGTGGGTCTCCAGGGTGGCGCCGAAGGGCAGTTCGTAGGCGCTCTTGAGGGTCTGGCGGGTGAGCGGGGCGCTGCCGCCGGGCGGATGCGCGGCGCCGAACAGGCGGTAGTAGTCGGTGGACCAGGGCGAGGCGAGCGGGGAGCGCGAGACCTCGATGTCGCCGAGCCACTTGATGGAGGCGATGCCGATCCAGGAGGGGACGATCAGCCGGACCGGGTACCCGTGGTCGTACGGGAGGGGCTCGCCGTTCATCTCGTACGCGAGGATGACGTCGTCGAGGGCCTTGGCGACGGGCAGCGGGCGGCGGACCCGGCCGAGGTCGACGCCGCCGGTGACGTACGGGTCGTCGAGGCCGCGGGGCTGGACGTCGACGGCGTCGGCGGCGATCCCGGCGCGCCGCAGCACGTCGGAGAGGCGGGCGCCGCGCCAGCGGGCGGCTCCGATCGCGCCGAGGGTCCAGGGCGTGCCGGTGACCGTCTCGCCCTGCTGGGTGGCGTAGAGGCTGCGGCCGTTGCCGGCGCACTCCACCAGGGCGGTGCGGGTGACGGCGGGCAGGTCGCGCAGCTGCCCGTAGCCGAAGCGGACGGGGGTGCGGCCGTGCAGTCCGTCGCCCCAGACGGTGAGGCTCCAGGCGGCGGCGTCGAGGACGGGCGTGGTGGTGTGGTTGCGGACGAAGAAGCGGTCGACCGGGGTGAGCGGCCCGGTGTCGGCGAAGGTCTCGTACCGGGCCTCGGCGTTGGTGCCGCGCAGCGTGAAGTACGCGGACGGTGTCGGCTTGACGATGCCGGGGGCGGGGGCGGGCGCGGCGGCGGCGGGCGCGTTCCCCAGGAGGGGGAGGGCGGGGGCGCCGGCGAGGGCCTTCAGCAGGGTGCGGCGGGCGGGCACGGAGGGTCTCCTCGGCACGTCGGGGGCGGGGTCCGGCACACCCTAGGGGCGGGCCGGGGGCCGGGGCGGGCCGTTCACGGAGCCGTCATATGAACATTCGTCAGGTCGGCCGTCCGGATCGGCGACCGGACCGAACGGACCGAACGGACTGGTCGGACCAAACGGTCCGACCGGACCAGCCGAACCGACCGGACCGACCGGACTGACCGGACCTACCGGACCGAACGGACCGGCCGAAGCAGCCGGAGCGGTCACGGGCGAGACTGGTCCCATGATCCCTGTCGTCACCGCCGTCCCCCTGCACACCGCGCGCCTGGACCTGGAGCCGCTGCGGCTCGACCACGCCCCCGAGATGGCCGGGGCGCTGGCCGATCCGGCGCTGCACGTCTTCATCGGCGGCGCCCCGCTGCCCGAGCCGGAGCTCAGGGCCCGCTACGCCCGGATGCTGGCCGGCCCGGCGGATCCGGGGACGGCGTGGTGCAACTGGGTCCTGCGGCTGCGGGACACGGGTGCCGCCGTCGGCACCGTCCAGGCCACCGTCACCGCCGGGGCGGCCGAGATCGCCTGGGTGACCGGGACCGCCTGGCAGGGCCTCGGGCTCGCCAAGGAGGCGGCCGCCGCGCTGGCGGACTGGCTGCGCGCGCTCGGCACCCCGGTGATCCTGGCGCACGTCCACCCCGACCACCACGCCTCGGCGGCGGTGGCCACGGCGGCGGGCCTGGCTCCGACGGAGGCGTTCGAGGACGGGGAGCGGCGCTGGGAGTGGGCGGCGTAGGCCCGGAAGACGGGGTTCGGGCCCGGCACGACCCCCGAAACGCCAAGCGGGACCCCACGGGGAAGGGGTCCCGCTCTCGGCTGTGGGTCAGCAGCCGCTGGTCAGCCAGCGGCAGGCGGTGATGAGCGCGGCGGCGTGCTCCTCACCGCGGGCGTCCTCGGTGCGGACCTCCTGGGGCAGCACCTGCAGGGCGTCGATGTCGTGCTCCATCATGGCGTTCTCCTTCGCTCTTCTCGGGTGGGTGCCGGCCCGTGCGGGACCGGCGTCCGCCGGCCGGCGGCCGACGGAAGTCCATGGGGGGGGTGGGGCCGTTCAGCCCTCGGGCAGCCAGGCGCGGGGCCCGCCGCAGTGCAGCCGCAGCAGGAGCGAGAGGCTGCCGGCGAGGCCGGTGGCGTACTCGGCGAGCACGGTCCTGCGGTTCTCGTCGGGCACGAGCAGCCGGCCGTCGCGCAGGACGGCCTGCGCCGCCAGGTGCTCGACGAGGAGTTCCGCGTCGGCGCGGTGACGGGCGTCGCCGGTGAGCCCGGCGGCGTCGAGGAGGAACTCGGCGTTGCCGGCGAGGCCGTGGCAGGTGGCGGGCGAGTCGGTGACCCGGCCCGCCCGGACCGCGCGGGCCGCGCCGTCGACCAGGGCGAGCAGCCCCTCGTCGGCGCCGCCCTCGGAGGCCCAGAGCCGCACCAGGAAGGTGCCGACGCCGGACGAGCCGCTGCACCAGTGCCGGGCCAGTTCCGGGGAGTTCGACAGGTGGCGGGCCCGGTCCACGGGCCACAGGACACCGGCCGCTCCGCCCCGGGCGGCCGCGGCCAGGGTGGCCCCGGCCTCGACGGCCGCCGCGCGGTAGCGCTCCTCCCCCGTCGCCCCGGCGGCGAGCAGCAGGAAGGTGCCCGCTCCGGCGACGCCGTGCGCGAAGCCGTAGTGCCAGGCTCCGGCGAGCGCGGACCCGAAGTCCTCCGGCACCGGCCAGAACAGCCCCTCGGGGGTGCGCCGCCCCGCCTCCAGGAGCCCTTCGGCGGCCTGGGCCGCCCGGTCGAGGAAGCGGGGGTCGGAGGTGGCGCGCCAGAAGTGCAGCTGGGCCAGGCCGGATCCGGCGGCGCCGTGGCAGACGTCGGGGTTGGGCCAGCGGACGGGCAGCGTGAGCGCGAGTTCGGCGGCGCGCCCGGCCAGGTCGGGATCGTCCAGCGCGTGGGCGGCGTCGAGCAGCGCCCAGGCGGTGCCGGAGCGGCCGAAGTGCAGGCCGGGCAGGTGTCCGGGCAGGGTGTCCACCCGGTCGGCGGTCCACCGGGCCGCGGTCTCCAGGCCCTCGCGCAGCGCCGTCCGGTCCGGGGCCGCTCCGGCGGTGTCCAGGGCGTCCGCGTGCCGCAGTGCCCGGGCCAGGACGGCGACCCCGCCGGCCGAGCCGTGCTGCACGGCGACCGGGTCGCAGTTCTCGCCGAACGAGTCGGAGGACCAGAGCCGTTCGGGGTCGTCCGGGCGCAGGGTGGCCAGCAGGTGGGCGAGGCCGTCGCGCAGCAGCCGGGTGCGGGTCGGCGACGGGTCCGGCGGTTCCGCCTCGCGGGTGGCCGCGGGCGCGGTTACGGACGCGGGGGCCGGTCCCCCGTCCCCGCGGAGCCCGGTGACGAAGGTCCGGGCCCGCTCCAGGCTCCACCGGTCCTCGGCGGCGTCCCGCATCAGCCCCCGTACGAGCGGGGCGAAGCGGCGGACGAGCGGGTGGTCGCGGGCCAGCAGCGCGACGAGTCCGGCCAGCCGCTCCTCGTCGGGGCGGGCGTCGGCGACCGGCCGGTCGGGGGCGAACAGCGGGTCGGCGCCGCTGAGCGCGTGCAGGACGGTCGCGCCCAGGGCGTACAGGTCGACGGCCGGCGGGAAGGCGGGGGCCACCTGGTCGGCGGCGCGCAGTTCGGGCGCGGTGTAGCCGGGGGTGGCGCCGAGCACCCAGCGTTCGCCGGGGGCGGCGGCCATCTCCAGGTCGATGAGGAGCAGCCGCCCGTCGGGGGTGACCATGACGTTGTTGGGGTTGAAGTCGTGGAGGGTGACGCCGAGTCCGTGCGCGGTGGCGACCAGCTCGATCAGCTGCCAGACCAGCGAGCCGGCGGTGCGTTCGTCGGGGCAGGCGGCGCCGTCCTCGGCGAGGCGCTCGGCGACCGTGCGGCGCAGGGTCGCGCCGGGTACGGACTCGGTGGCGAGGAAGACGCTGCCCTGCTGCTCGAACACCTCGACCGGCTGCGGGACGACGTCGTGGGCGGCCGTGGCGAAGCGGGCCAGGAGGCTCGCCTCGCGGCGCAGCAGGTCCCGTACGTCGAGGCCTTCGAGCCCGGCGCCGACGTGGGGGCGGGCCTGTTTGACGACGACCTGGGCGCCGGTGCGGGTGTCCTCGGCGCGGAACACCCCGCCCTTGTTGGAGTGCTGGATGGCGCCGCTGACGACGTACCGGTCGGCGAGGAGGACGGGCCGGGCGGCGGCCGTGCTGCGCGGCGCGGCGGCGGGCCGGTCCGGGAAGGGGTCGCCGGCCCAGGCGGGCGGGCTGAACCAGGCGTTGCGCTCGTCGGCGACCGGGCGGCCCTCGGGGTCGGTGAGCCGGGCCGCGAAGCCGCCGTCCTCGGTCAGTTCCCGTACGCCGGTGAACACGCCGTACCGGTAGGAGACCTGGCTGTCGGGCCGGTAGCGGCGGTCGGAGAGGACGGCGGGCCCGGGCAGGCCGGCGGTGGCCCGGTGCAGCTCCTCGGCGAGCAGTCGGAAGCGGTCGTCGTCGGCCGGGTAGACGGTGAGGAACTTGCCGCCCCCGCCGCGCGCGGAGCGTCCGGAGACCAGGGCGGCGACCCGGGCGGGGCTGCCGGCGAACTTGAAGGCCGCTCCGTGGGCGATCAGCACCTCGGCGGCGCGGGCGAGGACCAGCGGGGCGGACAGCGGGGTGGCGGAGACGTGCAGCTTCCAGCCCTGTGCCCGGCGGACCGCGTCGGCGGGCACGACGTGGCACCAGAACGCGCCGGGTTCGACGGACCAGCCGGAGGCGCCGGAGCGGGCGACGGCGGCGCGCACCAGATCGGGCAGGAGCGCGAGGTCGGCGGCGTGCTCGGGGCGGGCCCGGCGGGGGCCGGGGCCGGTGGTGAGCGCGGAGGCGGCGGACGCGGGGGCCGCGGAGGGGGAGGTCGACACGGTCTGCGTCCCGTCCTACTGCTGCGGCTTGACGTAGTGGTCGCCCCAGCTGGTGTCCATCGGGTCGGCGGCGACCGTGCGCACCGTGAGCGTCCCGTCCCCCGGCTGCCCCGCGGTCGCGGCGGCGGCGCCGGTGAGCAGGACGGTGAGGGCGAGGAGACAGCGGACGGCTGCGGACATGCGAAGGCTCCTGGTTCGGGACGCGTCGGGTGGCGCGCATGACCCGTGTTCGACGGGTTCGCACCGGATGTCGCCCTGGCGGGGTTTGACCCCGTCGGACCTCCTCAGTCCATCCCGGCGAGCCCGCTTGGTCCAGGGCCGCGACCTGGCAATACCCTGCATGGCACGGAAGTAGCAGGGCCGCAAAGCGGGGGGAAAGCATCCCGATGGGGACACATCTCGATGAAATGCCACGACTGGACGCACGGGCCGTCGCCGTCTTCGAGTACGTGCTCGCGCGCGGCAGCCTGACCCGCTGGCCGCCCGACGTCGTGCCCGCGCTCGGCCTGAGCCAGGAGGAGGTGGAGGCGGCGTCCCGCACGCTGCTGCGGCTGCGGCTGCTGCGCCCGGCCCCCGGAAGGCCCGAGGAGCTGATACCGGTGAGCCCGGACGCGGCGGCGGCGGAGGTCGTCGGCCCCCTGGAGGCGGAGCTCGCCCAGGCCGCCGCGCACGCCCAGGCCGTCCGCGACGAACTGCACGCGCTGATGCCGCAGTACCGGGCCGCGCGGCGCGAACAGGCCCGCCGGCAGGGCGTCGACCTGCTGCCCGACATGGCCTCCGCGTCCGCGATGCTCACGGAGGAGTCGGCGCGCTGCCGCGAGGAGGTGTTCAGCATCCAGCCGGGTGGCGGGCGGGCGCCCGGGCGGCTGGGCGCCGCGATCGACCGGGACCTGGCGATGCTGGACCGGGGCGTGCGGATGCGCACCCTCTATCAGCACTCGGCGCGTGCCAGCCTCTCCACGCAGGGGTACGTGGAGCGGCTCACCGAGGCCGGTGCCGAGTACCGTACGGCGGCCGAACTGCCGGACCGGGCCGTGGTGTTCGACCGCTCCGTGGCCTTCCTGCCGCGCCGCGCCGACGGCGGGACGGGCGAGGGCGCGGTCCTGGTCCGGGACCCCGACGTGGTGGCGTACCTGTGCCGGGTCTTCGAGCAGCACTGGTCCGGCGCCATCCCCTTCCACGGCACCAGCGAGGCCGCCTACAAGGACGTCGGCCCGAGCCTGCGCCGCGCCCTGGTGGGGCTGCTCGCCGAGGGCGCCAAGGACGAGGTGATCGCCCGCCGCATGGGCATGTCCCTGCGCACCTGCCGCCGCCACATCGCCGAACTGCTCGAAGAGCTGGGCGCCGAGAGCCGCTTCCAGGGCGGCGCCCTCGCCGAGCGCGCGGGCCTGACGGGGCCGACGGAGGGCGGGGAGGCGTGCGGGGAGGCGTAGGCCGGGCACCTCGCGCGGGGAAACCGGCTGGCCGTGCGCCCCGCCGGGTCTCCAGAATGCGCCCATGCCGATCCCCGAGATCCCCGAAGTCCGTGCGGTCCGTGCGGTCCGTGCGGTCCGTGCGGTCCGTGCGGTCCGTGCGGTCCGTGCGGTCCGTTCGGTGCGCGCGATCCGTGCGGCGGGTCCCTCCGACGCCGCCGCCGTCGCCTCCGTGCACGTCCGTTCGTGGCGCGCCGCCTACCGCGGCCTCGTGCCAGACGCGTATCTGGACTCCCTCGACGTCGGGGAGCGGACGGAGGTGTGGCGGGACCGGCTGTCGGCGCCCGGCGCGCCGACCGTGCTGCTGGCCGAGGAGGACGGCGCGGTGGCGTTCTCCTGCTTCCGCCCGTGGCCCGACGGGGAGTGGGACGCGTCGGTGACGGCCGAGCTCTCGGCCCTGTACGCCGTGCCGGAGGCCTGGGGCCGGGGCGTGGGGCGGGACCTGCTGGCCGCGACGGTCGCCGCGATGGCGGCGGCCGGTTTCCGTGCGGCGGGACTCTGGGTGCTGGAGGGGAACCCCCGGGCGCGGGCCTTCTACGGGGCGGCCGGGTGGCGTCCGGACGGCACGTCCGTCACGGAGGAGACGGGTGGCCGCATGCTCACCGAACTCCGTTACAGGACGGGGCCGTTCAGCTGACGTGTCCACATTCCGAGAATGGGGTCTCAGGATGTGAGTGATCGGCGTACCGTTGCCGCACCAACTCACACGAGGGAGTCCGGCCATGACGCACGCCGACGAGCAGACCGCGCCGCAGCACGAGACCGCCGTCTACACCCACGGCCACCACGAGTCGGTGCTGCGGTCGCACAGCTGGCGCACGGTGGAGAACTCGGCCGCCTATCTGATCCCCGAACTGCGGGCCGGGCTGGAGGTCCTGGACGTCGGGTGCGGGCCGGGCACGATCACCGCGGACCTGGCGGCGCGGGTCGCGCCGGGCCGGGTGACGGCGGTGGACGCGGCGGAGGACGTGCTGGAGAAGGCGCGCGCAGCGGCGGCCGAACGGGGCGTGGAGAACGTGGAGTTCGCGGTCGCCGACGTCCACGCCCTGGACTTCCCCGACGACTCCTTCGACATCGTCCACGCCCACCAGGTGCTGCAGCACGTCGGCGACCCGGTCCGGGCGCTGCGGGAGATGCGGCGGGTGTGCCGGCCGGGCGGCGTGGTCGCCGCCCGGGACAGCGACTACGGGGCGTTCACCTGGTTCCCCGAGAACCCGGGCCTGGACCGCTGGTCCGCGCTGTACCGGCAGGTGGCCCGGGCCAACGGCGGCGAGCCGGACGCGGGCCGGCGGCTGCTGTCCTGGGCCCGCCGGGCCGGCTTCACCGACATCGCCGCCACCGCCGGCACCTGGTGTTTCGCCCGGCCCGAGGAGCGGGCCTGGTGGAGCGGCCTGTGGGCGGACCGCACCACGCAGTCGGTGTACGCCGCGCTGGCCGTCGACGGCGGCCACGCGACCCGCGAGGAGCTGGACGGCATCGCCGGGGCGTGGCGCACCTGGGCCGCCCAGGAGGACGCCTGGTTCATGGTCCCGCACGGCGAGATCCTGTGCCGCGCCTGACCGCCGGGCGGGGGCCCGGCCGGCCCGCGCCCCCGCACCCGGGCCTCAGCTGGGCCGCATCCTGAACTCGTAGGCGTCCGGGAGTGGTTCATCGGTGATCCGCGCCCAGACCTCGCCCAGGACCTCGGCCCCCTCGCGCAGGTCCGCCACCTCGAAGCCCGCGTCGAACACGGCGCGGGCTTCGTCCTTGCGCCCCTCGGCGAGCAGCAGCCGCGCCTCCAGGAAGCGGAACGCCCCACGGGCCCGCACCTCTTCGGGCAGCCGCTCCAGGACGGTGCGGGCCTGCGCGGCGGCGCCGGTCTCCAGGAGCACGGTCGCCGTCTCGCGCCCGAGGGCCGCGGTGACGAGCGGGTCGCCCCCGCACTGCTCCTCGAAGGCCTCCGCGTACCGCTCGGCCGCGCGGCGCGGGTGGCCGCCCTCGCGGTCGGCGACGGCCAGGCAGTACAGCAGCGGCCAGCGCACGGAGGCGTTCTTCAGGCCGCGCTCCCAGCTCCGTACCGCCTGGGCGAGGTCGCCGGCGGCCCACTGGGCGACGCCGAGGTGGTATTCGGTGGCCGGGTCGGCCGGGGCGGTCTCCAGCATGTCCCGCCAGGCCCCGGACACGGGCGTGCGCCCGACGGCCCCCTCCTCCGCCTCGGGCAGGGCGCCCGTGCGCAGCAGGTGCACCCAGGGCCGCTGCTCCGCGCCGAGCTGGTCCTCGGCGAACGGCGTTCCGGGCAGCGCGTAGCCGCCGCGCAGGACTTCGAGCGCGCCCCAGCCCGAACCGGCGGCCAGGGCCGCACCGGGCTCGGCGTCGGCGGACCGCTCCCGCCACAACGCGTACGCGGCCTCGACCTCCTCCCGGGGCAGCACCCGGCCGAGGGCCTCCTCGACGCAACCGGTGGCCGCGGCCCAGTCCGCGCCGTGGACGGCCGCCGGGTCCGCGGCCAGCGGCCCGTACACCTCCATCCAGGAGACCTCGGTCTCCGGCTCCAGGGTGGGGTGCTCCAGCTGGGTGCGGGCGAGTCCGGCCTGGATCTCGGCGTACCCGGGGGTGCCGGGCTCGGTCAGCCATTCCTGCCAGCGGCGCCCGCCACGCCCCGAGCCCCACAGGAAGAGCTTGCGGCCGCGCAGCACGTCCGTGGAGGTCTGCACGAGGCCGGTGCCGTCCTCGCCGAGCGCGGCGATCCAGCGGCGCCGCCCGTCCGGCACCTCGTAGAAGTAGTCGGCGGCATGGGTGCTCCGCAGGGGGTACGTGTGGTCGGGGCCGTCCGGGGCGGCGGGCACCGGCACCCGGCGCAGGGCGCGCTCGTAGCCGTACTGCCAGGCCAGCTCGGCGGGGGCGAGGATCCTGCGGTCCTCGGGGACGGCCGTGTTGGACCACCAGTAGGTGGGGACGGCCCGCTCGTGCGGGTTGCGGATCCGGACCGCGGCCCGCAGGTGCGCGCCGTCGGCCGGCAGCCACAGGTCGACCTGGAAGGGAAGGTCGCGCAGCGGCTCCCACTCCCACAGCCGGAGCATCTCGCCTCCGTCGGGCGCGGGAACGACCGCCGCGTGCAGCGGGGCGCAGGAGAGCGTGGTGTGTCCGCGGGCGCCGATGTTCCACTCGATGCCGCCGGAGAACCAGGCGCCGTTCAGCGCGAACGCCGCGGGCTGGAACACCGGGTTGCGGTAGAGCAGTTCGCGCCCTGCCGCCTTGTCGAAGAGGGACTGGACGCGTCCGCCGAGGCCGGGCAGCACGGTGACCCGCAGCCGCTCGTTCTCGATCACGATCGCGTCGAGGTCCACGGGCGTCCGCGCGCGCCCGTAGCCGTCCCTGACCCGGGTGGGCAGCAGGGTGCGCAGCGGGGCGTGCCCGAGCTGCCGGGCCATGTCGCGCGGAAGCGCGGCCCGCTCGTCGACCGCGGGGGCGGCGGCCCCGTCGAGGAGGTGCAGGGCCGGGAGGGGGTTGTCCGGGCCCAACGGCGCCGCGGACAGGGTGAGTACGGCACGTCGTACGGTCGTCATGACGACCATGGAACACGCCGGAACCACCGCTGGCCAGAGGGTGGACAACGGCCCCGCCCGGGGCGCCGGGAAATTCCGTTGCGGCGTACACGCGCCGCCGTAGGGTGGTTTCTTTACCGAGGAGGCAGGGCATGGGCACGCAGCACACCTACCGGGTGATCGTGCGCGGGACGTTCGACGGGCTGACCGAGGAGAGCCGCGAGCGGCTGCTCGCGGAGGCCGAGGAGCACGGCATGTCGGCGATGCGGTTCACCGAGGAGGGCTCGCTCGCCTACGACCGGAACCTGAAGCACTTCTCGTACCGCCTGGTCGTCGTCTCCGAGGCGGCGGACGGCGACGAGATGGCCGGGGCGATCGCCGAGGACCGGGTGGAGGGCGCGTTGAAGGAGCTCGGGCACGGCTTCCGCGACCTGCGGTCCAAGGTCACCGACATGGACACGATGAAGATCAACTACAAGCGCTGACGGCGGGCCGCGGCGGGACACGCGCCCGCCCGGGGACGTGCTCAGCGCCGGGCCGCCGTGACGCGGGCCGGGCAGACCTCGCCCTTCTTCACCACGCCCACCACCACGCGCCCCCGCGAACCGCGCTCGGCACCCGGTGCGGGGTGCTGGGTGCAGACGCGCCAGTTCGGCGGCCACAGCACCCGGCGGTCACCGCCGCCCACGTCGTGGACGTCGAGCCGGGTGCGCGGGTCCAGCGAGGTGAAGACCCGCCACAGACCCTTGCCGAGGAATTCCGGCATCGGCTGCCCGCCGCCCTCCGCCGGCCCGTCCTCCGCCGCCCGCGCCTCGGCCTCGGCCGCCGCGTCCGCCGAACCGACCGCCATGGCGGCGAGGGCCAGCACGGCCACCACGCCCCCGATCGCCGCGCGCCTCACTTGCGCCTCCGGGCCGCCGCGTAATAGCCGCAGACCGCGCCCAGCACCGTGGTGATCAGCAGGGCCAGGTAGAGCGGCATGGAGACCTCGGGGATCAGCAGCCGGATCCGTACCTGCCGGGTGTTCTCGAAGATGAAGACGAGCAGCAGGACCAGGACCGCCGCGATGGCGATCCGCCCGGGCGTGAAGACCCCGCCGGAGCGGGCCGCCCTGCCCGTGCTCGACGTCTCCCTGGAACTCATCGCCGGCCCTCTCCTCCGTCGTCCGTCCCACCAGGATGGGCCGATTCGCACCCCGTGGCGGCGGTGGAGGCGCCCGTCCGAGTGACTTGTCAGACAAGGTGGGGCCGCTACCGTAAGAGCTGGAGCCGCAGGCACCCCTGCGGGCGCGAGCACGAGGAGGATCCGTGGCAGCCGGCGGACAGCAGCGGCGACCGGTCGTCGCGCTCTACGAACGGATCGCGGACGCCATCCACGAGGGGACCTATCCCCCGGGCTCGACGCTCCCCTCCGAACCCAAGCTGGCGGGCGAGCTCGGCGTGAGCCGGCCCGCCCTGCGCGAGGCGCTGCTGCTGCTCCAGGAGGACGGACTGCTCACCGTGCGCCGCGGGGTCGGCCGCACGGTCAACGCCCACCCGCCCCGGCGCGGCTTCGAGCACCTCCAGCCCCTGGAGGAGCTGCTCGGCGAGGCGGCGCAGCTGCGGGTGCGGGGCCTGCTGCGGTCCACGGAGGAACCCACCGACTTCACCACCCAGCACCTGCTCGCCCCGGCCGGCGCCGAGCTGCGGTTCTGGGAGTCCGTGCTCACCGGCGAGGCGGGCCCGGCGGCGCTCAGCCACGAGTGGGCGGCGGCCGACGAGGTCCTGGAGCGGACCCACCCGGCCTTCGCCGAGGCCCTGCGCGCGGCGCCCCCGCCGGAGCGCACCTCGATGCTGGCCGTCCTCGCCGGCGCCTCGCGCGGGGTGCAGCTCGCGGGCCACAGCGCGGTGAGCGCGACCCTGCTCGGGCGCCGCAGGGGCGAGCAGCTCGGCCGCTCGGCGGACACCCCGGCGGTGCTCGTCACCCAGGTCGTACGGGTCGGGGAGACCCCGGTCCTGGCGGCCAAGCACATGCTGCCCACCGGGGCGCCGACCCTGCCCGTGCTGCAGTCGAACTGAGCCGGCCGGTGCGGTGCGCCGCCCCGGCCGGGGAGCGGTGTCGCCGGGGTCACATCCGCGTCCCGCCGCGGTGGCGTACACTTCCCGGCCATGCACTTGTCTGACAACCCTGCCGCCCCCACCGCTTCCCCCGTCTCCCCGGTGTCCCCGGTGGCCGCGCCCGCCGTCGCCGACTGGATCCGCGAGGCCCCGAAGGCCGTCCTGCACGACCACCTCGACGGCGGCCTGCGCCCGGCCACGATCGTCGAACTGGCCCGCGCCTGCGGCTACACCGCGCTGCCCACCGAGGACCCGGCGGAGCTCGCCGTGTGGTTCCGGGACGCCGCCGACTCCGGTTCGCTGGAGCGGTACCTGGAGACCTTCGCCCACACCTGCGCGGTGATGCAGACCCGCGAGGCGCTGGAGCGGATCGCGGCCGAGTGCGCCGAGGACCTGGCCGCGGACGGCGTCGTCTACGCCGAGATCCGCTACGCCCCCGAGCAGCACCTGGAGGGCGGGCTGAGCCTCGACGAGGTGGTCGAGGCCGTGAACGCGGGCTTCCGCGAGGGCGAGCGCCGCTCCGGCGGCCGGATCACCGTCCGCACCCTGCTCACCGGCATGCGGCACACCGACCGTTCGCTGGAGATCGCGGAGCTGACCGTCGCCCACCGCGACAAGGGCGTGGCCGGCTTCGACATCGCCGGCGGTGAGATCGGCAACCCGCCGGCCCGCCACCTCCCCGCCTTCCAGCACCTGAAGCGGGAGAACTGCCACTTCACGATCCACGCGGGCGAGGCCGTCGGCGCGGAGTCGATCCACGAGGCCGTGCAGGTCTGCGGCACCGAGCGGATCGGCCACGGCGTGCGGATCACCGACGACATCGCCGAGGACGGCACGCTGGGCCGGCTCGCCTCGTACGTCCGTGACAACCGGATCGCCCTGGAGGTCTGCCCGACCTCCAACCTGCAGACCGGCGCCGCGAAGGACTACGCCTCGCACCCGATCGACGAGCTGCGCCGCCTGGGCTTCCGGATCACCCTGAACACGGACAACCGGCTGGTCTCCGGCACCACCATGAGCGAGGAGTTCCAGCACATGGCGGACGCCTTCGGCTACGGCCCGGAGGTCTTCGAGGAGTTCACGGTGGCCGCCCTGGAGGCCGCGTTCCTGCCGCTGCCGGAGCGCCGCCGCCTGATAGACGAGCTGGTCCGCCCCGGCTACGCGGCCCTCGCGGCCGGCTAGGTCACGTACTCAGCCGACCCGCCCCCGCACCAGGGGCAGTTCCAGCGTCCCCGTGTCCTCGGGGGCGCTGGTGACGGTCACGGGCCTGATGCCCCGGTTGCCGACGTACGCGGTGTCGCTGGCCGCGATGACGAACTCCAGGCGGTGGCCGGTCGCGTAGCGGTGCACGATGCCCGGGAGTTCGACGGTGAAGGGCCGGGTCACGTCCGGCACCCGGACCGGGGCGACGAGCCGGTTGACCAGGGTCCGGGTGCCGTCGGGGGCGAGGTCGTAGAGCTTGGCGAAGAGGACCAGCTTGTCGGCGGCGTCGCCGGAGTCCTGGACCCGCTCGGTGCCCGGCGCGCGCACCCGGAGGGTCGCGCGGGGCGAGCCGACGAGGTCCGCGGGGGCGGTGAGCGGGGCGCTGCGCCAGCCGAGGTAGGTGCCCGCCAGGTCGTACGGCGCGGGGTCGGGCAGTCCGACCAGGCCGGCGATCGAGGACTCGGAGTGGCTGGTCGGCAGCGGCCAGTTGAGGTACCAGCGGGAGCCGCGGGCGACCTCGGCGCGGTCGTCGACGAGCCTGCCGTCGCCGGAGAGGTAGAGCTTCTGGCTGAGCGCGGGCACGGCGGCCGCGGTGCCGTAGCCGCTCTCCCAGTCCCGGTAGTAGGCGAACTCGGGGCCGGTGTCGGCCGTGCGGTCGCCGCGCAGGTGGCGGTCGAACCAGGCGAGCACCCGCCGGCCGACGTAGCTGCTCTCCAGGTCCCCCTGTCCGAGGTCGAGTTCGCCGGGCTTCTGCCCTCCGCTGTGACCCCAGGACTGCCAGATCATGCGGGTCTCGACGCCCCTGCTCTCCAGCCGCTCGTAGGTGGCCCGGGCCTCGTTGAGGTTGAACAGGCTGTCGGCCTGGCCCTGGACGAGCAGCGTGGGGGCCTTGACCCGGTCGAGGTAGGAGACCGGGGAGACGCTGCGGGCGAAGTCGAGGACCTTCTTGGTCTCGCCCTCCGGGTACCGGCCGGAGTTGAGCAGCCGGACGGTGTCGCAGGCGTCGGTGACGAAGTGCAGGCAGCTCAGCGAGTTGATCCGGCTGGGGTCGAGCGAGGGCACGAGCAGCGGCTGGCCCTCGCCCATCAGGTAGAAGGCGTTGGCCCACTGCCACTTGAAGACCCCGGGGGTGGCGCGGTCGGCGCCGTTGGGGGCGAGGGAGTAGGCGAGGTCGTTCCAGGTGATGAGCGGGACGAGCGCGTCGAGCCGGGGGTCGACGGAGGCGGTGGCGAGCTGGACGGCGCCGCCGTAGGAGCCGCCGACCATGCCGACCCGGGGGTCGCCCGTGCCGTCCCGGGTCACGAAGTCCACGCGGGTGCCGTCGTCGGCGGCGCGGGCGCCGGCCAGGAAGTCGACGAGCCGGGTGGCCGCCTTCCCGTCCACGAGCGGGTCGTCGAGCGAGATAAGGCAGCCGGTCCGGCCGAAGCCGAGGCCCGAGTAGACGAGGGCGACGTAGCCGCGGGCGGCGACCGCCCTGCCGAGGGCGTCGGTGGTGCCGTCGGCCTTGCTGCCGCCGAAGCCGTTGGTGGCGAGGACGGCCGGGGCCGGGTGGGCGGCGTCCACGCCCTCGGGCCGGTAGAGGTCGGCGTCCACGGTGCACCGGCGCCCGCCCGCCTGGACCGTGAAGCTCAGCGGGGTGACGGTGTACGTGCCGGCCTCGGCGCCCCGCGCCGGCGCGGCGAGCGCGAGGGGCACGGCCAGCGCGGCCCCGGCCGTGAGCGCGAGCAGCCTGCGGGAGCGGGGCGGGACACGGGACACGGGGACCTCCACACCGAGGACGCACGGGGTGCCCGCCTGCGGGCGGGCACCCATCCGCACCCATCGTGTGACGCGCGTCACTGCCCGTCAACGCGCCGGACCGGGCTTGTTGACGGAGATTCAGCGAAAGGGGCGTACGTCTCCGGGACCGCGCGCCTCCGGGCCGCGCGGCTTCGCGCCGGTCAGCTCAGGGCCGGCACCTCCAGCGTCAGCGTCCCCGCCTCCGCGTCCAGCACGCCCGGGATCCCGAACGGCACGGTCGGCGCGCTCGCCTCGTGACCGAAGCCCATCCGCTCGACGACCGGGACCCCGAGCCCGCCGAGCCGGTCGGCGAGCACCGCGCGGACCTCCTCGTACGGCCCGCACTCCTCCCAGGAGCCGAGACCGATCCCGGCGACCCCGTCCAGCCGGCCGGAGCGCAGCAGTTGGGTGAGGATCCGGTCCAGGCGGTACGGCTCCTCCCCCACGTCCTCCAGGAGCAGCAGCCCGCCGCGGGCGGAGGGCCGGGCGTGCGGGGTGCCGAGCTCGGCGGCGAGCAGGCTGACGCAGCCGCCGAGGGTGACCCCGCGGGCCCGGCCCGGCGCCAGGGCCCCGGCCGTCGCCGTGGCGATCGTGCGCACCGTCTCGGGTTCGAAGAGGGTGGCCCGCAGGGACTCGCGGGTGTGCGGGTCCTGGAGGAACGCGGCGGCCGCGATCATGGGGCCGTGCAGGGTCGCGAGGCCGAGCCGGGTGGCGAAGGCCTCGTGCAGGGCGGTGATGTCGCTGTACCCGACGAGGACCTTGGGGCCCGCGGCCCGCAGCGCCGCCCAGTCGACGAGGTCGACCATCCGCTGGGCGCCGTAGCCGCCGCGGGCGCAGAACACGGCGGAGACGTCCGGGTCGCACCAGGCCTCGGTGAGGTCGCGGGCGCGGTCCTCGTCCGCGCCGGCGAGGTAGCCGAGGCGGGGGTGGGTGTCGAGGACGTGCGGGGCCACGACCGGGTCGAGCTCCCAGCCGCGGAGGATGTCGAGGCCGGCCTGGAGCCGGTCCTCCGGGATGGGCCCGCTGGGCGCGACGACGGCCACGCGGGCACCGGGGCGCAGCCGGGGCGGGCGGGTGAGCGCGGGGACCTGCGTGGCCGGGTCGGCGCCCGTCGCCCCGGCCACGCCGGCCGTGCGGGTCACTTCCGGAGCTCCAGCTCGGGGACGTCCGTCCGGTCGATGCCGAAGGTCCGCACGTAGAGGGCGAGTTCGGCTTCGAGGGCGCGGATCATCGTGTCGGCCCTGCGGAAGCCGTGCCCCTCGCCCTCGAAGGCGACGTAGGCGTGCGGGACGCCCCGGCCGGCCATCCGGGCGAGGAAGCGCTCGGCCTGCACGGGCGGGCAGATGACGTCGTCGAGCCCCTGGAGCAGCAGGAAGGGCGCGGTGATCCGCTCGACGTGCTCCAGCGGGGAACGCTCCCGGTAGCGGGCGGGCACCTCGTCGAGCGGGCCGATCAGCGAGTGCAGGTACTGCGACTCGAAGTCGTGGGTCTCGTCGACGGCCCAGCCGGTGAGGTCGAGGATGGGGTAGATAATCGTGCCGCAGGCGTAGACGTCGCTGTGCACGAGGGAGGCGGCGGTGGTCCAGCCGCCCGCGCTGCCGCCGCGGATCGCGAGGCGGTCCGGGTCGGCGGTGCCCTCGTCGGCGAGCGCGCGGGCGACGGCGGCGCAGTCCTCCACGTCGACCACCCCCCACTGCTCACGGAGCCGTTCGCGGTACTCCCGCCCGTAGCCGGTGGAGCCGCCGTAGTTGACCTCGGCGACGCCGATGCCCCGGGAGGTGAAGTAGGCGATCTCCAGGTCGAGGACGAGCGGGGCGTGCCCGGTGGGGCCGCCGTGCGCCCACACCACGTAGGGCGGGAGCTCCGCGCCGGGCGCGGTCCGGTCGGGGCTGTGCGGCGGGTACACGTGGGCGTGGATCTCGCGGCCGTCGGGTCCGGAGAAGGTGCGGATCAGGGGTTCGGGGTAGTACGCGGGGTCGACCGGGTCGTCGTGGGCGGAGCCGGTCACCCGGGTGCGGCCGGTGCGGGTGTCGAGCTCGACGACCTCGGCGCCGCTGCGGGGTCCGGCGGCCACGCCGACGACCCGGGTGCCGTGGACGGCGAGGGTCGGGGACCACTCGGTCCAGGGGCCGGCCGCGTCGACGAGTTCGCCGCTGTCGGGGTCGAGTATGCCGAGGGCGGTGGCGCCGTTGCCGTGGACGACGGCGATCAGTCCGCTCTCCAGCGGGGCGAACCAGCTCCGGCCGAGCGTCCAGAGCGGTCCGCCGAACTCCTCGGGGCGGGGGCAGAGCGCGGCCTGGGAGCCGTCCTCCTCGGTGCGGTAGAGGTTCCACCAGCCGGTGCGGTCGCTGAGGTGGAGCAGCCGCCCGTCGGCGGTCCAGCCGAC
Source organism: Streptomyces showdoensis (assembly GCF_039535475.1). Lineage (NCBI taxonomy): Bacteria > Bacillati > Actinomycetota > Actinomycetes > Kitasatosporales > Streptomycetaceae > Streptomyces > Streptomyces showdoensis. The sequence continues at coordinate 254,720 of NZ_BAAAXG010000012.1, read as the reverse complement.
CTGGGGCACGGACTCCTCGGGGCCGCCGGCGACGGTGCGGGCGTCGTGGAAGGTGCCGTCCTCGGCGATCGCGGCGAGCTGGACCTCGGTGCCGTCCCAGGGCATCCGGGGGTGGTCCCAGCCGATCCAGGCGACCTGCCGGCCGTCGGGCGAGAGCCGCGGTCCGGTGACGAACCGGTGCCGGCCGTCGGAGAGTTCGCGCACCCGGGAGCGGTCCTCGGCGGCGGAGCCGTCCAGGGGAACGGCGGCGATCACCCGGCGCACGTCGGTCGGCGCGGGCCCGGTGAACTCCTCCAGGACGCACCAGACCTCGCCCCGCTCGGCGTGGACCACCGGGTCCGCCCAGCGCAGCCCGCCGCCGGTCGCCGAGACCGGGGTGAGCGGCCGGGGCTCGGCACCGGGCCCGGCGTCCGGTTCGTGGGCGTAGAGCCGCTGGTCGGGGAAGTGGCAGAAGACGAGGAGCGGCGAGCCGTCGGCCCGCACCGTGCCGGCCCAGGGCTGTCCGCCGTACTCGATGACCCGGCTGCGGACGTTCCACGGGGCGGGCAGCACGGATTCCTCGGTGCCGTCGGGCCGGCGGCGCACGAGGGCGCGTCGGCCGCCCTCGGCGGGACGCGGTGCGGTCCACCACACCTCGTCGCCGAGCACCCCGACGTGGTCGGGCCGCCCGTCGCGTGCGGCGGCGAGCGCGGCGCCGATGGGTGACGGCCAGCTGCCGTAGGCGGCCGTGGTTACCATCTCGATCCCCCCTGGGTGGAGCGTGCGGAACGGTGGGTGTCATGGTCGCGGCGGGCTGCCGCGACCTTCTGCGGGACGGGTGTCAGGCGGTCCGCAGATAGCGGTCGAGGACGCGGACGCCGAAGTGCAGCGCGTCCACGGGGACGCGTTCGTCGACGCCGTGGAAGAGCGCCCCGTAGTCGAGCTCGGGCGGCAGCTTCAGCGGCGAGAAGCCGTAGCCGGTGATGCCGAGGCGGGAGAACTGCTTGGCGTCGGTGCCGCCCGACATGGAGAAGGGGACGACGTGCCCGGCCGGGTCGACGTGCTCGACGGCGGCGCGCAGCTTGGCGAAGGTCGGCGAGTCGACCGGCGCCTGGAGGGGCACCTCGCGGTGGTGGAACTCCCAGGAGACGTCCGGGCCGGTGAGCCGGTCCATGGTCGCGATGAACTCCTCCTCGCCGCCGGGCACGGTCCGCCCGTCGACGTAGGCCACGGCCTGGCCCGGGATCACGTTCACCTTGTAGCCCGCGTCCAGCATCGTGGGGTTGGCGCTGTTGCGCACGGTGGGTTCGACGAGGGCCGCGGCCGGGCCGAGCTTCTCCAGGAGCAGGTCGGTGTCGAAGTCGCGGGCGTCGACGTCGACCTCGATCCCGTACAGCGCGGCCAGTTCGCGGAGCGCGGCGCGGACGGTCGGGGTGAGCCGGACGGGCCAGGCGTGGGCGCCGATCCGGGCGACGGCCGAGGCGAGCCGGGTGACCGCGTTGGCCGTGTTGACCTTGGATCCGTGGCCGGCCCGGCCGTGGGCGGTGAGCTTGATCCAGGCGGTGCCGCGCTCGCCCGCCGCGATCGGGTAGAGGGTGGTCCCCGGGTCGGGGTGGAAGCTGAAGGCGCCCGACTCGCTGATGCCCTCCGTGCAGCCCTCGAAGAGGCCGGGGTGCCGGTCGGCCAGGAAGCCGGAGCCGTCCTCGGCGCTGGCCTCCTCGTCGGCGGTGTAGGCGAGGACGATGTCGCGGCGGGGCCGGAAGCCCTCCCGGGCCCAGGAGCGGACGACGGCGAGCACCATCGCGTCCATGTTCTTCATGTCGACGGCCCCGCGCCCCCACACGACGCCGTCGCGGACCTCCCCGGAGAACGGGTGCACGGTCCAGTCGGCGGCCTCGGCCGGGACGACGTCCAGGTGGCCGTGGACGAGCAGGGCCTCGGCCGTCGGATCGGTGCCCGCGATGCGCGCGACGACGTTGGTGCGGCCGGGGGTCCGTTCCAGCAGGGCCGGTTCGAGGCCGGTGTCGGCGAGCCGCTGCGCCACGTACTCGGCGGCGGGCCGCTCGCGGCAGTCGCCGCCGCCGCGGTTGGTGGTGTCGATCCTGATCAGCTCGGAGGTGAAGGTGACCACCTCGTCGAGCGCCGTCGCGTCCGGGCCCCGGACCTCCTCGGTCCCCCGGTTCTCCTCAGCCATACTGTTCCTCCACCGCGGCGGAGACGATGGTCGTGACCGCCTTGAACGTGCGAATCGCCTCGTACATCGTCTCGCTGGTGTAGGCGACCTTGCGTTCGCCACTCCGCCCGGCTCCGGGGACCACCGTGGCGGCGGCGGCCAGGTGCTCCGCGTCGAACTCCAGCTCCACCGTGAACGGTCCGCCGGCGACCGGCTCGTGCCGCACGGCCAGCGAGGCCGCGGCCTTGGCGGCCGCACGGATGTCGGCGGCCGTCCTGGCGGGCGTCCGGCACACCGCCGCGTACCGCGAGACGTGGTCCTTGACGGCGACCTTGTGCGCCTCCGGCGCGTACCCCAGGGCGTCCTCGCAGGTGAGGTCGTCGCCGGTGACGAGGACGACGGGGACCCCGAACTCGGCGACCACGTGCGCGTTGAGCAGGCCCTCGCTGGCGCGGACCCCGTCGAGCCAGACCCCGGTGATGGAGTTGGCGAGGTAGGTGTGCGCGAGGACCCCCTCGGCACCCGCCCCGGTGTGGTAGCCGACGAAGGCGACGCCGTCGACGTCCCCGTGCTGGACGCCCTCGACCATGGAGAGCGACTTGTGCCGCCCGGTGAGCATCTCGGCCCGCTCGTCGAGCCGCTCCAGCAGGAGGTTGCGCATGGTCCAGTGCGCCTCGTTGATCAGCACCTCGTCGGCGCCGCCGTCGAAGAAGCCGAGCACCGCCGCGTTCACGTCCGAGGTGAACAGGGACCGGCACCGCTCCCACTGGGGGGTGCCGGGCAGCACGTCGGCGGGCCAGGTCACACCGGTGGCGCCTTCCATGTCGGCGCTGATCAGGATCTTCATGCCTGGCACCGTACGCGCCGACCGGCGGGCCCGACCACCCCTGTGGAAAAGTGTCGGAGGCGTGGACCAGTGGCGGTGACGCGGCCCCGCTCCGGGCCCGTCTCCGGGTGACGGTTCGGCCGGTGATTCGGGGCGAATCCTTTCATCTCGTACGTATAGGCTGACGGGCGCAGTTTTCTCGCCCCCGCAGGCCCGCACACCCCAGGAGACCCCTCGGTGACCACCTCGCTCGCCCCGTCCGAGACCCCCGCCGACGTCGACACCGACCTCGACGAGGCCCCCGTCGTGATCGACACCGGCGAGTGGGTCGAACCCGCCGCGGAGGCCGTCGCCGAGGCCGTCGTCCGTGACGCCCGCGACTTCGGGGTGTACGCCCGGACGGGCGGCTGGGCGTTCGCGCTCAAGGTGGCGCGGAGCGTGCGGCCGGGCGGCCAGGCCGCCGAGGGCACGGAGAAGGTCTCGGCGAAGGCCTTCGCCGAACTCGCCGGCTGCTCCCCCGAGCGGGTCATGCGCTACTACAAGGCCTGGGACATGGCCGCGGACGACGGCCTGGTGCCGCAGTTCGAGGCGCTGGTCCCCGGCGCGGACGTCGAGCTGCCGGAGGCCGACGTCTGGCTGTCGTACTACTCCTCCCGCTCCAGCGCGACCTCCGTGCGCGGCCACGCGATCACCGCGGCGGCCGAGGCCGAGGGCATCAAGCCGACCAAGGCGCTGGAGGTGGCCGAGAACCCGACCGCGCTGCGGGCGGCCATCCTCGCCGACCCGGGCACGGCCGAGGCGGCGCGCGGCGCGCTGCTCGACCGGATGAAGGAGGACCCGGCGCTGCAGACCGAGATGGCCCGGGCGATCGCCCGCACCGGCGACCTGAAGAAGGCGGTGGCCCAGGAGGCGAAGGCGGCCGACCGGATCGGCTACGTCCGGCAGATCGCCGAGGGCGGACAGATCAGGACGCCCGCGGGGCAGACCGTCGAGGCGCCGGCGGAGCTGCGCGCGGAGGCCGAACGGCACCTGTCGCTCATCGACGAGCTCGACGACTCCGAGGAGGCGGGCGAGTGGGCCGGCGAGGCGTACGACACGGTGAGGACGCTGGTCGCCCAGGCCGTGGAGGCTGACCCGGCGCTGCGGGTGCAGGAGCGCCGGACGAAGTTCTACAACAGCCTGCAGAAGGCCACGAAGGTCTTCGAGGAGCTGACCCTGGACGAGGTCCTGGAGGAGGACGTCGTCGAGGAGGACATGCTGCAGCGCCTCGAAGCGCTCCAGGAGGCGATCGGCGCCTGCATCAGCGCGATCCGCAAGGCGACGACCGCCTCCTGATCTCCCACCGGGGGCCGGCTCAGTCCTCGTGACCGAGCTGGAGGTCGCGCTCGGTGCGCCCGCCGCCCGCCACCTGGAGGACGGTGGCGACCGGCGGGTACCCGGCGGCGATCACCGTGTACTCGCCGGAGGACAGGTCGACGAAGCGGAAGGTGCCGTCGGGGCCGGTGGTCAGGGTGTCGACGACGTTGCCCGCGGCGTCGAGGAGGGTGACGCGGGCGTCCTCGACCGGACGTCCGCCGCCGGCCCGCACGGTGCCCCGGAGCACGGCCCCGCCCGCGAGCTCGATGTCCTGGCGGGTCTCCCGCGCCGACTGGACGCTGACCGGGACGGCGGCGGGCCGGAAGGCGGGGGCGCTGGCGGCGAGCGTGTACTCCCCCGCGACCAGCTCCCCCATGGCGTACGTCCCCTCGCGTCCGCTGCGCGTGCTGGCGACCACCTCGCCGCGCACGTCGGTGAGGGTGACGGCGGCGTCCCGCACGGGGGCGCCGTCGGCGGTGAGGACGCTGCCCGCGAGGCGGCCGGCGCCGCCGAGGACCACGTCCAGGTCGACCGGGCGCTCGCCGACGGTCACCGAGACGGCCTGCGGCTGGTGGCCGCCTGCGGCCGCGATCAGGACGTACGCGCCGGAGCCCGGTACGGCGAGGGCGTACCGCCCGTCCTCGCCGCTCGCTCCGCGGCCGATCTGCCGGCCCGCGACGTCGATGAGGGTGAGGGCCGCTCGCGGGACGCTGCTCCCGTCCGGGTGCTGCACGTGGCCGCAGACCGGCACCCCGGAGGCGAACGCCGTCCGGGCCGGAGGGACCGTGCCGGCGTGGGTGGCGTGGGTGACCGGGTCGGTGGCGGGGGCCTCGGGGGCGGGGGTGTGGTGGGACACCAGCGGTTTCTCCTTGAGGAAGAAGGCGAGGGCGAGGCCGAGCACGAGGACCGGCACGAGGTAGAGGAAGATCCGGGGCATCGCGTCGGCGTACGCCTGGACGAAGGCGTCGCGCAGGGCGGGCGGCAGCGCGTGGACCGCCTGCGGGGTGATCGAGTCGGCGGGCGGCAGCGCGGCGGCGCCGTCCGCGGGGAGCCGTTCGGCGAGGGCGTGGTCCAGGCGGGAGGCGACGAGGGTGCCGAAGACCGCGGCGCCGACGCTGCCGCCGATCTGCCGGAAGTAGGTGTGGGCGCTGGTGGCGGTGCCGAGGTCGGCGGGGCGCACGGAGTTCTGCACGGCGAGCACCAGGACCGGCATGATCAGGCCGATGCCGGTGCCGAGCACGGCCTGCCAGAGGCTGTGCTGGAGGCGGGGGGTGTCGGTGTCCATGCGGGAGAGCAGCCACATGCCGAGGGCGGCGACGGCGCCGCCGAGCAGGGGGTGGATCTTGTAGCGGCCGGTGCGGCTGATGAGCCGGCCGGAGACGACGGAGGCGGCCACGATGCCCCCCATGAGCGGGAGCATGAGCAGGCCGGACTCGGTGGCGGAGGCGCCCTCGACCATCTGCAGGAAGGTGGGCAGGTAGCTGGCGGCGCCGAAGAGCGCGATGCCGACCACGATGCCGATGAGGCTGGTGACGGTGAAGACGGGGTCGCGGAACAGGCGGAGGGGGATGAGCGGTTCGGGGGCGAAGCGCTCGACCACGAGGAAGAGGGCGGCGGCCACGAGGGCGCCGCAGCCGAGGCCGAGGACGGCCCGGGAGTCCCAGGCGTAGCGGGTGCCGCCCCAACTGGTCAGCAGGACCAGGCAGGTGGAGGCGGCGGCGAGCAGCAGGGCGCCGAGGACGTCGAAGCGGGCCCGGGCCGCGGGCTTGGGGAGTTTGAGGACGACGGCGACGACGGCGAGGGTGACCAGGCCGAAGGGCACGTTGAAGTAGAAGCACCAGCGCCAGGAGACGTGGTCGGTGAAGAAGCCGCCGAGCAGCGGTCCGGCGACGGAGGCGAGTCCGAAGGCGGCGCCGATCAGACCCATGTAGCGGCCGCGTTCCCGGGCGGGGACGATGTCGGCGATGATCGCCTGGACGCCGATCATCAGCCCGCCCGCTCCGGCCCCCTGGAGGGCGCGGAAGGCGATGAGCTCGTCCATGCTGCGCGACCAGCCGGCCAGGCCCGAGCCGATCACGAAGACGACGATGGCGAAGAGGAAGACGCCCTTGCGGCCGAGGAGATCGCCGAGCTTCCCGTAGACGGGCAGGCTGATGGTGGCGGTGAGCAGGTAGGCGGTGATCGCCCAGGACATCCGGTCCAGGCCCTGGAGTTCGCCGACGATCTTCGGCAGGGCGGTGGCGACGATCATCTGCTCCAGCGCGGCGAGCAGCAGCGCGAGCATGAGTCCGCAGAAGACCAGCCGGACCCGTCGGGGGTCGAGGCCCGGCTGCGGTCCGGACGGCGGTTCCTGGCCGGCGGGCGGGGCGTCGCCGCCTTCGGCGCCTTCGGCGAGGAGCGGGACCGTTTCGCCGCTCTCCAGGGCGGCCCGGGCGGCTTCGGGCCCCCGGGCGTGCTTCGCCAGCGTGATCGCACCCACGTGCTGCTCCCCTCGTCACGGCGTCTGCGCGCGCCATTCTTCGCATTGCGCGCGAAGCGGGAGCAAGTCGGGCGGGACGGGAGGGAGGTGGGGCGACGGGGCCCTAACCCCCCTGGAGGACGGCGCACTTGGGGCGCTCATCAGGGCGTTTACGGGGCTTCCCGCGACCCCTGGGTGCGCCGGGCGCTCGTGCGGGGGTCGCGGGGAAACCACTCGAATCGGTGACGGATCGGGGCGTTACTTCCCCGACCGTTTCCCGAGGCTACTTCTCGGGAGCGCCGCTCGGCGGCTCCCTCCCGGGTCTACTTGCCGACCTCGGCCGCCAGCTTGTCGAGCACGGCGTCGTAGATGCGGCCGAGGCCCTTGGGGGCGAAGGTCTTCTCGAAGAAGCCGCCGATGCCGCCCGCGCCGTTCCAGACGGTGCTGACGACGACCTTCGCCTTGCCCTCGCCGGCCGGGGTGACGGTCCAGGTCGTGACCATGGAGGAGTTGCGGTCCTTCTCGACGAGCTGCCCGTCGGTGGGCTCGCTGACCTCCAGGAGGCAGTCGCGGACGCGCTTGCTGGTGGCCTGCAGCTTCCAGTGGACGAGGGTGCCCTGGCCGTCGCCGCCCTCGCGCACCTCGTACTCGCTGAAGTGCTCGGGGAGCAGCTTCGGCCGGGTGCCGCTGTAGTCGGCCAGGGCGTCGAACACGTCCTCCGGGCCGGCGGCGATGATCCGCTCCGTCGTGGCCTCGACCTGCGCCATGGGGGTCCTCCAGCTTGGTTCTCGGGGTTTCTCGAAGGTGCGGGCCAAGCCAACCACCTGCGCGCCGGGGTGCGAAATCCGGGTTGCGGCGATCAAGGGAACATGTGTTCTATTCTGGTTCCCACCCCCGCCACCGAGGAGGCGCCATGCGATGGGACCGTCTGGCCGACAGCCCCGCCACCGCCGCCACGCCGGCCGCGCCCGCCGACATCGCCCTGTTCGGTACGGACGCGGTCACCACCCGCACGTTCGACACGCCCGAGTTCCGCGGCATCACCTTCCACGAGGTGCGGGCCCGGTCGATCGTCAACCGGGTGCCCGGCGCCTCCCGGATGCCGTTCGAATGGACGGTGAACCCGTACCGGGGCTGCACGCACGCCTGCGTGTACTGCTTCGCCCGCAAGACCCACGCCTATCTGGACCTCGACACCGGGATCGGCTTCGACTCCCAGATCGTGGTCAAGGTCAACGCCCCGGAACTGCTCCGCGCCCGGCTGTCCTCCCGGAGCTGGCAGGGCGCCCACATCGCGATGGGCACCAACGTGGACTGCTACCAGCGCGCCGAGGGCCGCTACCGGCTGATGCCCGGCATCATCGAGGCGCTGCGGGACCGCGCCAACCCGTTCTCCGTCCTCACCAAGGGGACGCTGATCCTGCGCGACCAGGAGCTCATCCGGCAGGCCGCCGAGGTGACGGAGGTCGGCGTGTCCGTCTCCGTCGGCTTCACCGACCGCGAGCTCTGGCGCACGATCGAGCCCGGCACCCCCTCCCCCGAGCGGCGCCTCGACGTCGTCCGCGCCTTCGCCGGGCACGGCATCGACTGCGGGGTCCTGATGGCCCCGGTCGTGCCCTTCCTGGGCGACCGCCCCGAGCAGCTGCGCGCCACGGTCCGCGCCATCGCCGAGGCCGGCGCCTCCTCCGTCACCCCGCTCGTGCTCCATCTGCGGCCCGGCGCCCGCGAGTGGTTCTTCGGCTGGCTGCGGCACCACCATCCGGAACTGGTGGGGCGGTACGAGCGGATGTACGGGACCGGGGCGTACGCGCCGACCTGGTACCAGCGCCGGATCACCCGTCAGGTGCACGAGCTGGCCGCCGAGTTCGGCATCGGCCCGGCCCACCGGGGCGCCCCGCGCCGCATCCCGGTGCCCGACCACCACGCGCCGCCTGCGACCGCCGAACAGCTGACCCTGCTCTGAATCGACGTACCGGGGGCGCCGGAACGTCCTCTGATCGGGTCAACTCTGGCCGGAACCGGTCCTTCCGGACCGTGTTCGGGGCACGGACGCCGTATGAAACCACGCGCAGGAACGCTGATCGCCGCTGGGGCGCTGGTCGCCGGGACGGTCACCGTCCTGCCCGCGTCCGCAGCCACCGGCACCACCCCCGACGGGCCCGCCCCGGCCGCCCGTCCCGCCGCCCCGCTGCTCTGGACCGGCTGCGGCACCAAGGCCTACCCGAGGCTCCAGTGCGCCACCCTCAAGGTGCCGCTGAACCACGACCGCCCCACCGGCCGGACGATCCGGCTGGCGCTCACCCGGGTCGCGCACACGGCCAAGGCCTACCAGGGGCCGCTGCTCGTCAACCCGGGCGGTCCGGGCGGCAGCGGCCGCGGGATGGCCGGCTACGTGGCGGCCTCGCTCAAGCCGGAGGTGGCCGCGCAGTACGACGTCATCGGCTTCGACCCGCGCGGGGTCGGCGGGAGCGAGCCCGCCCTGGACTGCCGCCCCGGCCACTTCGCCCCCGTCCGCCCCGACTCCGTCCCGCGCGGCGCCGAGGAGGAGCGGGCCGGCATGGAGCGCGCCCAGGCCTTCGCCAAGGCCTGCGGCGACAAGTACGCCGACGTCCTGCCGTACATCGACACCGTCTCCACCGCCCGGGACCTCGACGCGATCCGCGCGGCGCTCGGCGCGCCGAAGGTCAACTACCTCGGCTACTCCTACGGCACCTACCTGGGCGCCGTGTACGCCCGGCTGTTCCCCGAGCGGGTCCGCCGCATGGCCCTCGACTCCGTCGTCAACCCGCACGGCGTCTGGTACGAGGACAACCTCGCGCAGGACTACGCCTTCGACACCCGGCACAAGGACTTCACCGCCTGGGTGGCCCGCAACGACGCCACGTACGGGCTCGGCACCGACCCCGCCGAGGTCGACGCGGCCTGGTACCGGATGCGCGAGGCGCTGCGCGCCGAGCCGGCCGGCGGCAAGGTCGGTCCGGCCGAGCTGGAGGACACCTTCCTGCCGGGCGGCTACTACGACGGCTACTGGCCGCCGCTCGCGGCCGCGTTCGCCGCCTACGTCAACGACGCCGACCCCGCGCCGCTGGTGAAGGCCTACGAGACCTACGGCGCCGCGGACGCCGCCGCGGACAACGGCTACTCGGTCTACACGAGCGTCCAGTGCCGCGACGCCGCCTGGCCCCGCGACTGGAACGTGTGGCGCAAGGACAACTGGGAGGCGCACGCCAAGGCGCCGTTCTCCACCTGGAACAACGCCTGGTACAACGCGCCGTGCGCCTTCTGGCCGGTGGCGTCGCTGACCCCGCCGGACGTCACCAACGACCGGCTCCCCCCGGTGCTGATCCTCCAGGCGACCGACGACGCGGCCACCCCGTACGAGGGCGGGGTCGCCCTGCACCGGATGATGGGCGGCTCCAGCCTCGTGGTCGAGCAGGGCGGCGGCAACCACGGGGTGACCCTGGCCGGCAACGACTGCCTCGACACCCACCTCGACGCGTACCTGGCCACCGGCACGGTGCCGCGCGGCGCGGCCGGCTCGGAGACGGACGCGGTCTGCGAGGCGCTGCCGGAGCCCCGGGCGGTGAAGGCCGCGGCGAAGCGCGAGGGCGCCCCGTCGGCCGGCACCGCGCTGCACGGGCTGCTCGGCCACCGGCACTGAGCCGGGCCCGCCCGGCCGGACTGTCAGTGGCGTGCGTCAGGATGTGACGCATGAGCACGCACCTGACCCATGTGCCCGCGCCCGAGGGCCTCGCGCCGAGCCCCCAGTACAGCCATGTGGTGTGGGGCACCGGCCGGTTCGTGGCCGTGTCCGGGCAGTGCGCCTTCGACGCCTCGGGGGCGGTCGTCGGCGTCGGCGACCCGGCGGCGCAGGCCCATCAGGTCTTCGACAACCTGCGCCGCTGCCTGGCCTCGGCCGACGCGGGTTTCGGGGACGTCGTGAAGCTGACGTACTTCGTGACGGACGTGGCGCACCTGCCCGCGGTCCGCGCCGCCCGTGACGCCGCCTTCGGCGCGGCGCCGCTCCCGGCGAGCTCGGCGGTGCAGGTGAGCGCCCTGGTCCGGCCCGAACTCCTCCTCGAGATCGAGGCGTTCGCGCTTATACCGGAGGACCGGGGCTAGCCACCCGCTAGGGCATCCCGGGCGTCCCCGGCGTGCCCGTCGGTTCGGCCGGTCCCGGGCAGGCGACCGTGCCGCGCTTCACCGACAGGCTCAGCCGCGGGGTGGTCAGCAGGCCGGGGATCTGCATGTCCTGGGCGGTGCCGGTGATCGCGTCGAACTTGGCGTAGCGGGCCTGGATCCCGAAGCGGTGCTGCGGGCTGTCCAGCGGGTTGACGACGTAGCCGCCCGAGGCGTCCTTCACGGTCCGCACGTCGGCGCCGTTGACGTTGAGGTCGACGATCCCGTCCATGTCGAGCGTGCCGGTGGCGGTCCGCAGGTCGAGGACGGTGTTCCTGGTCCTGATCTCCCAGGTCCCGGGGTCGCCGTCGCCGAGGGTCAGCAGCAGGGTGTACGTGAGTCCCGCGATCTGCTGGCGCTGGCTCAGGCACAGCCCGTTGAGGACTCCGTCGGCGAAGCCCATCCGCAGTACGCGCACGGTGCCGGTGGTGCCGTCGGGCCGGGCGACGGCCTGGTCGACGACGGCGGCGCCGTACTGCGTGCCGTACAGGCTGCTGGTGGTGAAGTCGACGGGCCGGTCCTGCATCCGCAGCCCGACGGCGAGCGCGCCCCGGGCCATCGCGCCGGCGAGGGCGCCCGCCACGAGCAGGGCGGGCAGCGCGACGGCGAGCGAGCGGCGCCAGTGGGTGCGCCCCTCCACGGGGGCCGGGGCGCCGCTCACGGGCTCGTCACCGTGATCGTGCCGGGCAGGTGGACGGGGTTGTCGGTGCTGCCGAGGGCGGCGTGGTCGTCGACGGTGCGGATCGCGTAGATCGTGCCCGCGAACTCGGTGGCGCCCGCGGTGAGGGGGATGAACTGGCCGAACCAGTCGAGCAGTCCCTGGACGTTGCAGGCGATGAGCAGGACGCAGATGCGGTCGATGCGGCCCCACATCACGGTCGTCTCGGCCTTGCCCGCGCTGTCGTAGCCGCCGAGCGAGCCCTCGTCCGGCACGTCGATGGTGAGGGTGTGACCCGCCGCGCGCTGGGTCACGTTCATGTGGCGGCGGATCCTCAGTTTGGTGAAGGTGTACTTGTTGGTCCGCACCTCGCTGCCGTCGGAGAGCCGGATCGTCACGTCCTTCTCGACCGTGAGGGAGACGGCGAGCAGGCTGTCGATCCGCACGTCCAGGGGGTCGGGCGAGGGCAGGAACGGCACCCCCATCGGCACGGGCGCGGCGGCCCGGGGCGCGGCGCCGCTGAGCTGCCGGGGCCCGATCGCGGTGGCGACGGCGACCAGGAGGACGGCGCCGACGACGAGGGCCCGGCGCCAGGCCCGCATCCCGCTCATCGCGCCTCCTGGAGCCGGCTCCGGCGCGGCCGCTTCGGGCCCCAGCCGACCAGCATCGCGCCGCCGAGCACCCCCAGCGCCATGCCGAGGAGGAAGCCGCCCAGGTTGGACACGACGAGCGAGACGACGGCCAGCACGCTGCCGATCAGGCCGAAGGTGTAGCGCTGCCGGGGGGCCACCAGCGGGACGAGGCCGCACAGGATCATCCCGCCGCCGGTGAGGTAGCCGGCCAGCGCGCCGAAGCCGGTGCTGACGATCAGCTGGACCGAGCTGAGGGAGAGGCGCAGCACGGTCCACCCGCCCGCCACCAGCCACACCGCGCCCCAGAACGGCCGGGTCCGCCGGAAGGCCCGGAACCAGGCGCGCGCGAGGGCCGCGCGCGAGGCCGCCGCGCTCAGCACGTCGCCGCCGATCCGCCGACGATCCGGATGTCGAGCTGGGGCAGCACCAGGGCGCCCGCGATCTCGGCGTCGTAGGCCGTGGCGTTCAGGCCGTGCAGGGTGACCGAGCTGCCGCCCGGTCCGCCGGCCGAGCCGAGCCCGAAGCCGCCGGGGACGGCGCCGGTGAGCGGCTTGCCGTCCACGAGGACCTGGTCGGCGGACTGGCCGATCACCGCGTTCTGGAGGGTGGTGGGGCCGTACGACTTCAGTTCGGTGGCCTGGATGAACAGGTTCGAGGCGTCGATGTCGGTGGTGAAGGTGCCGGGCGGGGTCGCGGTCACCTTCTGGCCGGCCGTCAGGAGCAGGGAGTACGGCACCCCGGCGATCGACTGGTGGACGATCCCGCACAGTCCGGCGAGGCCCGCGCTGGCGAAGCCGACCCGGGCCATGCCGGTGTCGGTCGTCGTACCGCCGTCGGGGCGCCCGACCGGCGGGGTGTTCACGATGGCCCCGAAGCCGGTGCCCGAGATGCCGTTGGAGGTGAGCGAGAAGGGCTGGCCCGTGACGCTGAAGTTGGCGGCGAGGGCCCCTTGGGCCAGGGCGGCGCCGAGCGCGCCGACGGCGAGCGCGGAGGGGACGAAGGCGAACGCGCCGCGCCCCCACCGGGTGCCGCGGCGGGTGCCGTCCGCCGCCTCGGCGAGCATGGCGGTGTTCCACGCGGCGGCGGCGCGGGCCAGGGAGCGGGCGGCCTCGCGGGGGCCGGGCAGGGGACTCATGCGGTCGCGCTCCCCTCGTGGGCGCGGCGGCGCCGCGGGCGTCCGGCCGGCTTGCCGGGCAGCCAGGAGAAGGCCATCGAGCCGCCGAGCACGGCGAGGAACATGCCCAGGAACAGGCCGCCGAGGTTGGAGAGCGGGAACGAGGCGACTCCGGCGATCACGGCGATGACGCCCGCCGTGTGCCGCTGGCCGGGCAGCAGCAGGATCAGCAGGGCCATCGCCATCAGGACGACCCCGCCGGCCATGCCCGCGATGCCGCCGACGCCGATCTGCAGGATCTTGCCGAGCGGGGCCAGCGGCAGGAAGAAGATCACGAAGCCGCCGAGCCCGGTCCAGATCCCCGCCCAGAAGGGCCGGGTGCGGCGCCAGCGCCGGAAGGCTAGCCGGGCCCGCAGCGGGGCGGAGGCTCCGGGGCCGGGGCGGAGCCCGGTAGGACCGGAGGGACCGGAGGGACCGGAGGGCGGGGTGGCGGTCGGGGCGGCGGTCTGGTCGTCGGTCGGGGGCATGGGGGCCTCGCAACGGTCGATGCGGCGGTCGATGGGTGCGTACGGGGTGGTCCGGGGAGCCGGGGAGGGCGGGTGGTCCGGGGCGCCGCGTCCCGTGCGGCGCCCCGGACCGGTGGGGGGTTCGTGGTGCGGGTGGCTCCGGTCAGCAGCTGGTGGTGCCGTGGGCGATGCCGATGGTGAGGTCCGGCAGGGTGATCGCGCCCGCGATGGTCGCGCCGTTGGCGTCGGCCTTGAGGCCCTCGATCGTGGTGCGGCCGCCGGTGGCGTCGAGGCCGAACTGGCCCGGGGTGCCGTCGTTGATGCCGCTCCCCTTGATGCCGTTGCCGTCGGCGGCGGCGCCGATCACGTTGGGCGTGGCGTCGCTCGCGGTGAGGGTGGCCTTGGAGGTCTTGAGGGCCTGGGCGTCGAGGATGAGCTTGCGCGCCTGGAGGCCCTCGCCCCCGGCGAGCTGGTCGGAGGTGAGCGGGGTCGCCGCGGCCGGCGAGGAGATGTTCAGCGACCAGGTGCCGAGGCTCCCGATCACCGGCAGGTTGACGGACTGGGTGGCGTGGACGCAGAGCCCGTCGAGGCCGGCCTGGGCGATGCCGACCTCGGCCGCGCCCTTGGGTCCGCCCGCGTCGACGGTGTGCATGACGGCGCCGATGCCCGTGGGCGCGGCGACCGTCCGGGAGCTGAGGGTGAAGGGGACGCTGGTCAGCGAGAGGTTCGCGGCGAGCGCGCCCTGCACCATGGCCGTGGCCATCCCGGCGACGGCCGCACCGGCCGGCAGGGCCAGGAACACGGACCTGCGCCAGCGGGTGACGCCGCGCGGCTCCGGAGCCGTCCGTCTCGTCTCTTCGGTCATGTGCCTTCTCCAACTGTCGTGGTGTCGAGGGGATGTGACAGTGCGTGGCCACTCGTTCGAGAATTGGACAGTATTAGAGGATGTGTCAACAGTCTGGACACTCTCGACCTGAATTCCTGCTGGACTAGGCTGGGCCGATGGCCAGGTTCAGGGAGACGGTGCGCACGCTGCTGCGCGAGCGCCTGTTGGACGCCGCGTACGAGCTCGTCACCGAGCGGGGCTTCGAGAAGCTGCGCATGGCGCACGTGGCCGCCGCCGTGGGCGTGAGCCGGCAGACGCTGTACTCGGAGTTCCCGTCCAAGGAGGCGGTCGGCCGGGCGCTGCTCCAACGCGAGCTGGAACGCTGCCTGGTCGGCGTCCAGGCAGCCCTCGACGAGCACCGGGACGACCTGCGGGCGGCCGTGTCGGCCGCCGTCTGCTTCACCCTGACGCTCGCCGCCCGCAACCCGCTGGTGAAGGCGGCGCTCACCAGCGCCGGGGACGACGGACTGCTCCCCTATCTGACCACCCGCTCCACCTCGGCCTTCGCCACCGCCACGGCGATGGCCGACGCCTACGTGGCCGAGGCCTGGCCGGCCGTCGACCCGGTCGCGCGGGACCTGGCGGTCGACGCCGCCGTGCGCCTGACCGCCAGCCACATGGTCCAGGCCGCGGGCTCGCCCGAGGAGTCGGCCCGCCGCGTGGCGGACACCTTCCTGCGGATCGCGCGCAGCCCCGGGGACCCGGTCCCCGCCTCCTAGCTCGCATCCGGAACGTCCCGCCCGGCGCTCCCTTCCGGACACGAGTCAGGGAGGCACCCCGCCCCTCACGGCCGCACCCCCCGGTGGTCCTCCTCCAGGGCCGGCCGGCCGCCCAGCCGCGACGAGGTCGGCAGCGGACCGCCGCTCAGCCCCACCCGCCCCTCGACCCGGGCGATCTCGCCCCAGCCGTAGGTGCGGGAGTCGTCGGAGAGGTCCGGGTTGTCCCCGAGGTAGAAGAAGAAGCCCGCCGGTACGGTCCGCAGCGCGGGCCGCGCCGAGCGGGTGCCGTCCGGCCCGCAGCAGTTGCCGGTGCGCCGGGCCCGGTCGGCCCACTGAGGGGCCGTCACCCGGCGGACGGGCCCGGCGCCGTGCTCCTGGAGCAGGACGCGGAAGGGTTCGTCCGCGGTGGACACGATCGCGATCCGGTCGCCCGGCACCGCGATCACCCGCTTCACGAGCAGGGCGTCCTGGTGGCGCGAGCGCAGCAGGACCACGTCGAAGCGGCGCACCTCGCCCGCCGAGCCGGGCACGGGGAGGAGCCGGTCGCCGTCGTGGAGGGTGGGGGTCATGCTGGCCCCCTCGACCCGCACGCTCAGCACCGTCACCGCGACGCCCGCGAGCAGGAGGAGCACGACCAGGCAGCCGAGGACGGCCGCCGCCGCCCGGGGGAGCCGGCGGGGCCGGGGGATCGCTTCCATGGCCGGGACGGTAGGACGGCCCGGCGGCCGCCCGCCGTGACCGTACCGCTCAGCCTCGCCGCTCAGCCCGACCGCCGGCCCCACCCCTCGACCCCACCGCGCTCAGCCTCACGACTCAGCATCAGGGCTCAGCCTCACCACTCCCCCCGCCCCTCAGCCCCCGTGCCGCTGGTAGGCCCCCGGGGTCACTCCCGTCCAGCGTCGGAACGCCCGGTGGAACGCGCTGGGTTCGGAGAAGCCGAGCCGCCGCGAGAGGCCCTCGATCGACTGCGGGCCGCGGGCGAGCGCGGCGAGGGCGTGGTCGCGCCGGGCCTGGTCGCGCAGCAGCCGGTACGTGGTCCCCTCGGCGGCCAGCCGGCGGCGCAGGGTCTGCGGACTGACGGCCAGTCGCCGGGCGAGCTCCTCGGGCGGGGGGACGGGACCGTCGGCGAGGGCGGCGCCGATCATCCGCCGCACCCGGTGGGCGCTGACCGCCGGACCGGCGGTGCTCAGAAGGGGCATGGCGCGCCTCCGCTTCCTCGGCCTGACAGAACACATGAGAGTGGACGACATCCGACACTCTAATGAGAACTGTCAAGTGCGCGCAGCCCCTTCGCCGCCGCGCTACCCGTCGAGCCGCCCCAGCGCCTCCCGCGCCGCTCCCCCGAACCGCGGGTGCGGCAGCGCCGCCTCCAGGACCCCGCGCGCGCGGCCGTCGGCGAGCGAGCCGAGCCCCTCGACACACGCGAGCCCGACCCGCCAGTGCGGGTCGCCGGCCGCCAGCCGCCGCTCCAGGACCGCGACGAGGGCGGGCACGCTCTCCGGGGCGCGCAGTTCGGCGAGCAGGCGGACCGGCGACAGGGCGTAACCGACGCGCAGTTCGTTGGTGGCGAGCGCCGCGGCGGCCCGGGCGGTGCGCGGGTCGCCGAGCCGGGCCAGCGCGTAGGCGGCGGAGACGCAGCGCTCGGGGTCGCGGTGGTTGAGGAGGAGGACCAGCGCCTCGAAAGACCTCGGGTCCCCCGCGAGGCCGAGCCGGAAGGCGGCGATCTCGCGGGCCCACAGCGGCTGTCCGGGGGCGGTGAGGGCGCGGTGCAGTTCCTCCGCCGCCACTGGCCCGGCGAGTTCTTCGAATGCGGCGGGGACTTCCCCGTCCCCATTCTCGATCTCTTCACGCAAACGATCGATCATCGAGCAGAATTCGGGGTCCGCAGCGAAATTCATATTCCGCAGCCTATCCGCGACCCAGATCACACTTTCCTCAACTTCCGAGGACTGGTGCGCTCGTTACCGGGCAGTTAGTCTCAGGTGAGCGGGCCACCCCCCGCGCTTTCACAACGGCCTGGTGACGCAGCCGTTGTGTGTGGTCTTTCGGTTCGGCAGTTTCGACGTGACTCCGGGACAGGGTCCGTCGCCCTTTTCTCGCGCCCCTTCTCCGCGCACTGCCTTCAGTCGTCACTCTTCCTCCCAGGAGTCCCCTGATGGACACCCCTCTCTCCACCATCGCCGTCGTCGGCCTCGGCACCATGGGCACCGGCATCGCCGACGTCCTCGCCCGGGCCGGCCGCGAGGTCATCGGCATCGACATCAGCGAGAACGCCTCCGCCAAGGCCGTCGCCGCCCTGGAAGCCTCCACCGCCCGCGCGGTGGAGCGCGGCCGGATCACCGAGGAGGAGCGGCAGGACGTCCTGGCCCGCTTCCGCACGTACTCGGACCTGCACGCGGCGGCCGACGCCGACCTCGTCATCGAGGTCGTGCCCGAGTCGTACGAGACGAAGCAGGAGGTGTTCCGGGCCCTGGACGGCATCGTCCGCCCCGACGCGATCCTCGCCACCGGCACCAACGCGCTCTCCGTGACCCGGCTCGCGGCCGACTCCGCCCACCCGGAGCGGGTCCTCGGCCTGCACTTCTTCACCCCGGTCCAGGCGATGAAGCTGGTCGAGGTGGTCTCCTCGGTGCTGACCTCCCCGCAGGCGGTCGACGCCGTCACCGTCTTCGCGCAGGAGCTCGGCAAGGAGCCCGTCGCGGTCGGCGACCGGCCCGGCTTCGTCGCCGACGGACTGCTCTTCGGCTACCTGAACCAGGCCGCCGCGATGTACGAGTCCAAGTACGCCTCCCGGGAGGACATCGACGCGGCCATGCGGTTCGGCTGCGGTCTGCCGATGGGGCCGCTGGCGCTGCTCGACCTGATCGGCGTCGACACCGCCCGTACCGTCCTGGAGGCCATGTACGCCTCCTCGCAGGACCGGCTGCACGCCCCCGCCCCGATCCTCAAGCAGCTCAGCGAGGCGGGCCTGACCGGCCGCAAGGCGGGCCGCGGCTTCTACAGCTACGCGGCGCCCGGCTCGGCCGAGGTGGTCCCGGACGCGCTGACCCCGGGCGACGCCGCCGCCGCGGGCGAGGGCCGCGAGGTCCGCTCGGTGGGCGTCGCCGGCTCCGGCACCATGGCCTCCGGCATCGCCGAGGTCTTCGCCAAGGCCGGCTACGAGGTGGTCCTGGCCGCCCGCTCGCAGGAGAAGGCGGACACCGCGAAGGCCCGGATCGCCAAGTCCCTGGCCCGCTCCGTGGACAAGGGCCGGATGACGGGCGAGGCGCGCGACGAGACGCTGGCCCGGATCGTCCCGGCCGGCTCGGTGGACGCCTTCGCCGAGGTCGACCTGGCGGTCGAGGCGGTCGCCGAGGACCTGGCGGTCAAGCAGGAGCTGTTCGCCCGCCTGGACAAGATCTGCAAGCCGGGCGCGGTGCTCGCCACCACCACCTCCTCGCTGCCGGTCGTCGCCTGCGCGAAGGCGACGAGCCGCCCGCAGGACGTCATCGGGATGCACTTCTTCAACCCGGCGCCCGCGATGAAGCTGGTGGAGATCGTCCGTACGGTCCTGACCGCCGACGACGTCCACGCCACCGTCCGCGAGGTCACCGCGAAGATCCGCAAGCACCCGGTGGACTGCGGCGACCGGGCCGGCTTCATCGTGAACGCGCTGCTCTTCCCCTACCTGAACAACGCGATCAAGATGGTCCAGGAGCACTACGCGACCCTGGACGACATCGACGCCGCGATGAAGCTGGGCGGCGGCTACCCGATGGGGCCCTTCGAGCTCCTCGACGTGGTCGGCCTCGACGTCTCGCTCGCCATCGAGCAGGTGCTGCACCGCGAGTTCCGCGACCCGGGCCTCGCCCCCGCCCCGCTCCTGGAGCACCTGGTGGCCGCGGGCTGCCTGGGCCGCAAGACCGGGCGCGGCTTCCGCGAATATGCCCGCCGCTGAGGCCCACACCGAGCCGTACGGGCAGTGGGGAGGGCTGCTGAGCCCCTCGGGCACCCCGGGTGCCGGGGCCGGCGCCCCTCCCCCACCTGGGCACACTCCCGCTCCGATGCAGTACGTTCGGGACATGTCCAAGGTCGCGAAGACACCCCGTGCCACGTCCACGCCCGACGCTCAGGAGAGCGCGGCGGGGACCCGAGCCGCCGCACAGCGGCTCAAGATGCGCCGGGAGCTCGCGGCCGCGGCCATGGAGCTCTTCGCGACCAAGGGGTACGAGGCCACCACGGTCGACGAGATCGCCGCGGCGGCCGGGGTGGCCCGGCGGACCTTCTTCCGGCACTTCCGCTCCAAGGAAGAGGCGATCTTCCCGGACCACGACGACACCCTGGTGCGCGCCGAGGCGGTCCTGAACGCGGCCCCGCCGCACGAGCACCCGCTGGACACGGTGTGCCGGGGCATCAAGGAAGTCATGAAGATGTACGCCGGTTCGCCCGCGGTCTCCGTGGAGCGCTACCGGCTCACCCGCGAGGTGCCGACCCTGCGGGAGCGCGAGATCGCGTCGGTGGCCCGGTACGAGCGCCTGTTCACGCGCTATCTGCTGGGGCACTTCGACGAGCGCGACCACCACGACGGCAACGACGACCCGCTGCTCGCCGAGGTGGCCGCCTCCGCGGTGGTCACCGCCCACAACCACGTGCTGCGGCGGTGGCTGCGGGCGGGCGGCCAGGGCGACGTCGAGACGCAGCTCGACCACGCCTTCGCGATCGTGCGGGAGACCTTCGGCACGGGCATAGGCGCGGGCCGTCCGGCGACGCCCGCGGGGACGCAGGCGGCCTCCCCGTCCGCCGAGCCGGCACCCGTCGCGACCGCCTCGGCGGCGGGTGACGTGGTCATCGCGGTCGCCCGGACGGACGCACCGCTCGACGAGGTCATGCGGACGATCCAGAAGGCACTCAAGCAGGGCTGAGCGCCCCTCGCGGGCCCCTCGGGGCCCCTTCGGCACCCTCAGGCATGGGCCGTTCCCGGTTTTCCGGGGGCGGCCCATGTCGCGTTTGCGCAGCTCAGCCCGGCTTTCGATCGATCATCGCTCATCCGTGAGCACCAGATTGCATCTGAGTGAAATTGTTGGCACGCAGTGCCTTGTCAGGTGACACGGCGTGCCATACGTTGATGTTGTCCGGGCGGCCGGCGCGCAGAGGAACTCCTCGCTCGCCGGCTGTCCCCACCGGCGATCCCGCTCGGTGCGCCCGGACGCCTGCGTCACAGGCACCCTCGCGCCCCACCCGGCGCCGCCACCGCACCACCGAGCCGAACCGACGGCACACCTCCACAGCAGCACACCCCGACGTAACCCTCAGCGCGTCCCGCATCGGACGCCGCACCGCCGGAGGCATCCCGTGAAGGACATCCTGGACGCGATCCAGTCGCCCGACTCCACGTCGGCCGACTTCGCCAACATCAAGCTCCCCGAGTCGTACCGCGCCGTCACCGTCCACAAGGACGAGGCCGAGATGTTCGCCGGGCTCGCGAGCCGCGACAAGGACCCGCGCAAGTCGCTCCACCTCGACGACGTCGCCCTCCCGGAGCTCGGTCCGGGCGAGGCCCTGGTCGCGGTCATGGCCAGCTCGGTCAACTACAACTCGGTCTGGACCTCGATCTTCGAGCCCGTCTCGACCTTCGGCTTCCTGGAGCGCTACGGCCGCCTGTCCGAGCTCACCAAGCGCCACGACCTGCCGTACCACGTCATCGGCTCCGACCTCGCGGGCGTCGTCCTGCGCACCGGCCCGGGCGTCAACTCCTGGAAGCCCGGCGACGAGGTCGTCGCGCACTGCCTGAGCGTCGAGCTGGAGTCCTCGGACGGCCACAACGACACGATGCTCGACCCCGAGCAGCGCATCTGGGGCTTCGAGACCAACTTCGGCGGCCTCGCCGAGATCGCGCTGGTCAAGTCCAACCAGCTGATGCCGAAGCCCGGCCACCTCAGCTGGGAGGAGGCGGCGGCCCCCGGCCTGGTCAACTCCACCGCGTACCGCCAGCTGGTCTCCCGCAACGGCGCCGGCATGAAGCAGGGCGACAACGTCCTCATCTGGGGCGCGAGCGGCGGACTCGGCTCGTACGCCACGCAGTTCGCGCTGGCCGGCGGCGCCAACCCGATCTGTGTCGTCTCCTCCCCCGAGAAGGCCGACATCTGCCGGTCCATGGGCGCCGACGCGGTGATCGACCGCAACGCCGAGGGCTACAAGTTCTGGAAGGACGAGAACACCCAGGACCCGCGCGAGTGGAAGCGCTTCGGCTCCAAGATCCGCGAGCTGACCGGCGGCGAGGACATCGACATCGTCTTCGAGCACCCGGGCCGCGAGACCTTCGGCGCCTCGGTCTACGTCACCCGCAAGGGCGGCACCATCACCACCTGCGCCTCCACCTCGGGCTACATGCACCAGTACGACAACCGCTACCTGTGGATGTCGCTGAAGCGGATCATCGGCTCGCACTTCGCCAACTACCGCGAGGCGTGGGAGGCCAACCGCCTGATCGCCAAGGGCAAGATCCACCCGACCCTCTCCAAGGTCTACTCCCTGGAGGAGACCGGCCAGGCCGCGTACGACGTCCACCGCAACCTGCACCAGGGCAAGGTCGGCGTCCTCGCCCTCGCCCCGGAGGAGGGCCTCGGCGTCCGCGACCCGGAGATGCGTGCCGAGCACCTCGACGCCATCAACCGCTTCCGTAACATCTGACCCCGGGACCACAGATGACAGAGCGTCAGAAGGACCGGCCGTGGCTCATGCGGACCTACGCCGGCCACTCGACCGCCGAGGCGTCGAACGAGCTCTACCGGCGGAACCTCGCCAAGGGCCAGACCGGCCTCTCGGTCGCGTTCGACCTGCCCACGCAGACCGGCTACGACCCCGACCACATCCTCGCCCGCGGCGAGGTCGGCCGGGTCGGGGTGCCCGTCTCGCACCTCGGTGACATGCGGCGGCTGTTCCAGGACATCCCCCTGGAGCAGATGAACACCTCGATGACCATCAACGCCACCGCGATGTGGCTGCTGGCGCTCTACCAGGTGGTGGCGGAGGAGCAGGGCGCGGACATCACCAAGCTCCAGGGCACCACCCAGAACGACATCGTGAAGGAGTACCTGTCGCGCGGGACGCACGTCTTCCCGCCCGGCCCCTCGCTCCGCCTCACGACGGACATGATCTGCTACACGGTCAACCACATCCCGAAGTGGAACCCGATCAACATCTGCAGCTACCACCTGCAGGAGGCGGGAGCCACTCCGGTCCAGGAGATCGCGTACGCGATGTCCACGGCGATCGCCGTCCTCGACGCCGTCCGCGACTCGGGGCAGGTCCCCGAGGAGCGGTTCGGCGAGGTCGTCGCCCGCATCTCCTTCTTCGTCAACGCCGGGGTCCGGTTCATCGAGGAGATGTGCAAGATGCGCGCCTTCGGCCGCATCTGGGACACAATCACCCGCGAGCGGTACGGCATCGAGGACGCCAAGCAGCGCCGCTTCCGCTACGGCGTGCAGGTCAACTCGCTGGGCCTGACCGAGGCCCAGCCGGAGAACAACGTCCAGCGCATCGTCCTGGAGATGCTGGCCGTCACCCTCTCCAAGGACGCCCGCGCCCGCGCGGTGCAGCTGCCCGCCTGGAACGAGGCGCTCGGCCTGCCGCGCCCCTGGGACCAGCAGTGGTCGCTGCGCATCCAGCAGGTCCTCGCCCACGAGTCCGACCTGCTGGAGTACGAGGACATCTTCGCCGGCTCGCACGTCATCGAGGCCAAGGTGGAGTCCCTGGTCGCCGAGTGCCTGGCCGAGATCGAGCGGATCCAGGAGATGGGCGGCGCCATGGCCGCCGTCGAGTCCGGCTACCTCAAGGCCCAGCTGGTCTCCTCGCACGCCGAGCGGCGCGCCCGCATCGAGTCGGGCGAGGAGAAGATCATCGGCGTCAACATCTTCGAGACGACCGAGCCCAACCCGCTCACCTCCGACCTGGACACCGCGATCCAGACGGTCGACCCGGCCGTCGAGGCCCGGGTCGTGGCCGCCCTCGGCCGCTGGCGCGCCGAGCGCCAGGAGTCCACGGACCGGCAGGGCAACGGCGACCCCTTCGTCTTCCCCACCACCCAGCAGGCCCTGGAGCAGCTCAAGGAGGCCGCGAAGGGCACCGGGAACCTGATGGAGGCGACCCTGGAGTGCGCCAGGGCCGGCGTCACCACGGGCGAGTGGTCCGGGGCGCTGCGCGAGGTCTTCGGCGAGTTCCGGGCCCCGACCGGCGTCTCCTCCGCCCCGGTGGCCGTCCCGGCCGAGGCGGGCTCCCCGCTGGCCGAGGTGCGCCGCAAGGTGGACCGCACGGCCGAGGACATGGGCGTCGGCAAGCTGCGCTTCCTGGTCGGCAAGCCGGGCCTGGACGGGCACTCCAACGGCGCCGAGCAGATCGCCGTGCGGGCCCGCGACGCCGGCTTCGAGGTGGTCTACCAGGGCATCCGGCTCACCCCGGAGCAGATCGTGGACGCGGCCCTGGAGGAGGACGTGCACGCCGTCGGCCTGTCGATCCTCTCCGGCTCGCACGCCCAGCTCGTGCCGGACGTCCTGGACCGCCTCAAGGTGGCCGGCGCGGCCGACATCCCGGTGGTCGTCGGCGGGATCATCCCGAACGCCGACGCCGAGGAGCTCAGGGCCGCGGGAGTGGCCGCCGTCTTCACCCCGAAGGACTTCGGTATCACCGGGATCATCGGCCGTATCGTCGACGAGATCCGGAAAGCGAACAAGCTCGACCCCCTGGAGGTTCCCGCATGACCAGCACGCCCGTGAACCGGCTGCGCCCCCGTCGCTCCTGCCTCGCGGTGCCCGGCTCGAACCCGCGCTTCCTGGAGAAGGCCCAGGGGCTCGCGGCCGACCAGGTCTTCCTCGACCTGGAGGACGCCTGCGCGCCGCTGGCCAAGCCCGAGGCCCGGCACACCATCGTGAAGTTCCTCAACGAGGGCGACTGGACCGGCAAGACCCGGGTCGTGCGCGTCAACGACTGGACGACCCACTGGACCTACCGGGACGTCGTCACGGTCGTCGAGGGCGCCGGCCAGAACCTCGACTGCATCATGCTGCCGAAGGTCCAGAACGCCGAGCAGATCGTCGCGCTCGACCTGCTGCTCACCCAGATCGAGAAGACCATGGGCTTCGAGGTCGGCAAGATCGGCATCGAGGCGCAGATCGAGAACGCCCAGGGCCTCACCCAGGTCAACGCGATCGCCCAGGCCTCGCAGCGCGTGGAGACCATCATCTTCGGCCCGGCCGACTTCATGGCCTCCATCAACATGAAGTCCCTGGTCGTCGGCGAGCAGCCGCCCGGCTACCCGGCGGACGCGTACCACCACATCCTGATGAGCATCCTGATGGCCGCCCGCGCCAACAACCTGCAGGCGATCGACGGCCCGTACCTCCAGATCCGGAACCAGGAGGGCTACCGCGCGGTCGCCCAGCGCGCCGCCGCCCTCGGCTTCGACGGCAAGTGGGTGCTGCACCCGGACCAGGTCGCCGCGGCGAACGAGATCTTCTCCCCCGCGCAGGAGGACTTCGACCACGCGGAGCTGATCCTCGACGCGTACGACTACTACACGTCCGAGGCCGGCGGGAAGAAGGGCTCGGCCATGCTCGGCGACGAGATGATCGACGAGGCCTCCCGCAAGATGGCCCTGGTCATCTCCGGCAAGGGCCGGGCCGCCGGAATGCAGCGCACCACCAAGTTCGAGATCCCGGAGGCCTGAGTTCCATGCAGTTCGGCCGCACCTACGAAGAATTCGAGATCGGCGCCGTCTACAAGCACTGGCCCGGGAAGACGGTCACCGAGTACGACGACCATCTCTTCTGCCTGCTGACGATGAACCACCATCCGCTGCACATGGACGTGAATTACGCGGAGAACACGACCGATTTCAAGCGGAACGTCGTCGTCGGCAACTACATCTACTCGCTGCTGCTCGGCATGTCCGTCCCGGACGTCTCGGGCAAGGCGATCGCCAACCTGGAGATCGAGTCGCTGCGCCACGTCGCGCCGACCTTCCACGGCGACACGATCTACGGCGAGACGACCGTCCTGGACAAGACGCCGTCGAAGTCGAAGACCGACCGGGGCATCGTCTACGTCGAGACCAAGGGCTACAAGCAGGACGGCACCCTGGTGTGCGTCTTCCGCCGCAAGGTGATGGTCCCGACCGCCGAGTACATCGAAGCGCGCGGCGGCGAGCAGCCCGGCCGCCCCCAGCTCAAGGAACAGGGGAAGTAGTCATGGCGCGACTCGCCCAGACCCACGGTCTGACCGACGTCCAGCAGGAGATCCTCGCCACCGTCCGGGACTTCGTCGACAAGGAGATCATCCCGGTCGCGACGGAGCTGGAGCACCGTGACGAGTACCCCCAGCAGATCGTCGACGGGCTCAAGGAGCTCGGCGTCTTCGGTCTGATGATCCCCGAGGAGTACGGGGGCCTGGGTGAGTCGCTGCTCACCTACGCGCTGTGCGTGGAGGAGATCGCGCGCGGCTGGATGTCGGTCTCCGGCATCATCAACACCCACTTCATCGTGGCGTACATGCTCAAGCAGCACGGCACCCAGGAGCAGAAGGACTACTTCCTCCCGCGGATGGCCGCCGGCGAGACGCGGGGCGCGTTCTCGATGTCGGAGCCGGGCCTGGGCTCGGACGTGTCGGCGATCACGTCCAAGGCGGTCAGGGACGGCGACGAGTACGTCCTCAACGGCCAGAAGATGTGGCTGACGAACGGCGGCACGTCAACGCTGGTCGCCGTTCTCGTCCGAAGTGACGAAGGACACCCCGAGGGGACGGCCCCCCACAAGTCGATGACGACCTTCCTCGTCGAGAAGGAGCCCGGATTCGGAGAGGTCCGGCCCGGACTCACCATTCCCGGCAAGATCGAGAAGATGGGTTACAAGGGCGTCGACACGACCGAACTCATCATGGACGGACTGCGCATTCCGGCCAATCGGGTCCTCGGCGGCGAGACCGGACGAGGGTTTTACCAAATGATGGACGGCGTGGAGGTCGGCCGCGTCAACGTGGCGGCCCGTGGTTGCGGCGTCGCGCAGCGTGCTTTCGAACTCGGCGTCCAGTATGCCCAGCAGCGTCATACTTTCGGTAAGCCGATCGCCCAGCACCAGGCGATTCAGTTCAAGCTGGCCGAGATGGCTACCAAGGTCGAGGCCGCTCATGCGATGATGGTGAACGCAGCACGCAAAAAGGACTCCGGGGAACGAAACGACCTCGAAGCGGGGATGGCGAAGTACCTCGCCTCCGAATACTGCAAGGAGGTCGTCGAGGATGCGTTCCGCATTCACGGTGGCTACGGGTTCTCGAAGGAGTACGAGATCGAGCGCCTCTACCGCGAGGCCCCGATGCTGCTCATCGGTGAAGGTACCGCCGAGATCCAGAAAATGATCATTGGCCGCCGCCTCCTGGAGGAGTACCGATTCCAGGGCTGATTGTCGCTTTTGAGTCGGTTCGGCCGCGAAGAAGATCACACCCCGTGTTCGCCTTCCGGCCGCCGACTCGGTTCCTGGCTTGCCCAGTTGCGCCCCGCAACCGATAGCATCGCCGGAAAGCCGCCGTCCCCCTGTTGCCAGCGCGGCATCATCCGCTACGAAGGTCATCCATGCCCCACAGCCAAACCTCTGCACCTCGCGACAGCCGCAAGGGCGTTCGCATCGCACGCGGAGCATCGCCGTGGCTTCTGCCGACCGTCGCCACCGCGGCGCTCAGCCTCGCGCGCTCCCGCAAGTCGAAGCGCGCCGCGGCGATCGCCGTGCCGACCACCGCTCTCGCGGCCGGCATGCTGTGGTTCTTCCGCGACCCCGAGCGCGAGATCGCTCAGGGCCGGGTCATCTCGCCCGCCGACGGCGTGGTGCAGAGCATCATGCCGTGGAAGGACGGGCGCACCCGCGTCGCCATCTTCATGAGCCCGCTGAACGTCCACGTCAACCGGGCGCCGCTGGCCGGCACGGTGACGTCCGTGGAGCACGTCCCCGGCGGCTTCGTGCCGGCGTTCAACAAGGAGAGCGAGAACAACGAGCGCGTTGTCTGGCACTTCGACACCGAGCTCGGCGACATCGAGATGGTCCAGATCGCGGGTGCCGTCGCCCGGCGCATCGTGCCGTACATCCCCCAGGGGACGAAGGTCGAGCAGGGTGACCGCATCGGTCTGATCCGCTTCGGGTCGCGCGTCGACATCTACCTTCCGGAGGGTGTCGAGGTCGCCGTCGAGGTCGGACAGACCACGACCGCGGGGGTGACTCGCATTGACCGTGATTGATCCCGACACACGGGCGGCCGACTGGGTCGCCGACGCGGAGGCGGAGGCCGCCGAGGACGCCGAGGAGATGCCGCTGTCGCTGAGGCTGTCCATAGCGGACGCCCTCACGCTCGGTAACGCCACGTGCGGCTTCATGGCGGTGTACTTCACCACCACCGGCATCCTCATCCCGCACCTGACCGGCAGCAGCGAGACCGGCATGGCGCGCAACAGCGCCGCCACCGCCGTGATCCTGATGCTGGCCGCGGCGATCTTCGACCTCTTCGACGGCATCGTGGCGCGCAAGCTCCGCAGCTCGCCGATGGGCGCCGAGCTCGACAACCTGTCGGACCTGATCAGCTTCGGCCTCGCCCCGGCCTACTTCGTGCTCGTGTACGGGATGGTCGCGGACGACGCGCAGCAGAAGGTCTCGGCGCTCGCCGCGATCGTGGTGCTGCTCGCGGTGGTGCTGAGACTCGCCCGGTTCTCCTGCGTGACGATGAAGGACGGCATGTTCCAGGGCATGCCGAGCCCCTTCGGCGCGCTGACCGTCGTGTCGATCATCCTGCTGGAGCTGCCGTTCATCCCGACGCTGCTCGCGATCATCGGGGTCGCCTGGCTGATGGTGAGCCGGGTCGAGTACCCGAAGCCGCGGGGCGTCCTCGCGGTGGCGATGCTCAGCTGGATCGTCGGCGCGATGGCGATGCTCGCGGCGTGGGCGTTCGACGCACCGGGCGGAGCCTTCCTGCTCCAGACCGGCTGCGCACTGCAGGTGGTGCTGGGCGCCGTGATCCCCCTCTTCGCGACGGCCCGGCGAGTGAACACCTTCCGCGACAACCGGCGTGAGAGCCGGGAGGCGCGGCAGGCGCAGGCGGCGCAGCTGCCGTAGCGGGACCGCAGGACATACGGAAGGGCCCCGGACGTGAGAGCGTCCGGGGCCCTTCCGCGTACGTCCGCGGCTCGGCCGCCTCCAGGTCAGCCCAGCCGCTTGTAGAAGAGGGTGGTGGCCCGGAGCGTGCCGTCCGGGGCGGCGGCGAAGTCCGGGATCGTGCCCGCCTCGGTCCAGCCCGCCGCCCGGTAGAGGCGCTCGGCGGGGCTGCCCGTCTCGGTGTCGAGGACCAGCAGGGTGAGCCCGGTGGCGGCCGCGTGGGCCTCGGCGGTGGCCAGGAGCCGCGGCCCGAGGCCCCGGCCGCGGGCCGCGCGGTGCACCACCAGCCTGGCGATCTCGCCGCGGTGCCGCCCGTTGGCCTTGTCGTCCCGGACCAGGGTGACGGCCCCGAGCACCTCGCCCTCCGGGCCGTACGCCGCCCAGACCGCCCGGGTGCCGGCCACCGCGGCCCACCAGGCGGCGGCCTCCGCGGCGTCCAGGGGCGCCAGGAAGCCGATGGAGGCCCCGCCGGCCACCGCGTCCACCAGGAGCTCCGCGAGCCCGTCAGGGGCCTCCTGGAGGACATCCTCGGCGGTCAGTGGCCGGATGCTGTCGATACGTGCGTTCATGCGGCCGAGCTTCACATGTGCGTGTTACGTACACGTGTCCGGCGGCTCCGGGGGCCGGGCCGTGACTCCTGATCCGGCCCGGTCCGGAAGACGCCGCCTAGCGGAGGAAGTCCCGTGCGATGTTCGCCGCGACCCGTTCCAGGAGCGGTCCCGCGTCGGCCATGGACTTCGCGGGCTCCGGCTCCAGGTCGGTCAGCGGGTAGGCGCGCCGGATCCCGGCGGACCCCAGGGCCTCGGGAGGCAGGGCGAGCCGCCCGCAGACCGCGACGACCTCCTTGCCCGCCGCCCGGGCCGCCGCGGCGACGCCCGCCGGGGCCTTGCCGTGCAGGGTCTGCTCGTCGAGAGAGCCCTCGCCGGTGATGACGAGGGTGGCGCGCTCCAGGGCCGGGGCGAAGCCCAGCACCTCCAGCATCAGCTCGATGCCGGGACGGAAGCTCGCGTCGAGGAGCAGGGCACCGTAGCCGATGCCGCCGGCGCCGCCGGCGCCCGGGGAGGCGGCCAGCTCGGCGGCCTTGGGGCCGATGGCCTTCTCCAGGATCCGCGCGTAGTGCGCGAGGGCCGCGTCGAGGGCGGCCACGTCCTCCGGGGTGGCGCCCTTCTGCGGGCCGTACACCGCGGCGCAGCCCTTCGGACCGGTCAGCGGGTTGTCCACGTCGCTGGCGAGGACCAGGTCCACGGCGGCGAAGCGGGGGTCGACTCCGGACAGGTCGGCGGAGGCCAGGCCCGCGAGGGCGCCGCCGCCGGGGCCGACCGGGGCGCCGTCCGCGTCCAGGAAGACCGCGCCGAGCGCGGCGAGCATGCCGGCGCCGCCGTCCGTGGTGGCGCTGCCGCCCACGCCGAAGACGATCGTGTCGGCACCGGCGTCGAGGGCCGCGCGCAGCAGCTCGCCGGAGCCGTAGGTCGTGGCGGTGAGCGGCGCGAAGACTCCGGCCGGCAGGAGCTGGAGGCCGGAGGCCTCCGCCATCTCCACCACCGCCGTGGTCCCGCGCAGCGCGAACGCCGCTGTGACGGGCTCGCCGAGCGGCCCGGTCACGGTGACCTCATGGCGCTCGAACCCGGCCGCGACCGCGGCCGCGACGGTGCCGTCGCCGCCGTCCGCGACGGGCAGTGTCTCCACTTCGAGCTCCGGGACGACCTGTCGCAGGCCGGCCGTGACCCGCTCCGCGACCTGTACGGCCGTGAGCGAACCCTTGAACTTGTCGGCCGCGACCAGTACGCGTGCGACCTCAGTTACTGCTCCGTCCGTCACCTTGCATCCCTTGCTTTCGAACGTGCAGTCGCGCCGAGGCCGACCTTATCCGCACGGCAAGACGGCGTGCCACCCCCTGATAAAGCGATATTCCGCACCATAGTGGGCCATCATGAGTACGGAACCGATCGATCAAACATCAGGAGAAGGCCCTGGTCCGGCCCCCTCCCCCGGCCCCGACGCGAAAGTCATCGCCCTCGGCATGGCGGTCGTCGTCGGCGTGGTCGGCTGGGCGGCCCTCGGCAAGGACTCCTTCGACAGCGCCTCCTCCTCCGCCCTGAACTGGGTCCTGTCGAATTTCGCCTGGCTCTTCGTGACCGCCGCCGACGTCTTCCTGGTGCTGTGCGTGGTGATCGCGCTGAGCCGTTACGGCCGTATCCGGCTCGGCGCCGACGATTCGGAGCCGGAATTCACCAATCTCGCCTGGATCGCGATGATGTTCAGCGCCGGAATGGGCATCGGCCTGATGTTCTACGGCGTGGGCGAACCGCTCCAGCACTTCCTGAGCCCGCCACCGGCGAGCGGGGTGCCGCCGCAGTCCGGGGAGGCGGCCCGGACGGCCCTGGAGTACTCGTTCTTCCACTGGACGCTCACCCCGTGGGCGATCTACGGCATCGCGGGCCTCGCCCTGGCCTACGCGGGCTTCCGCAAGGGGCGCGGCAACACCCTCAGCGCCGCCTTCGTCCCGCTGATGGGCGAGCGCAGGGCCCGGTCCTGGCCGGGCAAGGCGATCGACCTGCTCGCGGTCTTCGCGACGGTCTTCGGCACGGCGACCAGCCTGGGGCTCGGCGCGCTCCAGGTCGCCGAGGGCCTGAACCTGACGATGGGGGTGAAGGACTCCACGGCCACCGAGCTGATCATCATCGTCTCGCTGTCGGCGGCCTTCGTCCTCTCGGCCTTCTCCGGCCTGCACAAGGGCGTGAAGTGGCTCTCCACGCTGAACATCGTGCTCGCCGGCTGCATGGCGCTCTTCGTCTTCCTGATCGGCCCCACCGTCTACGTCCTCGACACCATCCCGGCCTCGGTCGGCGGCTACCTGCACCAGCTGCTGCCGATGGCCAGCCGCACCGGGGCGTTCACGGACCGGGCCTGGCTGGGCGCCTGGACGATCTTCTACTGGGCGTGGTGGCTGTCCTGGGCCCCCTTCGTCGGCACCTTCATCGCCCGCATCTCGCGCGGCCGGACCGTGCGGGAGTTCCTCTTCGGGGTGCTGCTCGTGCCCTCGGGGGCGACGGTCATCTGGTTCTGCGTGATGGGCGGCACCGCGATCCGGCTGCAGTCCACCGGCGAGGCGGACCTGGCGAGCGCGGTCAAGGACGGCCCGGAGGCCTCGCTGTTCGCGATGCTCGACGCGCTGCCGATCGGCACGGTCACCTCGTACCTGGCGATGCTCCTGGTGATGACCTACTTCGTGACCAGCGCCGACTCGGCCTCCCTGGTGATGGGCTCGCTGACCAGCAGGGGCGCGCTGGACCCGCCGACCTGGCTGGTGGTGGCCTGGGGCGTGCTGATGGCCGCGGTCGCGGCGGTGCTGCTGGTGGCGGGCGGACTCAGCTCGCTGCAGACGGCGACCATCCTGGTCGCGCTGCCCTTCGTACTGGTGATGCTGGGCCTGTGCTGGGCCCTCCTGAAGGAGCTCCGCGAGGACCCGGGCGCGGGCCCGGCCCGGCACCAGGCGCTGCACGGGGTGCGGGACGCGGTCCGGGCGGCGGTCGGCGAGGCGATCACCGAGCAGGGTCCGTCCCGGCACCACCGGCTGCGCCGGGCGGCGAAGTCCCGTACCGGCGGCGAGGACGGCTGAGCGGCGGGACCGGGTGCCGGATCAGGGCGACGGGGCCGGACCGGCGCGGGATCGGGCCGCGCGGGCCCGGACCGGCGCGGGATCGGGCCGCGCGGGCCCGGAGCGGGCGCCGGGCATCGGCCCGGGGGGGGGAACCGGCCGGCCGGGCCGGACCCGCCGCCCGGGCCACCGGTCGGACCGGGCGCGCTGGGCCGCGCGGGTGCGTCGGCGCGCGCGGCGCCGGCGCGTTCGGTACACCGGACGCATGGGCCTCCTCAAGCACGGCGAACTCGCCGACCGGATCCTCGGCGGCTGGACGGGGCGGATCGCGGGGAACATGCTCGGCAAGCCGGTCGAGCGCGGCGACCACTGGACGCCCGAGCGGATCGACGCCTACCTGCGGCTCACCGACGCCCTCCCGCTCACCGACTACCTGCCCCCGCCCCCCACCGCCGACGCGGACGGCTTCGAGCTGCGGCCCGAGTGGCCGCAGTGCGTGCGCGGCCGGATCCACGGCAGCTGCCGGGACGACGACATCGACTACTCGATCCTGGTCCTGCACCTCCTGGAGACACGGGGCTTCGCCTTCACCACCGAGCAGGTCGGCGAGCTGTGGCTGCTGCGGCTGCCCTATCTGCAGACCTTCACCGCCGAGCGGGTCGCCTACCGCAACCTCGCCAACGGGCTGAAGCCCCCGCTGACGGCCACGTACGACAATCCGCACCAGGAGTGGATCGGGGCGCTGATCCGTGCGGACGTCTACGGCTGGACCTCCCCCGGCGACCCGCGCCGGGCCGCCTCGCTGGCCCGCCGGGACGCGGTCCTGTCGCACACGGGCAACGGGGTGTACGGGGCGATGTGGGCGGCCGCCCTGGTCGCCGCGGCCTTCACCGCGCCCGGCCCGCGCGCCGCCCTGGAGACCGCCCTGGAGCGCGTCCCGGCGAGCAGCCGGCTCGCCAGGGCGGTGCGGCACACCATGACCCTGCACGAGGCGGGCCTGGAGTGGTCCGAGACCCTCGCCGAGCTGCGGAAGGAGACCGGCGGCCTCGGCTGGATCCACACCGTCCCCAACGCGGCGGTGCTGACCGCCGGACTCCTGTACGGGGAGGGCGACTTCACCCGTACCATCACGCTCACCGTGCGCGGCGGGCTGGACACCGACTCCAACGGGGCGACCGCCGGCTCGGTGGCCGGCGTGCTGTGCGGGGCGGCGGCCATCCCGCCGCAGTGGTCGGAGCCGCTGCGCGACCGGGTGCGCAGCGCGGTGTCCGGCTACGACGGCGTGCGGATCGGCGAACTCGCCGAACGGACCCTGCGGCTCGCTACGCTGACGGGATGACGACCTCCGAACCCGCCGACTACGCCACGTACATCGCGGGCCTGCCCCGTGTGCTGGCCGCGGCCGCCGCGCTCTTCCGGGACGCCGCCGGCCGGATCCTGATCGTGGAGCCGAACTACCGGGAGGGCTGGGCGCTGCCGGGCGGCACGGTCGAGTCCGACACGGGCGAGACGCCCCGCCAGGCGGCCCGCCGGGAGACCGCCGAGGAGATCGGCCTGGACGTGCCGCTGGGCCCGCTCCTGGCGGTCGACTGGGCGCAGCGGACGGGACGGCCGCCGATCGTGGCGTACCTGTACGACGGCGGGGTGCTGTCGGACGCGCAGTGCGCGGCGATCCGGCTCCAGGAGAAGGAGCTGGTCTCCTGGAAGCTGATCGACCCGGCCGAGGCCACGGCCCACCTGCCGGGCAGTCTGGGCCCGCGGGTGCTGGCGGCCCTCGACGCCCTGGCGGCCGGCAACGGCCCGGCGGAGCTGGAGGACGGCCGCCCGGCCCGCTGAGCCGTGCGGCCACGGGCAGGGACGCCGACCGGATTATCGGCTCGCGCGGGGCGTTCGGGCCGCTCTACGCTCGCGGCATGAGCATGGTCGCGATCCTCAGCGGAGCCGGAATCTCCACCGACTCGGGCATCCCCGACTACCGGGGCCCCGACGGGCTCTGGCGGCGCGACCCGGAGGCCGAGCGGCTCGTCACCTACGGGCCGTACATGGCCGACCCGGACGTCCGCCGCCGCTCCTGGCGGATGCGGCTCGACGGTCCGGTCCTGAGCGCCGAGCCGAACGTGGCGCACCACGCGGTCGCGGCCTTCGAGAAGAGCGGGCACGCGCTGCGGGTGGTGACGCAGAACGTGGACGGGCTGCACCAGGCCGCCGGGGTCCCCGAGCGCAAGGTGCTCGAACTGCACGGCTCCGCGCGCTCGGTGGTCTGCACCGCGTGCCACGCCCGCTCGTCGACGGCCGAGGCCCTGGACCGGGTGCGGGCCGGCGAGGACGACCCGGCCTGTGCGGAGTGCGGCGGGATCCTCAAGACGGCGACGGTGATGTTCGGCCAGCGGCTGGACCCGGTGGTGCTGGGGAACGCGATGTCCATCGCCAAGGCGGCCGAGGTGTTCGTCGCCGTCGGCACGAGCCTGCAGGCGCAGCCGGCCGCCTCGCTCGCGGGGATCGCGGCCGAGCACGGGGCCCGGCTGATCATCGTGAACGCCGAGCCCACGCCGTACGATCCGCTGGCGGACGAGGTCGTGCGCGAGCCGATCGGGACGGCGCTGCCCGCGCTGCTGGAGCGGCTGCGCTAGACACCGCCTAGAAGAGGGTGTCCCCGGCGGCTCCGGCGCCCGACTCGAAGGCGAGCAGGCGCTGCTTGCGGTCCAGGCCGCCGCCGTAGCCGGTGAGGGAGCCGCCGGCGCCGATGACGCGGTGGCAGGGGACGACGATGGAGACCGGGTTCTTGCCGTTGGCCAGGCCGACCGCGCGGGAGGCGCCGGGGTTGCCGAGGGCCTCGGCGAGTTCGCCGTACGTCCGGGTCTCCCCGTACGGGATGAGCCTCAGCTGCTCCCAGACGCGCAGCTGGAACGGGGTGCCGACGAGGTGCAACGGCAGGTCGAACGCGGTGAGTTCGCCGGCGAAGTAGGCGTCGAGCTGGCGGACCGCCTCGTCGAAGGGGCGGGGGTCGGGCGTGCCGAAGGTGTCCTCCGGCGGGCGGTGGCGCTGGCCGGTCATGTGGATGCGGCTGAGGACGCCGTCGACGGCTACCAGGGTCAGCGGGTCGTAGGGGCTGTCCACGACCGTGTGCTGGAGGGTGGGCATGGGGCGGCGCTTCCTTAGGCGGGGAGGTGGTTGATCGGGTGGGCGTCGGTGGCCCAGAGGTACTGGACCGCGTAGGCCCGCCAGGGCCGCCAGTGGGCGGCGCGGGCGGTGAGCGCGGCGGGGGTGCCGGGCAGGCCGAGGCCTTCGGCGGCACGGCGGACGCCGAGGTCGCCGGGGAGGAAGGCGTCGGGGTCGCCGAGCGCGCGCATCGCGATGACCTCGGTGGTCCACGGGCCGAAGCCGGGCAGGTCCCGCAGCCGGGCACGGGCCTCGTCCCAGTCGCTCTCCGGGCCCAGGGTGAGGGCGCCGTCGGCGAGGGCCCGGACGAGGGTGAGCAGGGTGGTGCGGCGGCTGCGGGGCAGCGCGAGGGTCTCCGGGTCGAGCCCGGCGAGGGCCGCGGGGGCCGGGAAGAGGTGGGTGAGACCGCCCTCGGGGTCGTCGACGGGGACGCCGTGCGCGGTGACCAGGCGGGCCGCGTGGGTGCGGGCGGCGGCCGTGGAGACCTGCTGGCCGAGCACGGCCCGGACGGCGAACTCGGCGGCGTCCACGGTGCGCGGCACCCGTCGTCCGGGCGCCGCGTCGACCAGCGGCGCGAGCAGCGGGTCGGCGCGCAGCTGCCCGTCGACGGCGACGGGGTCAGCGTCCAGGTCGAGCAGCCAGCGGCAGCGGCTAATGGCGTGGGTGAGGTCGCGGGGGTCGGTGAGGGAGAGCCGGCACAGGACGTGGTCGGCGCGGGGCGCGAGGGCGACGATGCCGTGCCCGTACGGGAGGGCGAGGGTCCTGCGGTAGGCGCCGTCGCGCCACTCCTCGACGCCGGGGACGGCGGTCGCGGCGAGGTGGCCGAAGAGGTTGGAGGGGTTGAGCGGGGCGCGGAACGGCAGCCGGAGGGCGATCGTGCCGGGGGTCGCGGCGGGGGCGGTGCGGGGTCCGCCGGCGCGGGAGCGGAGTTCGCCGGGGGCGAGGGCGAAGACCTCGCGGACGGTGTCGTTGAAGGTGCGGATGGAGGAGAAGCCGGCCGCGAAGGCGATCTCGGCCATCGGCAGCGGGGTGGTCTCGATGAGCAGCCGGGCGGTCTGGGCGCGCTGGGCGCGGGCGAGCGCGAGCGGCCCGGCGCCGAGCTCGGCGAGCAGCTGCCGCTCGATCTGGCGGGCGGAGTAGCCGAGCCGGGCGGCGAGCCCCGGCACGCCCTCCCGGTCCACGACCCCGTCCCGGATCAGGCGCATGGCACGGGCGACGGCGTCGGCGCGCACGTCCCACTGCGGCGAGCCGGGGCTGGTGTCGGGGCGGCAGCGCTTGCAGGCCCGGAACCCGGCCCGCTGGCAGGAGGCGGCGCTGGGGTGGAACTCCATGTTCTCGTCCTTGGGCGGGACGGCCGGGCAGCTGGGCCGGCAGTAGATCCGAGTGGTGCGGACGGCGGTGAAGAAGACGCCGTCGAAGCGGGCGTCCTTCGAGCGGACGGCCCGCACGCAGCGCTCGGTGTCGGTGTGCATGGCTCAAGGATCCGTGATCGGCGGCGGCCCGGCTGGCGAGAAAACGACATCAACGTCCGCCGGCGTCGGCCTCCGCGAGCGCCGTGACGAAGACCTCGTACGCCTCCCGGTCGAAGAGCACGAAGCGGACCTCCTTGACGGGGGCGGCGGCCTCCTCGCGGACGGTGCGGATCGCGATGCGCGCGCCGTCGTCCATGGGCCAGCCGAAGATCCCGGTGGAGACGGCGGGGAAGGCGACGGTCTCGGCCCCGAGCTCGGCGGCCACCCGCAGGGATTCCCCGTAGCAGGAGGCCAGCAGCTCGGAGCGGTCCTCCTCCCGGCTGTACACGGGGCCGACGGTGTGGACGACCCAGCGGGCGGCGAGCTCGCCCGCGGTGGTGGCGACGGCGCGGCCGGTGGGCAGGCCGCGGCCGTAGTGGCCGGCGCGCAGGGCGCGGCACTCGGCGAGGATCGCGGGTCCGCCCTTGCGGTGGATCGCGCCGTCCACCCCTCCGCCGCCGAGCAGCGAGGAGTTGGCGGCGTTCACGATGACGTCGGCGTGCTGGTACGTGATGTCGCCCAGGACGAGGACGATCGAGGGCCTGCTGGTCATCTCTCCATCCTCCCGCCACCCGCCCCGGTCCCGCACGGGCTTTACCGGACGGAGCGGGGCGGGCCGGGTCGGCCCGGGGGCGGGCGGAGGTCCCGGCGGCGGCCTACCGGACGAGGGCGCGCAGTCGGCGCCAGACCGCCTTGGCCGCGTTGTGCCCGGACATGCCGTGGACCCCGGGGCCCGGCGGGGTGGCGGAGGAGCAGAGGAAGACCGCCGGGTGCGGGGTGGAGTAGGGGAAGAGGGACAGCTTGGGGCGCAGCACCAGCTGGAGGCCGCGGGCGGCACCGCAGGCGATGTCGCCGCCGACGTAGTTCGCGTTGCGCTCAGCGAGTTCGGGCGGGCCGGCGGTGGCGCGGGCCAGGACGAGGTCGCGGAAGCCGGGGGCGAAGCGCTCGATCTGCCGCTCGATCGCGTCGGTGAGGTCGCCCCGCCAGCCGTTGGGGACGTGGCCGTAGACCCAGAAGACGTGCTTGCCCTCGGGGGCGCGGCCGGGGTCGACGAGGCTGGGCTGGGCGGCGATGAGGAAGGGGGTGTCGGGGGCCGTGCCGGAGGAGGCCTGGCGCAGGGCGGTGCCGATCTCCCCCGCGGTGGGACCGATCTGGACGGTGCCGGCCCGGCGCGCGGCCTCGGCGGTCCACGGCACGGGCCCCGAGAGCGCGTAGTCGATCTTGAACGCGCTGGCGCCGTAGCGGTAGGAGTCGTAGTGGCCGCCGAGGCCGGCGATCCGGGCGAGGGCGGTGGGCGAGGTGTCGAAGACGTACGCGCGGGCCGGCGGGAGGTCGTCCAGCCGCTTGACCTCGTAGTCGGTGTGGACGGCGCCGCCGAGCTCCTTGAGGTACGCGGCGAGGGCGTCGGAGATGGACTGGGAGCCGCCGCGGGGCAGCGGCCAGCCGCCCGCGTGCGCGGCCAGCGCGAAGACCAGGCCGACGGCGCTGGTCGCGAAGCCGTCGAGCGGGGCGATGACATGGCCGACGAGCCCGGCGAACAGGGCGCGCGCCTTCTCGTCGCGGAAGCGGCGGGTCAGCCAGGTCGACGGCGGGACGCCGGCGAGTCCGAAGCGGGCGAGGGTGACCGGGTCGCGGGGCAGCGCCGTGAGCGGCAGCTGCATGAAGTCCGCGCTGAGGGTGTCCCACCTGCCGAGGAAGGGCGCGACGAGCCGCCGGTAGGTGCCGGCGTCGCGCGGGCCGAAGGAGGCGGCGGTCTCGGCGACGGAGCGGGAGAGGACGGCCGCGGTGCCGTCGTCCCAGGGGTGGGCCATGGGCAGCGCGGGGTGCAGCCACTCCAGGCCGTGGCGGTCCAGCGGCATCGTCTTGAAGACCGGCGATCCGGCGCCCAGCGGGTGGACCGCCGAGCAGGGGTCGTGGCGGAAGCCGGGGAGCGTGAGCTCCTCGGTCCGCGCTCCGCCGCCCACGGTGGACTTCGCCTCGAAGACCGCCACGGAGAAGCCGCGCCGGGAGAGCTCCACGGCGGCGGTCAGTCCGTTGGGTCCCGCCCCCACGACGACGGCATCGAGCATCGACGTCACCTTCGGACTCCTTCGTCAGCCGATGGCCAGGATCCCAGCATAGGTGCGGCTCCGTAAGGGACTTACCCGGCCCCGAGCAGTGACCGGACCCACTCCGCGGTGGCCGCGTCCCGGGCCGCGGTGAAGGGCAGCGCGTTGCCCCCGGTGATGCGGTACCGCTCGCCGGTGAGGGTGCGGTCCGTGCCGCCCGCCTCCGCGACCAGGAGCAGTCCGGCGGCGTGGTCCCAGGCGTACTCCCAGGAGAAGGCGACGGCGTCGAGCTCGCCCTTGGCGACGGCCAGGTACTCCAGGCCCGCCGAGCCGCAGGGGCGGGGGCGGACGCCCTCGGTGCGCAGTCCGAGCAGGGCGCGCTTCTGGTCGGGGGTGGTGTAGTCGGGGTGCGAGGTGGCGATGGCGAGGGCCGCTCCCGGGGCGGGCGAGCCCGACCGTATGACCTCCCCGTTGACCGTGGCCCCGCCGCCGCGCACGGCGACGGCCAGCTCCTCCAGGACGGGCGCGTAGGTCCAGGAGGCCAGGAGCTCGCCGTGCCGGGCGAGGGCGACCAGGGTGCAGAAGCCCGCCTCACCGTGCACGAACTGGCGGGTGCCGTCCACGGGGTCGACGATCCAGACGGGGGCGTCGCCCTTGAGCGCCTCGTACACCGCGGGGTCGGCGTGCACGGCCTCCTCGCCGACGACGACGGAGCCGGGAAGCAGGGCGGTGAGGGAGGCGGTCAGGTGGGCCTCGGCGGCCCGGTCGGCGACGGTGACCAGGTCGTGCGGCCCGTTCTTCTCGACGATCTCCTCCGCGCCGAGCTGCCGGAAGCGCGGCATGATCTCGGCGGCCGCCGCCTTGCGGACCGCCTCCTCCACCTCGCTCGTGCCGCCGGCGAGGACGTGGGCGAGGAAGGCGCCGAAGGCGTCGGCGGAGGGGGCGGTCGGGTCCGTGAGCTCGCTGTGTCCGGTCATGTGACCAGCCAAGCACAACCGGCTGACATTCCGGAGGCCCCGCGACGACCTGTGGACAACCGGGGGACGACCGGCGGGCCCCGAGTACGCTTTGATCGAGTTCACCCCTTACATCCAGGGAGGGTCCCGTGCACGGCGAGTACAAGGTTCCGGGCGGCAAGCTGGTCGTCGTCGACCTCGACGTGGAGGACGGCGCGCTGCGCCGGGTCCGGGTCGCGGGCGACTTCTTCCTGGAACCCGACGAGGCGATCCTGGCGATCGACCGCGCGCTGGAGGGCGCAGCGGCCGACACGGACGCGGCCGGTCTCGCCGCCCGGATCGACGCGGCGCTGCCGCCGGGGACGCAGATGTACGGGCTGACCACGGAGGGCATCGGGGTGGCGGTCCGCCGGGCCCTGGCGCACGCCACGGACTGGACGGACTACGCCTGGCAGCTGATCCACGAGCCGCCGCAGTCCCCCGCCCTGCACATGGCGCTCGACGAGGTGCTGACCGCCGAGG
Source organism: Streptomyces showdoensis (assembly GCF_039535475.1). Taxonomy (NCBI): domain Bacteria; kingdom Bacillati; phylum Actinomycetota; class Actinomycetes; order Kitasatosporales; family Streptomycetaceae; genus Streptomyces; species Streptomyces showdoensis. Next base: position 214,280 of record NZ_BAAAXG010000012.1, on the reverse strand, counting down.
TCGCCGCGGGCCGCCGGCCGCCGACCCTGCGGGTGTGGGAGTGGGGCTCCCCCGCCGTCGTCATCGGCAGCTTCCAGTCGCTGCGCAACGAGGTGGACCCGGAGGCGGCGGAGCGGCACGGCATCGAGGTGGTGCGCCGGATCAGCGGCGGCGGGGCGATGTTCATCGAGCCGGGCAACACCATCACGTACTCGCTCTCGGTCCCCGACGCCCTGGTCCAGGGCCTGTCCTTCACCGACAGCTACGCGTATCTGGACGACTGGGTGCTGGGCGCCCTCGGCGACATGGGCGTCAAGGCGTGGTACCAGCCGCTCAACGACATCGCGACCGAGGCGGGCAAGATCGCGGGCGCCGCGCAGAAGCGCATGGTCACGGGCGGCGGTGCGGTGCTGCACCACGTGACCATGGCGTACGACATCGACGCCGACAAGATGACCGAGGTGCTGCGCATCGGCCGGGAGAAGCTCTCCGACAAGGGCACCAAGAGCGCCAAGAAGCGCGTGGACCCGCTGCGCCGCCAGACCGGGCTGCCCCGGGAGGCGGTCATCGAGCGGATGGTCGCCTCCTTCCGCTCCCGTTACGGCCTGTCCGAGGGCACGGTCACGGAGGAGGAGCTGGCCCGGGCGAAGGAGCTCGCGGAGACGAAGTTCGCCACCCCGGAGTGGACCGCCCGGGTGCCGTGAGGCGGGGCCGGGCCCGATCCGGAAGACACGGGCTAGGTGCGGGCGACCAGGATGAACTCGTTGTAGGGGAAGACCTTGCCGACCGAGCGCGCGAAGGGGAAGGAGTAGGTGCGGTCGATGGTCAGGCCCACCTTCTCCGCGTGCCCGCGCAGGCCCTCGAAGTCGACGAAGCGCACGTGGGTGGCGTCCGTCTTGTAGCCCGCCTCCTGCGGACAGATCAGGACCACCGAGCCGCCCGGCTTCACCAGCGGCAGGTACTGCTCCAGGATCGAGTTCCCCAGCGCCTCGTCCATGTGCTCCAGCACGTGGGCGCAGAGCAGCGAATCGAAGGAGCCGGGTCCGCAGTCCTCGGCCCCGGCGAGCTCGTCCGGCGTGTAGGCGGTCAGGCCGCGCTCGCGGCAGGTGGCGACCGAGGTCGCGTTGTGGTCGACGCCGACGCTGTCGGGGCCGCAGTTCAGCAGGTTGCGCCCGAGTCCGCAGCCCACGTCGAGCACCCGGCCCAGGCCCAGGCGCTTCAGGTTCCACCGGTACGGCGCCTGGGTCGGCAACAGCCGCTTGATGCCCGAGGTCTCGAGCCGCGCGAGCCGCTGGGTGTAGTCGGAGGACTCCGTGCCGGACATTGAGGACCGCCTTCGTTGCGTCGTATGAACGCAGAACGACACCGTGGGAAACGAGTTACGGAGGCCCGTGTCCGTCCGGACACGGGCAGGGGCCGGACCGGTGCACGGCCTTCGTGTCTCGGTACGGGGAGGCTATGACAACGGGCGGGCCCTGGTCCAGGGTTCACGGCGCGTCGTCACGAGCCGGCGGTCTCCCCGGACCTGCGGGGCAGTTCGACCCGGACCGTGAGGCCGCCCCCGGGCCGGGGACCGGCGGTGATCTCGCCGTGGTGGGTGGCCGTGATCGCCCGGACGACGGCGAGGCCGAGGCCGGCGCCGTCGGCGCGGCGCTCGGCTCCGCGCCGGAACGGTTCGAACAGCTCGGGGAGCTCCTCGGGGTCGACGACGGGTCCGGTGTTGCCGACCTCGATGAAGGCCCGGTCGCCCACGGTGCCGGTGGCGACCGTCGCCGTCCAGGGCCGCGGCGAGATCGGGCTGCGCCGCGCGCTCGGCGCGCGGGGCGGGCAGATCGCCGCCCAGTTCCTGCTGGAGGCGGTGCTGATGGGCTTCGTCGGCGGGGTCGCCGGGCTCGTCATGGGCGGGCTGACCGTGTACGGGTACGCCTTCGCCCAGGGGTGGCCCGCCGCCGTCCCGCTCGCCATGGGCGTCGCGGGCCCGGTGGTCTCCGTCCTGGTGGCCGCGCTCGCCGGGATCTACCCGGCACTGCGCGCCGCCGGCTCGTCCCCGACGGACGCGCTGCGGTCGGCCTGACCGGCGGGGCGGGGGCCGGTGTTCCGCCTGACCGGCGGGGCGCGGCGGGGGCCGGTGTTCAGCCGGACGCCGTCGCGTCCCGCCAGCGGGTGAACAGCCGCTCGGGGTCCCCGGAGCAGTCCCAGGGCACCTCGGTGGCCCGGTTGCCGAGCAGCCGGAAGACTTCGCCCGCGCGGTCGGTCATGCCGGCCTTGACCAGGCCGTGCGCCAGATGGTTGAGGTCGGCGACGTCCTGCGCGTGCGGACGCCGGTGGACGATCCACGCGTCGAGGGCGTGCAGCAGGTCCCCGCGGGCCCGCTCGTCGCTCCAGTGGTGCGCCAGGCCGAGCGCCGCCCGCCCCTCCGTACGGACCCGGTGGCGGTAGTGCTCGGCCCGCGCCACCTGCGCGAGGATCGCGAGCGGCGAGCCCTGCGGGGCGCAGCCGGCCGCGTCCCAGGCGAAGTTGAGCGCCGCTCCGTACGAGCCGTGCCAGCGGGCGGAGAGGTGGCGCAGCGCCTGGTGGTGCCCCTCCCGGTGGTACGGGTCGCGGGCGAGGAGCTCGCGCCACCACGCGGACATCGCGGAGTGCCCGTCCGGGTGGAGCCGGCCGAGGGCGAGCAGCGAGACCCAGGGGTGCGGGTCGGCGGGGGCGAGCTCGGCCGCCCGGTGGCAGAACCGGGCCGCCCGGCCCAGCCGTCCGGCGTCCGGGGCGCGTCCGGAGCGGGCGGCGGCGAACATCCGCATCACCTCGGTCTCCGCGCGGAGCACGGCGGCGTCGGGGTTGCCGGGCTCCGACGCCTGCCACAGGTCCACCGTGCGGCGCCCGGCGGCGGCGTCGGCGAGCAGCCGGATGCGGTGGGCCCGCCGGTCCCAGTCGCCGGGTGTCCGCGCGAGCAGGTCGCGGGCGCCCTCCCAGCGGCCGAGGAGCACGTCCTCGCGTCCCTCGGCGAGTTCGGTGTCGCCGAAGGCGGGGTCGTAGTCGGGGGCCGCCGGGCCCCGGCGCAGCCATGCGGACATGCGGTGCTCCCTCATCGGGTCGGTTCTCCCCTCGCGTGGTGCGGGGCGGCGCGGTTCAGAAGTCCGAGAGGAGCCCGTCGCGCCGGCCGTCGGCCCGGCCGGGCGCCGGGAGCGGTTCGGTGAGGCGGTCCTCGGCGGTGCCCGTGCCGTACGGGCCGAGCGGCCGGGGGCGGAAGTAGGACCGCCCGCCCTGGAACCACGCCGTGCCCAGGGGGACGAGGCCGGTCGCCAGCGCGCCGAGGCCGATGGCGAGCTGGGTGGCGGTGAGCGTGCGGACCGAGGCTTCGAGGATCCAGACGTTGAAGGCCGTGCCGAGGAGCGGCCACAGTCCCAGCAGGACGAAGCGGCCGGGCGAGGTGAGGAGCACGCCGCGGCAGGCCACGGCGACGGCGAGGCCGGCCAGCGCGTAGTAGAAGGCGATCAGCAGGCCGATGCCCATGAGGGCGTCGTCGAGGAGGGCGACCCCGCGGTCGGTGAGCGCGACCAGGGCCAGGCTCGTCACGGTGACCGCGGTGACGGCCAGGGTGGCGGCCACGGGGGTCCTGCGCCGGGGATGGACGCGGCCGAGGAAGGCGGGGACGGTGCGGTCGCGGCCCATGGCGAACAGGGTGCGGGTGGCCTGGAGGAGGGTGGTCTCCAGCGTCGCGACCATGGCGAGCGGTACGGCGAGGGCGAGCAGGTTCCCGCCGGTGCCCGGCCAGGCGGCCTCGCCGAGCCGGCGCAGGAAGCCGCCGTCCGCCCAGGTCGTGGCGTCGGGGCCGAGGAGCACGTTCGCGCTGACGGTCAGGGTGATCAGGGTGGCGGCGACGACCAGGAGGCCGATCAGTCCGCCGAGGCCCGAGCCGCCGCGGCCGCCGCGGGTCTCCTCGCTGAGGTTGGCCGTCACGTCCCAGCCCCAGTAGAGGGCTCCGACGATCAGCGCGCCGGCGGTGAAGGAGTGGCCGGCGTCGAAGTGGCCGAGGCCGAACCACGAGAGGGAGAAGGACGCGGCGTGCGCGTCCCGGGTCAGCGCCGCCCCGGCCACCACGAGCAGGACGGCCAGTTGGGCGGCGACGGCGACGGCGCGTACCCCGGCGGCGATCCGTACGCCCGAGCCCGTGAGGGCGGCCGTCAGGAGGAACAGGCCGAGGCCGACCGCCGTGGCGAGGAGGCCGTCCTCCGCCGGGCGCGCGCCCAGCAGGGACAGGGTGGCCGCGCCGGTGGGGGTCGTGGAGGCGATGACGAAGAGCGTGGTCGCGGCGACCACGGCCCACCCGCCGAGGAAGCCGAGGGCGGGGTGCAGCGCCCTGGCGGCCCAGGAGTAGGTGGCGCCGGAGCTGACGTCCAGCCGCCCCAGGTACCGGAAGGCGAGGGCGATGCCGACCATCGGGACCGCGCCGTAGAGCAGCGCGGCGGGGGCGGCGAGGCCGACCGCCGCGACGAGGGCGGGGATCAGGGCCACCACGGTGTACGCGGGGCCGCAGCCCGCGACCGCCATGACCACGGAGTCGAAGGTGCCGAGGCCGCCGGCCCGGAGGCCGCCCCCGCCGTTGTTGCCTGACTTGTCGCTCACCTGTGCGCCTTTCCTCGGCTGTGCGGGACGAGAGGGGTGGCGTCCGGCCGGGGCGGGAGCGGTTCGCCCGATCCCGGCCGGACGCGGGTCCGTCAGCGGACGGGCTGCTGCTGGGTGACGCAGTGGATGCCGCCGCCGCCGGTGCCGAGCCGGTCGATGTTGAGCTGCTCGATCACACGGCCCGGGTAGAGCCGGGCGAGGGTGGCCTTGGCGGCGGTGTCGGCCGCGGTGTCGCCGAACTGGCCGGAGATGATCGCCCCGTTGCAGACGTAGTAGTTGGCGTAGGAGGCGAGGAAGTCCTTGTTGGTGGAGCGGATCTTGTAGTAGTCGGGGCCCTGGAGCTTGCTGACGGCCATCGGGGCGCCGCCGGCCGTCGTGGCCGAGGACAGGATCTGGTACTGCTGGCGGGCGTCCTTCGCGTAGACGTCGGTGTCGGTGGACAGCGGCATCTGCACCAGCGCCTTGCCGGGGGCGAGGAAGCGCGAGGTCGCGTCGACGTGGTCGTCGGTGATGTCCTGGTTGCGGACGCCGTCGAACCAGATGACCTTGGAGGCGCCGTAGGCGGCACACATGGCCGCCTCGATCTGGCGCTCCGTCATCCCGGGGTTGCGGTTGTTGTTCACGATGCTGCTGCGGGTGGCCATCAGCGTGCCGGCGCCGTCCTGTTCGATGGCGCCGCCCTCGCCGACGAGGTCGGCGTAGGTGAAGGGGACCCCGACGTAGGCGGCGATCCGCTCGGCGACGAGCTCGTCCCTGGCGTGGGTCTGCCGGTTGCCCCACCCGTTGAAGTTGAGGCCGACCGCGTCGAGGCCGCCGGCCCCGTCGGTGCGGAAGACCGGGCCGGTGTCGCGCATCCAGCAGTCGTCGACGGGGATGGAGCTGATGACGGTGACCGTGGAGCCGCACAGCGAGCGGGCCTTGGCGGCGCTGCCCGAGTTGGCGCACACGATGACCGGCTCGTACTTCGCGATGGTGCGGGCGATCAGCGCGATGTCCGCCTGGACCCCGCTCAGCTTGCTGCCCCAGATCGAGGTGCTGTCGGGGAAGGCCATCCAGGTACGGGTGTGGCGGACGTCCTCGATCGGGACGGCGAACGTGCCGGCCGCGGCCCGGGCGGCGAGCGAGCGGACGCCCGCGTAGGCCTCGGTGCCGGCCAGGGCCGTGCCGACGGCCGCGAGTCCGGCGGCCTTCAGGAACCGGCGCCTGCCCAGGCCTCCGGCGCCGCGCGGGCCGCTCTCGGCGTGATCGTTCATTGCTGCCTCCAGCTGTCAACTCCCCGCGGAACGCCCGCGGTTGCTTCGGAAACGTAGAACTGACCGAGCGCTCGGTCAATATTTTCGGACGGCCTTCTTCGGCCACCCCGGCCCGCACCGCGCCCGTCGCCCCGCGGATCGGCCGCCGAAGCCGCGGAAGCCGCAGGTGACGGCCGGGGGCCCTGGCTAGAGTGAGCCCATGGCCGCATCCGCGAAGGACTCCCGGAACCTCACCGCTCCCCCGCCCCCGAGGCCCGCGACACCGCGGTCGCGGGCCTCGGCGAAGGGCGAGCAGACCCGTGCGCGCCTGATCGCGGCCGCCCGCACCCTGCTGGCCGGCGAGCTGGGCGAGCGGTTCACCACCCGCAACGTGGCCGCGCTGTGCGGGGTTTCGCACGGGATGTGCCACTACCACTTCCAGGACCGCACCGACCTCGTGCTGGCCGTCGTCGAGGACATCCGCCCCGAGTGGGTGCTGCCGCTGGAGGAGGCCGTCGCCGCCCCCGGCACCTTCGCCGAGCGCGCGGAACGCGTCCTCGCCCTGCTCGACGGGCCCGAGAGCACGGACCTCGCCCACCTCCACTCCGCGCTGCACTGGCACGCCCTGAACGACGAGCGGGTACGGGAGTCCCTGGCGGCGGAGTACCGGCGCTGGCGCGCCTGTTTCGTCGCCCTCTTCCAGGTGCTGGCCGACGAGCGCGGCGGCGGGATCGACCCCCGCCCGCTCGGCGAGGCGGTCGCCGCGGCCGTCGACGGACTGGCGGCGGTGGAGTCGCTGGAGGCCGGGATCGAGGACGGGGCGGTGCTGCGGACCCTGGTCCGCACCCTCGCGGCCGGCGTCTGAGCCGCCCGCTTCCCGCCGCCCCTACAGCGCCCGGCGGGCGGCCGCGATCCGCTCCGGGTCCCAGCCCGGGCGCGGCACGGACTCCAGCAGGAGCCGGGTGTACGGGTGCTGCGGGTCGGCCAGCACCTCCTCGGTGCGCCCGGCCTCGACGACGGCTCCGTGCCGCATCACGATGACCTCGTCGGTGACGCAGCGGACCACGCCGAGGTCGTGGGTGATGAAGAGGTAGCCGATCGAGGTCTCCTCCCGGATGTCGGCGAGCAGGTTGAGGATCTGCGCCTGCACGGACACGTCCAGCGCCGCCACCGCCTCGTCCAGCACGAGCACCGCCGGTTCCACGGCCAGGGCCCGCGCGATGGCCACCCGCTGCCGCTGCCCGCCGGACAGCCGGCGCGGCAGCGCGTCGGCCGCGCGCGTCCCCAGCCCGACCTGGTCGAGCAGCTCCCGCACCCGCCGGGCGTGGTCCCGCTCCGGGAAGTGCAGCTTCAGCGTCTCGCGCAGGGCCGCCTCGACGCTGGTCCGCGGATCGAGCGAGGAGTAGGGGTCCTGGAAGACCATCTGGACCTCGCGGGCCCGGGCCAGCCGCCGCGCCCGGCCGCGGCCCCGTTCGGTCCGGGACCGGCCGCGGACGTGCACCTCGCCCTCGTCCGCGTACTCCAGACCGACGACGATCCGCGCCGTGGTGGTCTTGCCGGAGCCCGACTCCCCCACGATGCCCAGTGATCCGCCGTGCGGCAGCGTGAACGACACGTCGTCCACGGCCTTGACGGCTCCGTAGCTGCGGCGCAGGCCCTCGACGGCCAGCACGGGCCCGGGACGGTCCGGACCGTCCGGCTCGTCGGGCCCACCGGGGTTCTCAGACATCGACTGCGCTCCCTTCGAGCCGGTCGCTGTGGTGGCAGGCGGCCCGGTGCGCGGGCCGGCCAGGGGCGGAGAGCGGCGCGGGCGCCCGCAGGTCGCACACCTCGGTCGCCAGCGGGCAGCGGGCGGCGAAGGCGCAGCCCGGCAGCTCAGCCCGGAGGTCCGGGGGCTGCCCGTCGATGGCGGCGAGCCGGCCGCGCGGGCCCTCCATCCGGGGGGTGGAGGCCAGGAGGGCGGCCGTGTAGGGGTGGCGGGGGTGCGCGAAGATCTCCCGCGCGGGCCCGCTCTCGGCGATCCGCCCGGCGTACATCACGTACACCCGGTCGCTGATGGCGGCGGCGAGGTCCAGGTCGTGGGTGACGAACAGCAGCCCGGTGCCGAAGCGCTCGCGCAGCCGGCCGAGGAGGGCGACGACCTCCGCCTGGGTGGTGACGTCCAGGGCGGTGGTGGGCTCGTCGGCGAGCAGCAGGGCCGGGTCGCCCATCAGGGCCGCGGCGATCATGACGCGCTGGAGCATGCCGCCGGAGACCTGGCCGGGGTACTTGGCCAGGGCGGTGTCGTCCAGGCCCACCGCCTCCAGGAGTTCGACGGCGCGGGCCCGGGCCCGGTCCGCCGTCATCGTCCTCGTCAGGCGGACGCTCTCGGTGAGGAAGTCGCCGATGCGCCGGAGCGGGTTGATGGCCGCCCGCGGGTCCTGGAAGATCATGGCCGCGGTGCCGGTGCGCAGCGTGCGCAGCCGGTCGGCGTCCAGGGTGAGGACGTCCTCGCCGTCGACGAGGACGGAGCCCTCGGTGACGGCGCCGGGGGGGCAGCAGGCGCAGGGCGCTGCGCGAGGTGAGGCTCTTGCCCGAGCCGGACTCGCCGACGAGCGCGACGGTCTCGCCGGCCCCGACGGTGAGGTCGATCCCGTCGAGGACGGGGCGGGCCGTGCCGGGCAGGGTGATCCGGAGCCCTCGGACGTCGAGTGCGGGCCGGTCGGTCGTGTTCATCGGTCTCTCCTGGCGACGCGGTCGGCCCAGCGCTCTCCGACCACGTTGAACGCGACCACCGTCAGCACGATGAGGGCGCAGGGCAGGATCGCGGACAGCGGGTAGCCGTGCTGGACGGCGGTCTGGCCGTCGAAGACCATGCGGCCCCAGTCGGGGGTGAGCGCCGGGACGCCGAGTCCGAGGAAGGAGAGGCCGGCGAGGTCCATGAGGGCGTAGCCGAAGTTGATGGTGGACTGGGCGAGGACGACGGGGGCGATGTTGGGCAGCACGTGGCGCAGGCAGATCTGGAGCGCCGAGTGGCCCTGGACCTGGTAGGCGCTGACGTAGGGGCGGGCGCGTTCGGCGAGGACCAGGGAGCGGGTCAGCCGGCTGACGTAGGGCAGGTAGGCGACGGCGAGGGCGAGGACCGGGGCCAGCAGCCCCTCGCCGTAGATCGAGATGATGAGGATCGCCAGCAGCATGCCGGGGAAGGCGAAGACCAGCTCGGTGCTGCGCGAGAGCAGCGAGTCCAGCCAGCCGCCCCGCCAGGCCGCGGCCATGCCGACGACGACGCCGGCGACGGTCGAGAAGAGGACCACCCCGAGCGGGCCGAGCAGCGAGGTGCGGGCTCCCAGGAGCAGCCGGGAGAGGGTGTCGCGACCCGCCGCGTCCACGCCGAGCAGGTGCTCGGGCGAGGGTCCCGCGAGCGCGTTGCCGAGGTCGACGGCGTTCGGGTCGTACGGCACGAGGAGCGGGGCGAACAGCGCCGCGGCCACGACCAGCAGGACGAAGCCCAGACAGACCAGGTGCAGCGGCGAGCCGGCCGTACGGATCCGGGCGAGGCCCGGCCGGCGGGTGAGGACGGCGGTCATGCGGAGGACCTCCTCGATCCGAGGGTGATCCGCGGGTCGACCAGGGGGAGCAGGAGGTCGACGATGAGGTTCACGATCATGAACAGGGCGACGATGATCAGGGAGATGGCCTGGACGGTCGGGAAGTCCTTGGTGGAGGTGGACAGTTCCAGGAGCTGGCCGATGCCGCCGATGCTGAACGCGGTCTCGACCAGGATCGTGCAGACCAGCAGGGTCGAGACGATCAGGCCGCCGGTGGTCAGGACGGTGCCCAGCGAGTTGCGGAACACATGGCGGCGGATGACCTGGCGCTCGGGCACGCCCCGGCTGCGGGCCACGGTGACGTGCTCGCTGTCGAGGGCTTCGAGCATCGCCGAGCGGGTGACCCGGGCCAGCATGCCGATCAGGTAGAGGGCGAGGGCGATCGCGGGGAGGGTCAGGTGCCAGACCTGGTCGAGGAAGCCCTCGCCGGCGCCGCCGCTGGGGAACCAGCCCAGCTTGACGGCGAACAGCGCCTGGAGCAGGACGGCCGCGACGAACGACGGGGTGCCCACGGCGAAGGTGGTGGTGACGAGCACGGCGGAGTCGGTGGCGCCGCCGCGCACGGCGGCCACCCGGCCGAGCACCAGGCCGACGGCCACGACCACGAGCAGCGCCATCAGGACGAGCAGCAGGGTGGTGGGGAGGCGGTCGGCCAGCAGCCGGGAGACGTCGGTCCGGTAGGTGATGGACCGCCCGAAGTCGCCCTGGAGCATGTCGCCGAGCCAGCGCAGGTACCGGACCAGGAAGGGGTCGTCCAGGTGGTACTGGGCGTTGATCGCGGCGAGCGCCTCGGGCGAGGCCGAGCGGCCCGAGAGCAGGAAGCTCGCGGGGCTGCCCGGCGCCAGGTACATCGCGCCGAAGACGACGAACGACGCGCACAGCAGCGTGGCGGCCATCTCGGCGAGCCGTCGGACGGCGAATCTCGTGAAGCTCACCGTGCGGCCCCCACATCGGCGGCCCACGGGTAGTACATGTACGCGATGGTGGTGGGGGCGCCGGTGATCCGCTTGTTGAGGAAGACGGCGGTGGGCCACTCGGCCACCGGGATCCACAGCAGCCGCTCGGCGGCGTGCTTCTGCAGCTGCGTCTCGATCGTCAGGCGCTTGTCGGGGTCGTACTCGGCGGTGGCCCGGTCGACGCCCTCGTCGTACGCCCTGTCGCTGTAGCCGGCGAAGTTCAGGTACGCGCCGGTCTTGAAGCTCTGGAGCAGGTCCAGCGGGTCGGTGATCGAGTCGTAGTAGGTGAGCGGGAACATGTCGATGCCCTCGCGCGCCTTGGGATCGGTGAACAGGGCGGTGAACGCGTTCGGCGCGATGGTCTTGAGCCGGATGTCGAGGCCGATCTGGGCGCCGGCCGACTGGACGGCGGTGGCGAGCAGCGAGACGTCCTGGCCGATCGAGCTGGTGGCGACGGTGAGGGTCCTGCCGGTGGCGCCGGCTTCCTTGATGAGCGCCTTGGCCTTCGCCAGGTCGGGTGCCGTGGGCGGCAGGCCGTCGAGCGCGGCCTTCCGGGTCTCCGGTGAACCCGCGGCCCAGGCGGCCCGGGTGGTGAGCGAGTGGGTGACGGTGCCCGCGCCGCCGAGGCCGGCCTCGACGAAGCCGGAGCGGTCGAGCGCGAGGGAGAGCGCACGGCGGACCCGGACGTCGCCGAGCGGGCCCTTCATGTTCGTGATGTTGACGTTGACCGTGCTGAGTCCCTCGCCGAAGTAGAGGGTGCCGACGCCGCTGCCCTTGAGCCGGCCGTAGCTCTCGGTCGGGATGAGGTAGCCGCCGTCGGCCTCGCCGCTGAGCAGGGCGTTGGTGCGGGCCGAGGGATCGGTCATGAAGCGGAAGACGACCTTGCCGGACTTGGCCTTGCGGCCCCAGTAGCCGTCGAAGCGGTCGAGCTCGACGGACTGTCCCTTGTTCCAGGTGCCGAGCTCGAACGGACCGGTGCAGGCGAGGCCGCCGGAGGTGCCGTAGTCCTTGCCGGCCTTCTCGACCCCGGCCTTGGACGCCACGACCCCGGCGGCGGTGGCCATGTACTGGGGGAACTGGGAGTCGGGCTTCTTCAGCTTGACGGTGACCTGGAGCGGTCCGGTCTTCCGGACGGTGGCGACGTTCTGAAAGTTCTGGGCCCAGGCGGCGGCGTTGTCGGGGTCCGTCTGCCGGCCGAGGCTGTAGACCACGTCGTCGGCGGTCATCGTCCCGCCGTCGTGGAACCTCACCCCGGCGCGCAGGTCGTAGACCCAGGTGGTGGGGTCCGGGTTCGAGGCCTTGCGGGCGAGGCCCGGCTCGAGGGTGAGGCCCGGGGTCCAGCGCATCAGGCTCTCGCACACGTTGGACAGGATGGTGTTCTGCGGGTAGTCGAACGCCACCGTGTAGTCGAGCGTGGGCGGCTCGGCGTAGACGGCCCAGGTGAAGGAGTCGATCTCGCCCTTCGCGGCGGGCGTGGTCTTCGACAGGGACACGTCGCCCGCGTCGCCTCCGCCCTTGGGCGGTCCCGCGCAGGCCGCGACCAGGGCCGTGGCCGTCAGGAGGACGGCCGCGGCCGCGAGCGGGCGGCCGGACGCACGGCCGCGTCGGGTGCCCGCGCGTCTGCTGGCGCGCAGTACGGGTGTGATCATCGTCGCGCTCTCTTTCCGTACGGTCTGTGCGTACGCGATGGGGGAGGCTGCCGGACCGCGGCGGACGGTCCGGCAGGAGCGGTCGGGGGCCGGTCCGGTTACGGCAGGGGCTGGGCGACGGGGATCTGCTGCGTGATGCAGTGCACTCCCCCGCCGCCGAACGCGATCGCGAGCGCCCGCACGCCGACCACCTTGCGGCCGGGGTAGGCCGCGGCGATCACCGCGAGGGCCGCGTCGTCCTGGGGCAGACCGGCCACGGGCACGACGACACCGCCGTTGGCGACGTAGTAGTTCAGGTACGACACCTCGACCTCGCCGTCGGCGACGTCGACGAACGCGGCCTGCGGCACGTCGACGATCTCCAGGCGGCGGCCCTGTGCGTCGGTGGTGACCTCCAGTACCGCGCGGTTGGCCCGCATCCGGGCGTAGTCGGGGTGCGCGGGGTCCTCGGGGAGGGAGACGACGACCTTGCCGGGGGCGGCGAAGGCACACACCCCGTCCACGTGGCCGTCGGTCTCGGTGTCGAGCAGACCACCGTACGGAAGCCAGACAACCTTACGGACGCCCAGCCGGGATTTCAGCTCGGCCTCGATCTCGTCCCGGTTCATGCCGGGATTCCGGTTGGGATGCAGAAGGCACTGCTCGGTCGTGATCAGCGTGCCCTCGCCGTCGACGGTGATCGCGCCGCCTTCGAGGATCATCTCGGAGCCGATGCGCTCCACGCCGAGGTGGTCGAGGAGCAGGGAGCTGATCCGGTCGTCGGCGTCGTAGGGGTGGTGCTTGCGGCCCCAGGCGTTGAAGCGGAAGTCGACGCCGGCCCGGCGGCCCTCGGCGTCGAGGACGAACAGCGGGGCGGAGTCGCGGAACCAGGAGTCGTCCACCGGGAGCTCCACGACGGTGATCTCCGGGCCGCACCAGGTGCGGGCGTCGTCGCCGTGACCGGGCGGGGCGACCATGGTCACCGGCTCGAACTCGGCGATGGCCTTGGCGACGTTCGCGTACTCCTCCTTGACGTCGTTCAGCACACTGCCCCACAGGTCGGGGCGGGTGGGCCAGGCCATCAGACAGCCCTCGTGCGCGGACCACTCGGCGGGCATACGGAATGCGGTCATCTGAAGCTCTCTCTTGGGTGGCTGGAATCTTCCTCTCAACTGAATTTTCAGTCAAGAGTGCGTCATGACAGGGCCGAAGCGAATCCACGGTGCGGGTACGTCAAGGGGGACGCGGGGGCGTCAGAGGGAGCAGGGAGGGCGGCGGGGTCCCGCGAAGGGCCCCGAAGGCCCGGGAGCCGGCGGCTGCGAGGGCGGATCCGAGCTCGGCGTGGACTCACTGTGACATTGACTGAAAAGACAGTCAAGGTTTCGGGCGAGGCACCACCCCACCAGGTGGGGACGGGTGCGAGGGCTCAGCGGGGGCTCAGCGGAGGCCGGCGAGCTCCGCCTCGATGGCGCCGAGCAGCAGGCCGCGAGCGTGGTCGATCTGGATGCCGCCGCCGAGCCAGCGCATGCTCAGCCCCTCCAGCAGGGCGGTGAGCCGCTCCCCCGCGGCCGCGAGCGCCGAGGCGGGCGCCATCGGCAGCACCTGGCCGAGCAGCGCGGCCACCTCCTGGGTCCACACCAGGGTGGCCCGGGCGAGGTCCTCGCGCAGCAGCTCGTCGAAGACGGCGCTCGCCCGCAACTCACCCCAGGCCGCGCTGTTCTCCCGCACCTCGACGGTGTCCTGGAGCTCCAGGAGCAGCGTCTCCTCCAGCTCCTCGCGCGGGCTCAGCGGCGGGGCGTCCGGGTCGCGGTCGGTCGTGTAGCGCTCGGCGCGGTCGTTGATGAACTCCAGCGTGTGACGCAGGATCCCGGCGCGGTCCTTGAAGTAGTAGTAGATCAGCGCCGTGGACACGCCCGCCTCGGCCGCGAGTTCCTCCACCCGCAGCCCGCGGATCCCGCGGCGGGCGATCACCCGCGCGGCGGCTTCCAGGATCTGAGTACTACGAGTCGCCATGCCCGAACCCTACCTGGCGGCCTCGCGGCCCCGCGCGCACCCGGTCGGGGCCCGGCCGCCCGTCCCCGCTCACCCCTCCCGGTGGTGGCGGTCGACGGTGACCGTGACGGACCCGCCGCCCGCGGCGGCCTCGACCAGGCGCACGATCGCGACGTCCTTCTGGTCGGCGCTCCGTACGCAGAACGGCCGTTCGTCCGCGAGCTCGGCGAAGGGCAGCGTCGTCACCGGCTGCGTCTCGATGCCCTTGACGCAGTCGGCGACGCTCAGGTCGTCCCCGGCCGCGATGAAGGCGTCGCTCTCCTCGGACACGACGAAGGCCCCGGCGTTGCGGGCGAGGTACCAGGCGGCCGTCTCCTCGGGGACGACCTTGCCGGCCCGGAGGTCGAACTCGTAGCTCGCGTCGGGCGAGGTGAGCTCGGTGTTCGCGTACGCGGGCGCGTACCCGGCCGCGGCGGAAGGAGCGGTCGGCCGAACCGACGGCGCGCCGGAGCTCCCGGCCGTCCCCGCCCCCGTCCCCTCCTCCGGCGGGTGGTCGAGGTAGGAGACGACGGCCCCTCCCGCGAGGAGGGCGAGCAGCGCCACCAGGGCGGTGACCAGGAGTCGGCGGCCCCGGCGGGGCGCGCGGCGCGACGCCCGGGAGCCGTCCGCGGGGAGCGGCCCCGGCGCGCCGGTTCCCGTGCTCCCGGTTCCCGTGCCGTCGCCTCGCGGGTGCGGCCGCCCGTACGGGGTGGCCGCCGAGGCCGTGACGGTGGCCTGCACGTGCGTCGGGGTGGGGAACGGCGTCGGCGCGGAGGCGGGGCCCGGCGCCGGGAGGGGCGGGGGCGTCGGGCCGGCCCCGTACCCCTCGATGTCGTCGCTGACCGGGTGGGGCAGCCAGTCGTCGGCGAAGCCGGGGCGGGGACCCACGGCCGGGTGGGCGTGGACGGCCGCGATCAGTTCGACGGTGGTGGGCCGGTCCTGGGGGTTCTTGGCGAGGCAGTGCCCGATCAGCTCCCGCAGCCCGGCCGGCACGCGGCCGAGGTCGGGCCCCTCGTGGACCACGCGGTAGAGCGCGGCGGCCTCCGGCCCGTTGCCGAACGGCGCCGTGCCGCAGGACACGTAGGCGGCGAGGGCGCCGAGCGCGAACACGTCCGTCGCGGGGGTGACCGGGTGCCCCAGCGCCTGCTCGGGAGCCATGTACGCGGCGGTGCCGATCCGCAGCCCCGTGCCGGTGAGCGCGGCCTCGTCGGCGGCCCGCGCGATCCCGAAGTCGATCACGCGCGGACCGTCGGCGGCGATCAGCACGTTGGCGGGCTTGAGGTCCCGGTGCACGACGCCCACCCCGTGGATCCCCTGGAGGGCCTCGGCGATGCCCGCGACGAGCGGCAGCACCGTGCGGACCGGCAGCGGGCCGTGCCGCTGGACGACCTGCTGGAGGGTGGGGCCGGGGACGTACGCGGTCGCCAGCCACGGCGTCCTGGCGTCCACGCCGTAGTCGACCACCTGCGCGGTGAACAGGCCGTGGATGCGGCGCGCGCTGGCCACCTCCTGGGCGAACCGCTCGCGGAACTCGGGATCCGCGGCGAACTCCTCCCGTACGGCCTTCAGCGCGATGGGGCGGCCGCCCGGGGTGTACGCCAGGTAGACGACGCCCATGCCGCCGGCGCCCAGCCGGGCGTGCAGGCGGTAGCCGCCGATCTCGCGGGGGTCGTCGGGAGACAGAGCCGTGCGGGCGGGCTGGGCACCGGGGGGCTGAGCGGACATGCGGCGGCTCTTTCGGCGAGGGGGCGTGAGGCCCCCGCATCGTGCCCCTAACTAAAGTTTCAGTCAATATGAGACGATGGTGGCCGGAGACCACCGGAAGGGACGATGGGGTGACGGATCGCAGAACGGCCATCCTGGAGGCGGCAGCCCGCACCCTGGCCCGGCGGGGGGTCCGCGGACTCCGCGTGGACGAGCTCGCGAGCGAGGCCGGAGTGTCGACCGCGCTGGTCTACTACCACTTCAAGGACCGGGCCGGCCTCCTGGGACGCACCCTGGAGTTCATGACCGACCGGGCACGACAGTACACCGCGGGACAGAGCGGCACCGAGGCCCCCACCGACCCGCGGGGCCTGCTGGAATTCGCCTTGCTGTGGGAGTTCCAGGAGCTCCCGGACGTGCGCGCCGACAGCACCGCCTGGAGCGAGCTGCGCGCCGGCGCGATCTTCGAGCCCGGGCTCCGGGAGGCGCTGGCCAAGGCGGGCGAGGCCTGGATCCGGGAGGTCACGGAGCTGCTGGCCCTCGCCCGCCCGGCCGCGGGCCCCGAGCGGCTGGCTTCCTCGGCCGAGCGCCTGACCGCCCTGCGCGAGGGGCTCAACGCGCGGCGGCTCGGCGGCGTCCTGCACATGGGACACGCCCGCGCGCTGATGCGGGAGGCGATCGGGGTGGAACTCTCCCATCTCGCCCACGCCGCCCATGACTCCGGCGGCACCCGCACCGCCGGTGCGCCCCGCGTCACCCCCGCCGCCCACGCCTCTCCCGGCGTTTGACTGAAATTCCAGTCAGTGTCACAGTGTGGACCATGAGGCCGTACCCGCCGTCGCGGCAACCGGCGCTCGGGGTCCGCATCACGCACTCTTGAAGCAGGACTCGCACGGCGCTCTCGCGCCCCCTCTCCCCGTGCCCCCCACCTCGGCCGGACGCCTCCCTCCCGTCAGTCCACGATCGGAGTCCACCGTGACCTTCCTCCCCTCCCGCCGCTCCGCCCTCCGTTCCTTCGCCGGCATCGGCGCACTCGTCCTCGGCGTCTCGGCCTGCGGCCCCTCCGACCCCGGCCTGGTCGGCGCCGCCGGCAGCGCCGGCACGGACTCCGGTGCGGACGGGGGGCGCCGGCTGGGCGCCGAGTGGGAGAGCCACACCCGCACCTTCATGTCCTGGCCGGCCCTGGAGGCGGTCTGGGAGGACGACCTGCGCTACGTGCGCGAGGACATCGCGCGGATCGCGCGGGCCGTCGGCGAGTACGAGGCCGTCGTGATGATGGCCCGGCCCGACCAGCTGAAGGCCGCCCAGCGGGCGTGCGGTTCCCAGGTCGAGGTCATCCCCCTGGAGGTCGACGACCTGTGGGCCCGCGACACGGTGCCCGTCTTCGTCGAGGAGGACGGCGTCGTCACCGGCGTCGACTTCAACTTCAACGGCTGGGGCAACAAGCAGCGGCACGACAACGACGCCCTGGTCGGCGAGACCCTGCTCGGGAAGTACCGGATCCCGCGGGTCGAGGCGCCGCTGGTGGCCGAGGGCGGCTCCTTCGAGACCGACGGCGAGGGCACGCTGCTCATCACCGAGAGCTCGATCGTCAACGACAACCGCAACCGGGGCAAGAGCCGCGACCGCATCGAGGCCGAGCTCAAGGAGACCCTCGGCATCGAGAAGGTGGTCTGGCTCGCGGGCGTCCGCGGCGAGGACATCACCGACGCGCACGTCGACAGCCTCGTCCGCTTCACCGCCCCCGGCGTCGTCCTCCTGGACCGGGCGTACCCCGGCACCCCCGCCGACTCCTGGTCCCGCTCCGCCGACCAGGCGAAGTCCGTCCTGTCCCGGGCCACCGACGCGCGCGGCCGGCGCTTCGAGATCATCGACCTGCCGCAGCCCGACCTGAACAGGATCACCGGTGAGGGCGACGACTTCGTGTCGACCTACGCCAACTTCTACATCGCCAACGACGCCGTCTTCATGCCCAGGTTCGGCGACCGCAAGGCCGACAACCGGGCGAAGAGCATCCTCCAGGAGCACTTCCCCAAGCGGGACGTCGTCCCGGTCCCGATCGACACGATCGCCTCGGGCGGCGGCGGCATCCACTGCTCCACCCACGACCAGCCCGGCAAGCCCGCCGCCTGACCCCGCGCACCACGCGCCTCACACGCACTGCCCGCACCATCCGCACCGCACGCACCACGAGCACCCCCGGAGTCACCGTGTCCAAGAACCGGCGCCAACCGCGCACCCGCAGGAGAACGCTGGTCCCCGGGCTGCTCCTGGTCGCCGTGGTGTCGGCCGTCGCCGTGGGCGCGTGGCTGCAGTTCGGCGAACGCCAGGCCCTGGACACGGTGTACTCGGCGGGCGGTGCGGAGCCCGACCGGGTGGACGTCGACGCCACCGTCCAGCGCGTCGACGCCGCCGGCCGGGAGCTGGTGCTGCGGGTCCTGGTGACCCCGCGCGGGGAGCTCGCCGAGGCCGGCGGGATCTCCCCCGCCGAGGACCTGGTCGTGCAGACCTCGGCCTCCACCGGGGGTGATCTGACCTTCAAGGCCCACAGCCGGATCTCCACCCGGGACGTGCCGGTCGCCCTCACCGGCGGCCCCATCACCGACTACCCCTTCGACGCGTACGAGACGGCCCTGGAGTTCGGTGCCACGCAGGGCGGTGAGAAGGTCCCGGTCCACATGCGCCTCTCCAACAACGACGCCCTGTTCTCGGCCTCGGTGGACGCCTCCGACAGCGACGGCGTCGCGGTCTTCGAGGTCGGGCTGGCGCGCTCCAACAGCGTCCTGGTGTTCGCCGTCTTCATGATGGTGGCGATGTGGGCCCTGGCGGTGTCCGTACTGATCGGCGCCTGGTACCTGGTCACCCGGCGCAAGGGCCTGACCTGGCCGGCCCTCGGCTGGATGGCCGCCACGCTCTTCGCCCTGGCCGCCTTCCGCAACACGGCCCCCGGCGCCCCGCCGATCGGCTCCCTGCTCGACTACCTCGCCTTCCTCTGGGCGGAGACGATCGTCGCGTTCTGCCTCGTCACGGTGGTCGTGGCGGGGATGCGGGCCGAGCCGCCCGCCACGGGCCCCGGCCCGGACGCCCCCGCGGACGCGCCCGCGGCCACACCCGCTCCCTGAGTCCCGCACGGCACACTGCCCCGACGCGACGGCCCGCCCGGTACCCCGTACCGGGCGGGCCGTCGCGTCCGTGCGTCCGTGCGTCCGGACGTCGGTGCACCCGTGCGGCACAACTTTCGTTGCCCCGCCGTGGCCGATCGGCAGTTTCGGCCGCCCGGCCCGCCGTTGAAGGCTGTCGACGTGCAAGACCTCCTGAAGAACGAAACGTATACGGACGGCAGGGGCCACCGGCGCGGGCGCCGCAAGGCACCCGCCCTCGTGAAGGTGCTCGCGGCCGTGGCCGGCCTGGGCGTCCTCCTCCTCGCGGTGCTCGGCTCCCCGGACCGCCCCCTCGGCCCCGGCCCCGAGGTCATCGGCGAGCGGGAGATGGTCCGCGTCAGCGGCCCCACCGGCAAGTCGGCCGAGGTGCTCGCCCTGATCGACACCGGCGCCTCGGCGTCCTCGCTGGACACCGGCCTCGCCCGGGAGCTCGGCTTCGACCTGGCGGCGGCGCCCGAGATCACCGTGGGTTCGGCGCTCGGCCGCGAGCGGCGCCCGGTGGTCGACACGACGGTGCGCCTGGCCGGCCGCTCGTTCGTCGCGAAGACGAGCGTCAACAACCGGTCCAAGCGCGAGACCCCGGTCCTGCTGGGCCGCCAGGACGTCCAGGGCCTGCACGTCGCCGTCGGGAAGCGGCTGCTCACCCAGCCCGACGCGACGGCAGCGCCCTCGGCCCTGCGGATCCTCTTCGCCAAGGCGCCCGCGATCGACCCGGTCTCGATGATGGCCCTGCTGCCGCTGGCCGCCCTGCTGATCGTGCTGCTCCGGGTCGTCGTCGGGCTCAACACGCTCGGCACGTTCAGCCCGGTGCTGCTGGCCCTCGCGTACGCGCAGTCGGGCCTGCCCCTGGGCGTCCCCCTGACCCTGGCGATGTTCGCGCTCGGGTTCGCGCTGCAGCCCCTGCTGCGCGGGCTCCACCTGCCGCGGGTCGCCCGGCTCGGCGTGCTGATCGCCATCGTCACGTCCGGACTGATCGCCGCCCAGCTCGGCCTGGGCAGCTTCGGACTCTCCGACTCCTGGGGCATGTCCCTGCCCATCGTCGTCACGGCGATCGTGACCGAACGCCTCTGGGAGGCCTGGGACCTCGACGGCGTCCGGGCCGCCGCCACCGGCGCCGCCCTCACCATGGGCACGGCCGTCCTGGTGGCGTCGCTCCTGCTCACCCCGTACGTGAGGGAGCTCGCCGAAGCGGTCCCGCTCCAGCTCGCGGTCGTCTGCGCCGTCTGGACGGCGGTCGTCGGCACCTACCGCGGCCTGCGGCTGAGCGAACTCTTCCGGTTCGCCCCCGCCGCCCGGGCCCAGGAGGGCGCGTCGTGATCCGGCTCCGGGGCTGGGACCCCGTCATGGGCATGAACCTGCGCAACGCCCGGATCTCCCGGCAGAACTCGACCGCCGCCATCCGGCTCGTCAACGACAAGTACGCCACCAAGGAGGCGCTGGCCGCGGTCGGCGCCCCCACCTCGCCCACCCTCGCCGTGCTGCGCTCCCGGCGCGAGATCGCCGGCCTCGACTGGGACGCCCTGCCCGGTTCCTGGGCGCTCAAGCCGAACCAGAGCCTGGGCGGCAACGGCATCCTGCTGGCCTTCGGCCGGCGCCGCGCGCACTGGACGTCCTCCTCCGGGAAGCGGATCACCCGGGCGCTGGTCGCCGACCAGCTGCGCCGCATCGTGGACGGGGAGTTCTCCCCGCGGCCCAGCGACTGGGCCCTGTTCGAGCCCCTGATCCGGGCCCACCCCGGGCTCGCCCGACTCTCCCACCAGGGCCTGCCCGACATCCGCGTCATCTGCGAACGGGACCGGCCGCAGCTGGCGATGCTGCGGCTGCCCACCCGGTTCAGCGGCGGCCGGGCCAACCTGCACCAGAAGGCGATCGGCGCCGCCGTGGACCTGCCCACCGGCCGGATCACCCACGCCCTGGTCGGGAAGGAGTCCACCGACACCCACCCCGACACCGGGGCGCTCCTGATCGGGGCGACCGTCCCGCACTGGCCGGAGGTGCTCGACGCGGCGCGGCGCTGCGCGGGGGCCACCGGACT
This sequence comes from Streptomyces showdoensis, assembly GCF_039535475.1. Taxonomy (NCBI): domain Bacteria; kingdom Bacillati; phylum Actinomycetota; class Actinomycetes; order Kitasatosporales; family Streptomycetaceae; genus Streptomyces; species Streptomyces showdoensis. Next base: position 193,344 of record NZ_BAAAXG010000012.1, on the reverse strand, counting down.
GCGCTATCTCGGCGCGGACATCGTCGTCGACGCCGACCGCGGGCCGCTGGTCCTGGAGGTCAACGCCCGCCCGGGACTGCAGATCCAGAACGTCACCGGGCGCGGTCTGATCGCCGCGGTCGAAACCCCGAGGAGCCACTGATGCACCGGACCGCGTGGACCGCGCTCGTGACCAAGACCGTCGTCGCCGGGGCGGCCGGCGCCTTTCTGGCGTTCAGCGCGGCGGGCGCCCGGCCGGCCCCGTCGCCGCCCCTGGGGCCGACGCCGCCCGCGGACACGGCACCGGCGCCGACACCGACACGCACGCAGACGCTGCCGCCGACGCAGACGCCGGCGCCGACCGTCAGCGCGTCCCCCGGCTGAGCCGGGCGTCGTGGGCCAGGAGGGCGGCCTGCACGCGGTTGGCGCAGCCCAGCTTGGTGAGCATCCGGCTCACGTACGCCTTGACCGTCCCCTCCCCCAGGTGCAGCCGCTTGCCGATCTCCGCGTTCGAGGCGCCGGTCCCCACCATCGCGAGCACGTCCCGCTCGCGGTCGGTGAGGCCGGCGATCCGGCCGAGGCGCGGATCGGCGGGCGGCTCGCCGCTGCCGAGGTAGTGGTCGATCAGGTGACGGGTGATCGGCGGGGAGACGACCGGTGCGCCGGTGGCGACCCTGCGGACCGCCTGGATCAGCTCCTGCGGCGTGCTGTCCTTGAGGAGGAAGCCCATCGCCCCCGCCTTCAGGGCGCGGGCCACGTAGGTGTGTTCGCCGAAGGTGGTGAGCATGACGACCCGTACGGAGGGGGCCGTCGCGGCGATCCGTTCCGCCGCCTCCAGTCCGTCCTCGGTGCCCCGCATCTGGATGTCGAGCATGGCCACGTCGACGCGGTGCCGTCCGGCGAGCCGGGCCGCCTCGGGTCCGTCGGACGCCTCCGCCACGACCTCGATGTCGTCGGCGTGCTTGAGGACCAGTCGGATGCCGGCGCGGACCAGGTCCTGGTCGTCGGCGAGGAGAACACGTATCACTGCGGAAGCCTCGGGGTGTGGGGGACGGCTCTGACGGGTGGCGTACGGAAGGCACGCGCGGATTCCTCGGCGCCGGGCTCCTCGACGAAGGGCCCCTCGACGAAGGGCTCGTCGACCACGGACTCCTCGACGACCGGTTCCTCGACGACGGTGCGGGCGTCCCCTTCCGGATAGGGGACGAACGCGAGGGTGACGAACTGCAGGGCGACCACGCCGACGACCCCGAGCACCATGGCCGCGGCGGCCGCCGCCCGGTCCCCCCAGGTCCGCTCCGCCGACACGGCCCGGTGCCCGGGAGGCCGGGGCGTGCTCGCCGGCGCCGGGCCGGCTCCCAGGGGGATGCGCGCGGCCACGGCGTACCCGCCGCCGTCGGCGGGTTCGGCGCGCAGCGTGCCGCCGAGGAGGCGGATCCGCTCGTGCAGGCCGACCAGGCCGAGGTCGCTGCCGGGCAGGCGGTACGGGCGCGCGTCGTCCGTCTCGGGCCCGTTGCGCACGTCGATCCGCACCTCGCGGGCCTCCCGGCGCACGACCACCCGGACGTCGGCGGCGGCCGCGTGCTTGTGCACGTTGGTGAGCGCCTCGCGGACCACCCGGTCCACGGCCCGCCGCGCGGTGGGGCTCTCCCCCGCCAGGTCGGCGCCGGTCCACTCCAGGTCCACGGCGATGCCGGCGGTGCGGGACTGGGCCACCATCGCGACGAGCTCGGCGTGCGTCCCGGTCCGGGCGGTGAGCGGCTCGGGTCCGGCCACCGGGTCCCCGGCGCGCAGGACGCCCAGGATGTCGCGGAGTTCGGCCATCGCGCGCCGCACGGTGCTGTGCACCAGCAGCGCGCTGCGGTGGACGTCGGGGTCGCCGCCCTCGGTGGCCATCCCGAGCCCTCCCGAGTGCAGGGCGATGAGGCTCAGCCGGTGGCCGAGCAGGTCGTGCATCTCGCCCGCGATGCGGGAGCGTTCCCGCGCCCGGGCCTGTTCCTCCGCGGAGTGGTGGGCCTCCTCCAGGAAGGCGTTGCGTTCCGCCAGGGCGTGGACCAGTCGTTCGCGCTGTCCGGCCAGCGCGCCGACGAGGCCGGGGAGCACCCCGCACACCATGCCGGTGACCAGGACGACCATGACGTCGTACTCCAGGATCGGGGTCGGCTCCGCCGCCGATTCGGCCGCCGTCACCGCCAGGGGCAGCGTCGTGCACGCGGCCAGCAGCGGGACCCGGCCGCGGAGCCGGGCCCAGCGCAGACCGGCCGTGTACGCCACGGCGGCCAGGGCCCCGCCGGTGAGCGGCTCCAGGGCCACCAGCAGCGCGGCACCCGCGAGGGCCGTCGCGGGTGCCGCCCGGCGGGCCAGCACCGCGACCGCCGCGCCGGCGGCGGTCGCGAGCTGGCCGGTGGTGCCGAAGAGCGCGTCCTGCTCGGAGCTCCAGCTGTCCCAGTCGAGGAGCGCGCCGACCGTCGCCGCGGTCACGGCGATCAGGACGGCGTCGGAGACCGTGCGGAACACGCGTTCTCTCATGTCGCTCAGACGGCCGGCGGGACGACCGGCTGCGACTGGGTGGCGCAGTGGATGCCCCCGCCGCCGCTCGCGATGTTGTCGATGTTCAGCTGGACGACGGTCCGGTCGGGGTACGCGGCCTGCAGGATCGCGTAGGCCACGCCGTCGGCGTAGGCGTCGCCGAACTGCGGCACCAGGACGGCGCCGTTGGCGGTGTAGTAGTTGGTGTAGCTGGACAGGAAGCCGTCCTCGTCCTTGCGGCGGATGGCGGCGCGGTCGGGGCCGGGGAGCTCGGTGACGGTGAGCCGGCGGCCCTGCGCGTCGGTGGCGCTCTGCAGCACCCGCTTGGTCTCCTCGTAGACGGCGACCCACTGCGCGTCGGTCTTGGAGCCCGGCTTGTCCAGGATGACCCGCCCGGGCGCGACGAAGCGGGCCAGACAGTCGATGTGGCAGTCGGTGATGTCCTGGCCGGCCAGGCCGGGCACCCAGATGACCTTGTCGATGCCGAGCGCGGACTTCATGGCCTGCTCGACCTGGTCCTGGGACGTGCCGGGGTTGCGGTTGGGGTTGACGAGCGAGCTGACCGTGGCGAGCAGGGTGCCCTGGCCGTCGGTCTCCAGGGAGCCGCCCTCGCCGACGAAGGAGGCCTGGACGCGGTCGACGCCGTACTGGCCGAGCAGGGTCGCGGCCGCGGCGGCGTCGTTCGCGTAGGGCTGCGCGTACTTCGTGCCGGCCTTGCCCCAGCCGTTGAAGTTGGTGTCGACGCCCGCGACGGCGCCGGGGGCGACCACGAAGGTCGGGCCGAAGTCCCGGATCCACAGGTCGTCGTTGGGGATCTCGACGACCTCGATGCCGTAGTAGGCGCCGCTGCCGCACTGGTAGCGGGCCTCGGCGGCCTGGCTCGGGCGGGCCAGCATCACGACCGGCTCGAAGCGCGAGAGGGCGTACGCGACGTCGGCGATGTCCCGGCGGACCGCGCCGAGGGACCGGGGCCAGACCGACGAGAGGGCGGGCCAGGCCATGAAGGTGCGGACGTGCGGGTCGGTCTCCGCGGGCATCCGGAGGGTGGCGCCGGACGGCGCGGTGGCCGCGCGGGCGGCCGTCGGCAGTGCGGCCCCGAGAGCGGCGAGGGGCACTGCGGCGGCGCCGAACCGGAGCAGGCGGCGCCGGGAGGTGACGGGCGTGTTCATGGGACTCCCCTGATGAGGGACGGGAGGACGCCCGTCATCCTGGCCCGGACTGAATTTTCAGTCAACATGCCAACTGAAGATTCAGTCAGCATGAGACAATCGTCCGGACCACGAGGAGGAAGAGTTGGCCACGGACCGCCGAACGGCAATCTTGGAGGGGGCCGCCCGGGTGATAGCCCGGCGGGGAGTGCGCGGACTGCGGGTGGAGGAACTGGCGGCCGAGGCGGGGGTGTCCACCGCGCTGATCTACTACCACTTCAAGGACCGGGCGGGCATCCTGCGCCACACGCTCGAGTTCATCAGCGACCGCGCCGACCGCTACACCGCCGACGCGGAGGGGACGGACGGGCCGTTCGACCCCCACCAGGAGCTGGAGCGATCGCTGCTGCTGGAGTTCCAGGACCTCCCCGAGGTCCGGGAGAACAGCACGGCCTGGGGCGAGCTGCGCGCCAGCGCGGTCTTCGAGCCGGAGCTGCGCGCGGACCTGGCCAGGGCCGGCCTCACCTGGGTGCACGAGGTCGCGTCCCTGCTGGCCCAGGCCTGCCCCGCGGCCCCCGCCCCGACCCTCACCGCGTCCGCGGAGCGGCTGACGGCCCTCCTGGAGGGCCTGAGCACGCGCTGGCTGACCGACGGCCTGTCCGTGGCCCACGCCCGCACCCTGATGCGGGAGGCCGTCGCCGTGGAGCTCGGCCACCTGCGCCGGACCTGGGCGGCGGACGCCTGACCCGACTCCGGCCTCCCCCGCCCCGGCCTACCGCCCGTCGCGCTCCGCCGCCTCGGCGAGGCGCTTGACCCGCGCCAGGCGCCGGTCCCAGTCCGCCGCGAGCTCGGCCATCCACCGCGCCGTGACGTCCAGCGCCGCGGGCCGCACCGCGTACCGCACCTCGCGGCCGGCCCGCGTACCGGTCACCAACTGGGCGGACTCCAGGACGGCGAGGTGCTTGACGACCGCCTGCCGGGAGACCGGGAGCTCCTCGGCCAGCGCCGTCGCGGTGACGGCGCCCCGCGCGGCGAGCAGGTCGAGCAGCCGGCGCCGGGTCGGCTCGGCGAGCGCCGCGAGGACGGCGTCCACGGTCGGCCCGACGCCCTGCGGCTGTTCCTCGGTCACACGGACGGCGCTTCGGCGCGGGTCTTGAACGAGGCCATGACCTGGGCCCAGCCGTCGGTGTTGTCCTTGAACGCCCCGCCGCGCAGCTCGTCCGAGCCGTCCAGCGCGGCGAAGCCGCTCTCCACCACCCGCAGCCGGGTTCTGTCGCCCTCGGCGGTGAGGGTGAACTCGATGAGGGTGCTGTTGCCCTCGCGCAGCTCCTCGCCGGGGAAGGCACTGGCCCAGCGGTACGCGAGGTAGGTCGGCGGCTGCACCTTCTCGACCCGTACCGGGAAGTCCCCGTACCGCTCGTTCTTCGCGACCGTCGTCTCGCCCTCCCGGGCCACGGTGCCGGCGGTGCTCCCGTCGTCGGCCACCCAGAAGCCGGGCTCGGCCACCAGCGGCCAGACCCGGTCCACCGGGGCCTCGATCAGGGTCTCTCGTTCGATGAGGTTCGCGTTCATGGGAAACACTCCTTGAGCTTCGCGCCATACTCTCACGTGCAACTCAAGGGTTGCACTTCACTCCCCCATCCGCAACCGAAGGGTTGCACTTCACGGACGGCGTCGCTTCATGAGCGCGGTGTACAGCAGCAGGGAGGCCCCGAGGCCGACGGCCCAGCCGTAGTCGGCGAGGGGTTTCAGGACGGGGATCAGGCCCTCCTCGGGGAAGGGTCCCGCGCCGGGCTCCGAGTGGGAACCGCCCACCGCGAGCACGCCGCCCACCAGGAAGGCGAGCACGGCGGCCGGGTTCCAGCCGCCCCGGTACCAGTAGGGGCCGTCGGGACGGTAGAGGCCTTCGAGGTCGAGGACGGTCCGGCGGACCAGCCAGTAGTCGGCGATGAGGATGCCCGCGACCGTGCCCAGCAGACCGCCCACCAGGCCCAGCCAGGTGAAGATGTAGAGCTCGGGGGTGGCGGTGAGCTTCCACGGCATGATGACCACGCCGACCACCCCGGTGATCAGGGCGCCCCTGCGGAAGTCGACGAAGCGGGGGGCGAGGTTGGCGAGGTCGTACGCCGGGGAGACGACGTTCGCGGCGAGGTTCACCGACAGGGTGGCGACCAGCACGGTGACGAGGGCGAAGAGCAGCCCGAAGACGTTGTCGGTCCTGGCGACGAGCGCCACCGGGTCCCAGACGGGCGCCCCGTACACGGCCTGCGATCCGGAGGTGACGAGCACCGAGAGCACGGCGAACGCCGTCATGGTGGTCGGCAGGCCGAGGGCCTGGCCGCGGATCTGGGCGCGCTGGCCGGAGCCGAAGCGGGTGAAGTCGGGGATGTTGAGGCTGAGGGTCGCCCAGAAGGCGATCATGCCCATGAGGGCGGGGAAGAAGACGGGCCAGAAGTCGGCGCCCCAGCCGAGCCGGGAGGGCTGGTCGAGGAGCGGGCCGAAGCCGCCCGCCTTGACCGCGATCCACACCAGCAGGACGAGCGCGCCGACGATGACGAAGGGCGCGGCCCAGTTCTCGAAGCGCCGCAGGGTCTCCATCCCCCGGTGGATGATGGCGAGTTCCAGGGCCCAGAAGAGCAGGAAGCAGAGCCACAGGGTCCAGGGCTGGCCGCCGATCCGGGCCGCCTCCGCCCAGCCGCCGAAGACGGTGCCGAGCAGCACGAAGATGCCCTGGCCGCCGATCCAGGTCTGGATGCCGAACCAGGCGCAGGCGACCCCCGCCCGGACCAGCGCCGGCAGGTTGGCGCCGCGCAGCCCGAAGGAGGCGCGGGCGAGGACCGGGAAGGGGATGCCGTACTTCGGTCCGGCGTGCCCGGTGAGCAGCATCGGCACCAGCACGATCAGGTTGGCGAGGGCGATGGTGAGGACGGCCTGGAGCCAGTCCATGCCGAGGGCGACGAGCCCGGAGGCGAGCAGCCAGGACGGGATGTTGTGGGCCATGCCGACCCAGAGGGCGGCGAAGTTGTAGGTGGTCCAGCGGCGGTCGGCGACCGGGACGGGCAGCAGGTCGTCGTTGACGAAGCGCGGGTCGGTGCCGGCCGCGCCGGGCCTGAGCTCGACGCGGCCGTCGCGTATGCCGGGTCTTCCGGAGGGGGCGGTGGCGGTCATGGCGGTGGAACCCTTCGTTCGTCTCCGGCGGGGGAAGGAACGAGCCGTGCGGGGCCGGCGGGGGTTCGGCGGCCCGGGCGGGGCGGGGCGTCAGCCGGCGAGGGCGGGGATCACCGTGGAGCCGTACGCGTCGATGGTGCCCTCCCGGTTGTCGTGCATGTCGTAGACGGCGAACTGGTCGACGCCCAGGTCCCTGAGGTGGCGGAGCTTGGCGATGTGGGTCTCCGCCGGGCCGAGGAGGCAGAAGCGGTCGACGATCTCGTCGGGGACGAACGCGGTGTCGGGGTTGTCGGCCCGCCCGTGGTGGGAGTAGTCGTAGCCCTGCCGGTCCTTGATGTAGGCGGTCAGCTCCTCCGGGACCATCGAGGAGTGCTCGCCGTACTTGGCGACGAGGTCGGCGACGTGGTTGCCGACCATGCCGCCGAACCAGCGGCACTGGTCGCGGGCGTGGGCCAGGGCCTCGGGCGAGTCGTCGGCGGTGACGTACGCGGGCGCGGCGACGCAGATGGTGAGCGCGTCGGGGTCGCGTCCCGCCTGCCGTGCCGCGTCCCGGACGGCCTTGACCATCCACTCGGTGAGGAAGGGGTCGGCGAGCTGGAGGATGAAGCCGTCGGCCTTCTGGCCGGCCAGCGCGAGCGCCCTGGGCCCGTACGCGGCCATCCAGACGGGAAGCTTGCCGTTCTTGATCCACGGGATCCGGATCGGGTTGCCGTCCACCTCCGCCTCGCGTCCCTCGGCCAGGTCGCGGATGACGTCGATGGCCTCGCCGAGCCGGGCCAGGGTGTTCGGTCTGCGGCCGGCGACGCGCATGGCGGAGTCGCCGCGGCCGATGCCGCAGACGGTCCGGTTGCCGTACATGTCGTTGAGGGTGGCGAAGGTGGAGGCCGTCACCTCCCAGGTCCGCGTCCCCGGGTTGGTGACCATGGGGCCGATGTGCAGCTTGGTGGTGTGGGCGAGGATCTGGCTGTAGATGACGAAGGGTTCCTGCCAGAGCACGGCGGAGTCGAAGGTCCAGCCGTAGCGGAACCCGTTGCGCTCCGCCCGGCGCATCAGGCCGACGACCTGCGAGGCGGGCGGGTCGGTCTGCAGGACGAGTCCGAAGTCCAAGGGGCGGTCTCCTAGTTCAGGTACTGACAGGTGGAACGGGGTACGAAGCTGCCGTGTCCGGCGCGTCCGGTGAACGTGCGGTGGTCGATGACGAGTTCGCCGCGCGAGAGCACGCTCTCGACCCGGCCGGTCACCGTCCGCCCCTCGTAGGCGGAGTAGTCGACGTTCATGTGGTGGGTGGCCGCGGAGAGGGTCTGGCGGGCGTGCGGGTCGTAGACGACGACGTCCGCGTCGGCGCCGGGCGCGAGGGTGCCCTTCTGCGGGTACAGGCCGAACATCCGGGCCGGGGTGGCGCAGGCGATCTCGATCCAGCGGCGCCGGGAGATGTGCCCGTCGACGACGGCCTGGTGGAGCAGGTCCATGCGGTTCTCGACGCCCGGCAGACCGTTGGGGATCTTGGAGAAGTCGCCGCGGCCGAGCTCCTTCTGGCCCTTGAAGCAGAAGGGGCAGTGGTCGGTGGAGACCACCTGGAGGTCGTTGGTGCGCAGCCCCCGCCAGAGCGCCTCCTGGTGCTCCTTCGGCCGCAGGGGCGTCGAGCAGACGTACTTGGCGCCCTCGAAGTCCGGCTCCGCGAGGTTGTCGGTGGACAGGAACAGGTACTGCGGGCAGGTCTCGCCGAAGACCGGCAGCCCCTTGTCGCGGGCGGCCGCAAGCTCGGCGACGGCCTCCTCGGCGGAGACGTGCACGACGTAGAGCGGACTGCCGGCGACCCGGGCGAGCTGGATCGCCCGGTGGGTGGCCTCGGCCTCCAGGAGCGCCTTGCGGACCTCGCCGTGGTAGCGGGGGTCGGTCTCGCCGCGGGCGAGGGCCTGTTCGACCAGGACGTCGATGGCGATGCCGTTCTCGGCGTGCATCATGATCAGCCCGCCGTTGCCGGAGGCGCGCTGCATGGCCCGCAGGATCCTGCCGTCGTCGCTGTAGAAGACGCCGGGGTAGGCCATGAAGAGCTTGAAGGAGGTGATGCCTTCCTGGACGAGCTTGTCCATCTCCTTCAGGGAGTGCTCGTCGACGTCGGAGAGGATCATGTGGAAGGCGTAGTCGACCGCGCAGACGCCGTCGGCCTTGGCGTACCAGGTGTCGAGCCCTTCGCGCAGGGAGTGGCCTACGCTCTGGACGGCGAAGTCGACGATGGTGGTGGTGCCGCCCCAGGCGGCGGCGCGGGTGCCGGTCTCGAAGGTGTCGGAGGCGGCGGTCCCGCCGAAGGGGAGTTCCATGTGGGTGTGGGCGTCGACGCCGCCGGGGATGACGTAGCGGTCGGTGGCGTCGATGGTCCGCTCGGCGGTCCAGCCGGCGGCGACGTCGGAGCCGTGGGCGGCGAGGGCGGCGATCCGGCCGTCCTCGATCAGCACGTCGGCGTGGAGCTCGTCGGCGGCGGTGATCACCAGACCGCCCCGGATGAGAGTACGGGTGCTCACGGACTTCTCCCCTGCGAACTGGACGGGTGCGGTCTGGTGCGGTCTGGTGCGGACTTCCGGGCCGTCAGCCGTGGACTTCCGGGCCGGCCGCCGCGGACGGGCGGGCCGGCCGCCGCGGCGGACTAGAGCGAGCGGAGGGCCTGTTCGAGGACGGCGGCGCCCTCCTCGGCCTCGGCGACGGTGAGCGAGAGCGGGGGTGCGACGCGCAGGGCGCTGGTGTTGTGGCCGCCGCCCTTGCCGATCAGCAGGCCACCGGCGCGGGCGGCCTCCAGGACGGCGCCGGCCGTTTCGGGGGCGGCGCGGTCGGTGCCCGGCTCGGTGAGCTCGATGCCGATCATCAGTCCGCGCCCGCGGACCTCCCGTACGTGCGGGGAGCCGGCCGCGGCGGCGCGCAGCCGTTCGATGAGGAGGCCGCCGACGCGTCGGGCGTTGCCCTGGAGGTCGTGTTCCAGCAGGTACGTGAGGTTGGCGAGGCCCGCGGCCATGGTGACGGGCGAACCGCCGAAGGTGGAGATGGAGTTGGCGTCGAGGCAGTTCATGATCTCGGCGCGGGCGACCACCCCGCCGATGGACATCCCGTTGCCGATGCCCTTGGCGAAGGTGAGGATGTCGGGCGGACCGGCCTGGCCGTGCGCCTGCCAGCCCCAGAAGTGCTCGCCGGTCCGGCCCCAGCCGGTCTGCACCTCGTCGGCGATCCAGAGGATGCCGTGCCGGTCGAGGACGCGGCGGAAGGCGGCGTAGAGGCCGTCGGGCGGAGAGGTGAAGCCGCCGACGCCCTGGATGGGTTCGGCGATGAGGGCGGCGACGTCGCGGGTGTGGCCGAGGAGGTCTTCCAGGTCGGCGACGCAGGCCTCGGTGAACCGCTCGTCGCTGTACGCGGCGTAGGGGCCGCGGTTGCGGACGCCGCCGTGCACGTAGAGCGTCTGCAGCGGGGAGAGGCCGGTGGGCGACCAGGTGCGGTTGCCGGTGATGCCGACGGTGGAGAAGGAGCGCCCGTGGTAGCTGTTGCGCATCGCCAGGATCTGGTTCGAGCGGCGGTACGCGGTGGCGAGGAGCAGGGCGGTGTCGTTGGCCTCGGTGCCGGAGGTGGTGAAGAAGACGCGGGCGTCGGGGATGCCGGAGAGGGTGGCGATCCGTTCGGCGAGCTCCACCATCGGACGGTTGAGGTAGAGCGTGGACGAGTGGATGATCCGTCCGGCCTGTTCGGCGACGGCCTTGGTGACCTCGGGGAGGGCGTGGGCGGTCATCGTGGTGAGGATGCCGCCGAAGAAGTCGAGGTAGCGGTTGCCGTCGGCGTCCCAGACATGGCGGCCCTCGCCGTGGGTGATCTCGATGGGGTCGCGGTAGTACAGGGCGACCCAGTCGGGGATGACGGCGCGGTGGCGCTCGTAGAGGCTGCTCACGGCCGCACCAGCCCGTCGTACGCGTCGGGGCGGCGGTCCCGGTAGAAGGCCCACTGCTGCCGGACCTCCTCGATGAGCCCGAAGTCGAGGTCGCGGACGACGAGTTCCTCGGCCTTGTCGGAGGCGACCTCGCCGACGAACTGCCCGCGGGGGTCGACGAAGTAGCTGGTGCCGTAGAAGTCGTTCTCGCCGTACTCCTCCTGGCCGACGCGGTTGATGGCGGCGACGAAGTACTCGTTGGCGACGGCGGCGGCGGGCTGTTCCAGCTGCCAGAGGTAGGCGGAGAGGCCGCGCGAGGTGGCCGAGGGGTTGTATACCAACTGGGCACCGTTCAGACCGAGTTGGCGCCACCCCTCCGGGAAGTGGCGGTCGTAGCAGATGTAGACGCCGACCCGGCCGACGGCGGTGTCGAAGACGGGCCAGCCGGCGTTGCCCGGCCGGAAGTAGTACTTCTCCCAGAAGCCCTTGACCTGCGGGATGTGGTGCTTGCGGTACTTGCCGAGGTAGGAGCCGTCGGCGTCGATGACGGCGGCGGTGTTGTAGTAGAACCCGGCGCCCTCGACCTCGAAGACCGGGACGACGATCACCATCCCGGTCTCCCGGGCGAGCTCCTGCATCCTGCGCACGGTGGGTCCGTCGGGCACGGGCTCGGCCCAGCGGTAGTGCTCGGGCTCCTGCACCTGGCAGAAGTAGGGGGCGTTGAACACCTCCTGGAACCCGATGACCTTCGCGCCCTGCCGGGCCGCCTCGCGGGCGTGCTCCTCATGCTTGGCGATCATGGATTCGGTGTCGCCGGTCCAGGTCGCCTGGACGAGCGCGGCGCGTACGACGTCGGTCATGAGCTGCTCCTTCGGCACGGCGTCAGAGAGCCTCTACGCACGTAGACGCGATGCGTAGGAGGAGAACGTAAGCCCCGTCACAGCCCGGAGCAAGACCACTGCCGCGAACCGGCGGAGTCGATCATGTTTCATACCCGAGTGGTCCACGTCGGACACGTACCGACACGTCCGTTTCGAGCGATCGCGCCCTTGTGCGAGGCCGCCGTGCGTCAGCCGAAGAGCGCGACCAGCCCGTTCACCCAGAGCGCGATCGCCGCCACCACCGCGAGGAGGCAGCCGGCACCGGCCGCGAGGTCGGCGAGCCTCTCCTTCCCACCGGCCTCGGCGACGGGCTCGCACGCCTCCAGCTCCTCCAGCGGCATGCTCCAGTCGACCGGCCGGCCCAGCGCCCTGGAGCACTCCTCCCGCACCTGCGCCAACCGGGTCCGCGCGACGGCGGATCCGGCCGCGGACTCGGGGCCGCTCCAGGCGAGGGCCTTCATCCGGTGGCCCGGGGCGTGGTAGCGCGCCTCGAAGGCGGCGACCTCCGCCGGGTCCCGGTCCTCCTCCAGATACGTCCACCGGCCGGCCTCGGCGGGCTCGCCGTACAGCCGGTACACCTCGCCGAGCCGGCGCCTCAGCGCCAGGTCGTCCGGGAACGAGCCGACGAGGCCGCGCAGCCGCTGGCGCGCCATGGGAACGCGGCCGGCGGCGAGGTCGGCGTCGACGCGGGCGAGGGTCTCGTGCAGGGGCATGGGCCCCATCCTCGCCCACGGACGGACGACGGACGAACGGTTTTCGCAGGCCAGGGCAGGTCCAGGCGGGCCAGGTCAGGTCAGGTCAGGTCAGGTCCAGGAAGGCGAAGGCAAGCCCAGGAAGGCGAAGGCAGGTCCAGGAAGGCAAGGGCGGGCCCAGGAAGGCAAGGGCGGGCAAGGGCGGGCAAGGGCAGGCAAGGGTAGCGACGGGCGGGTCGGGGCAGTACGGCGCCGGTGGCCCGCCGCCTCAGGCCAGACCGGCCACCCGCAGCGCGTGCAGCAGGTCCCGCTCGCGGGACGGCGAGACGGCACGGGCGGCGGAGAGGAGCCGCGGGGTCAGCGCGGCCGGGTCGAGGGCGGCCAGGCGGGCGGCGTCCTCCGGGGTGCGGACCCGGAGGAACGCGGCCAACAGCGCCTGCGCCTCGGGCTGGTGCCCCTCGGCGAACAGGGCGGCACAGGCGCCCGCCAGCTCCTCCACCGGGCGGGCGACGCCCTGGCGGAGGAGCTGGTCGCAGTCGTGCGGCCGGCCCGCGTCGGCGAGGGCGCCCGCGACGGCGGCCAGCCGGGCCGGGGGCAGCGACGCGGCCTCCCACAGCAGCGTGGCCCAGTCGGCCGCGAGGCCGGCCCGGTGCAGTTCGGCGGCCAGCACCGGCAGCCAGGCGGGCGGCCCGGCGAGCGCCTCGCAGAGCAGCCCGTGCGCGTCGCCGCCCCGCCCCTGCGCGCGCAGCCGCCGCAGCGCGTAGACGGCGTTGCCCGCGGCACGGGCCGCCTGCCCGGGGTCGGCGGGCGGGGCGGGTGCAGCGGGCGGGGGCGCGACGGCCGCGCCCCCGAAACGGGCACCCCGCGGAGCCGCGCCCGCCACGGGCAGCTCGGGGACGGCCTGCGGTGCGGGGCCGGCCACGGTGGCGGTGCGGCCGGCGCCGGGGGCGTCCACGAGGTCGCCGGCGTCGCCGGCGTCATCGGTGTAGTCGAGCCACGCGTACCGGGCGCCACGGGGGCGGCGCCTGGCCGGCGCGGGGGTGGGGGCCGGGGCGGGTGCGGGGGTCCGCCTCTCCTCCACGCGGGCGAGCCGGGCCGTCAGTTCCGCGATCCGGGCCCGGGCGCGGGACAGGTCGTCGCGGGCCCAGGCCAGCTCGGGGCCCGGGGTCCGGGCGAGGTCGAGGACGCGGGTCTCGGCCTGCCGGGCCTCGCGCTCCCTCAGGCGGCGGAGGTCGGCGAGGTCGTCCGCCGCGCCCGGGGCGCGGTCGTGGACGGCGGCCGCGGCCTGGTGCAGGACCCGGCCCCGTACGGCCCGGGGCGCGCCGGGCGGCTCCCCGAGGTCCTGGAGCAGGGACTCGACGACGTCCCAGGGCGGGAGCTCCGTACCGTCGAAGCAGGCGCGCAGCCCTTCCGGGTCACGGGCGGCGAAGACCCCGTACCAGCCCCCGCCCGGCCTCAGCCGGCCGGCGAGCTCGCTCAGCCAGCCGGCGAACGCAACCATTTCCACCGGAAGTTGATGCACCGTCATACCACTGCCTTTCGGTCCACCGGCATTGGACCGCAGTCGTGTTACGGGACGGCTACGCAGAGTTTTCGGTCAGGAGCCCGGGAAGCTGACGACGATCCCGGTGTGCGGGCGCTTGCCGAGGCGGGCGACGGTCGCGGGCCAGTCGACCGCCCAGAACTGCCAGGTGTACTTGCGGGAGAGCAGCCGGCGCACCCGGCGGAGCTCCTCCCCCGTCACCAGCCGGGCCGTGCCTTCCACCCGTTCGGCCCCCTCGGCGACGTTCCCGCGCACGTCGCAGACGGCGGCCACGACCCGGGGGTCGCGGCGCAGCCGCTTGACCTTCCAGGAGTCGGTGCGGGTCCAGGCGTACAGCCGGTCGCCGTCGACCGCGTACCAGACGGGGGTGGCGACCCCGGTGCCGTTCTTCCGGAAGGTGGTCAGACTGACGTAGCGGCCGCGGCGCAGCTCGTCGGGGATCGTGTCGGGCGTCATGCCGGCGAGCCTACGCAGGAGTCGGGTTGGCTGCGTGGGTGAGGGTCTCCCAGGCCACGAACAGGTCGTCGGTGCCGCCGGGCCGCTGGCTCTGCGCCAGCTTCGCGGTCTGCGGGAGCCTGCGGTGCATCCGCCCCTGGAGGTGGTTGAGGGCGACCTCGACGTCCGGGCCCATGGTGCGCTCGATCCGGCCGCCGCACAGCCAGACCGGGGCGGTCTCGCCGAGCTGGTAGCGGGAGTGGAACTCCAGGGCGGCGGCGAGCCGGTCGGCCTGCTCGCGGTAGAGGTCGAGGCCCTGGTGCCAGGCGGTCTCGGCGATGTGCGCGGTGGCGGCGAGCGAGTAGCCGATGTGCATGAAGTTGCGGCAGGTCTCCTGGCCGACGCCGTCGCGGTAGGTGCGCTGACCGAACCAGTACGTGGCCAGCTCGTCGGCCGTGTCGATGGTCCCGCCGGGCGGACGTTTGGGCAGTGCGCCGTCGGAGGCCAGGTAGAAGTAGGCGGGGACGCGGGCGCGGTAGCGGCGCACGGCGTCCTCGAAGACCCTGCGGTCCTCCAGGAAGACCGCCATGCCGATGGCGGCGTCGGCCATCGCCAGTTCCCAGTTCCCGTTGTGGTCGGGAACCGCGGCGGACACCTCCGGCAGGTAGGCCTTGCGGAGCATCCACTTGAAGCGCTGCACCTCCGGGCCCTTCCAGGCGGGGTACCCGGCGTGCACGATCTCGGCGGCGCGCGCCCAGGAGGAGCCGGACCAGGCGGTCTGGAGGTCGGCGTCGTCGCGGGTGTGCTCCTTCACCGTCCCCGACCAGGCGTCCATGATCTCGACGGCCTTGGCGGCGTGGTCCCGGTCGCCCGAGACGGACCACATCAGGGCCTGGGTGTAGGCGGCGATGGCGTCCTCGCGCTCGGCGACGCAGGCGTCGGTGCCGGCGTTGGAGGCGCAGGCGACGACCTTCGCGGGGTGCGGGGTGTAGTCGAGCGAGGCGTACCTGCTCCCGCCCATCGCCTTGTACGCGGACTTCCACGGCTCCCGTCCGGCGGCGACGTGGGCGCGGACGGCCGCCAGCTGGGCGCCGCCGACCAGGACGCCGGGGTGCGTGAAGCGCTCGGGCGCGGTGAAGGCGGGCGGTGCCGCCGTCTCGGGTGCCCCGGACCCCGATCCGCAGCCGGTGGCGACGAGCAGCAGCGCGGCGGCGGTGGCGGCGCGCACCGGGCGGGCGCGCCGGGCGGAGCGGGGCTTCTGACGACGGTTCACGCGTCCACGGTGGCCCGGGCCACCCGGTCGCGCATCCCCTGCTAGGCCACCGGGCTGCCGGCGGTGCGGGAGGGCGGTCGGGCGGGGCGGTCGGCCGGAGGGCGGTCGGGCGGGGCGGTCGGCCGGAGGGCGGTCGGGCGGGGCGGTCGGCCGGAGGGCGGTCGGGCGGGGCGGTCGGCCGGAGGGCGGTCGGGCGGGGCGGTCGGCCGGAGGGCGGTCGGGCGGGGCGGTCGGCCGGAGGGCCGACGGCCCACTCGGCGCCCCGGGCCCTATACGGGGGCGAGTGCGCACCGGGTCACGAGCTCGTCCATGGACAGCCCGAGCACTCCGGCGAGCGCGGCGACGGTGAAGAAGGCGGGGGTCGGGGCCCGGCCGGTCTCGATCTTGCGGAGCGTCTCGGCGGAGAGGCCTGCCGCGGCGGCGATCTCGGCCATCGAGCGTCCGCCACGGGCCTCGCGCAGCAGCGTGCCGAGGCGTTCGCCGCGTTCGCGCTCTTCTGGGGTGAGGGGGGTGCGCACCATGTCACCCATTCTAATACCGGTATAGTAATTGGCATGGTGGAGATCAAGACGGATGCGACCCTGCTGGCGATGCGCGAGGCGGGCCGGGTGGTGGCCCAGGCCCTCGCGGCGGTACGGGAGAAGGCGGCGCCCGGCGTCACGCCGGCCGAACTGGACCGGGCGGCCCGCGAGGTACTGGCCGGGGCGGGGGCGGGATCGCCCTTCCTGGACTACCACCCGGAGTGGGCCCCGGTGCCCTTCCCCGCGGTGGTCTGCCTCTCCGTGAACGACGCGATCGTGCACGGCGTCCCGGACGGCACGAGGCTCGCCGACGGCGACCTGGTCAGCGCCGACTGCGGCGCGGTCCTCAACGGCTGGGTCGGCGACGCGGCCGTGAGCTTCACGGTCGGCCGGGCCCGGCCGGAGGACGCCCGGCTGATCGACACGGCGTACGAGGCGCTGGAGGCGGGCATCGCCGCGGCGAGGGTGGGCAACCGGGTCGGCGACATCGCGCACGCGATCGGCCGGGTCTGCCGCCGCGCCGGCTACGGCATCCCCGACGGCCTCGGCGGCCACGGCGTGGGCCGCACGATGCACGAGGACCCGGGCGTCCCCAACGAGGGCCGCCCGGGCCGGGGCATGCCGCTGCGGCACGGCATGGTGCTCGCGATCGAGCCGATGCTCATCGGCGGCGGCCGCGACGACCACTACACGGCCCGCGACGGCTGGACCATCCGCACCCTCGACGGCTCCCGCGCGGCCCACACCGAACACACCGTGGCCATCACGGACGAGGGGCCGCGCATCCTCACGGCGCTGTAGCGGCC
This sequence comes from Streptomyces showdoensis, assembly GCF_039535475.1. NCBI lineage: Bacteria > Bacillati > Actinomycetota > Actinomycetes > Kitasatosporales > Streptomycetaceae > Streptomyces > Streptomyces showdoensis. The sequence goes on along the minus strand of NZ_BAAAXG010000012.1, from coordinate 176,465 downwards.
GTCCGAACGGCCCCGCGTCCGTCCCTAGCGCGCCGGGCGCACCACCATCGCCGAGCCGCCGCCCCGGCGGACGGTCTCCGCGGCGGCCAGCCAGCGGCCGTCCGGGAGGCGTTGGACGCCGGTGGCGGCGCCGATCTCCGGGTTCTGGCGGAAGCCGTGGCCGATCGCCTCGAGTTCGGCGCGGAGCGGGCTGTTCCACAGGGCGGGTTCGAGTTCCGTGGTGGCCTGGTTGCGCTGGCTCGCGCGCGGGGCGGCGATGGCGTCGACCAGGGGCAGGCCGCGGTCCACGACGCCGGTCAGGGTCTGCAGCACGGTGGTGATGATGGTCGCGCCGCCCGGCGAGCCGAGCGCGAGGACCGGCCGGGCCGTCTTGTCGAGCACGATCGTCGGCGAGATGGAGGAGCGCGGGCGCTTGCCGGGGCCCGGCAGGTTGGGATCGTGGACGGCCGGGTTCGCCGGGGCGAAGGAGAAGTCGGTCAGCTCGTTGTTGAGCAGGAAGCCGCGGCCCGGGACGGTGATGCCGCTGCCGCCCGTGGACTCGATGGTGAGGGTGTAGGCGACGACGTTGCCCCACTTGTCGGCGACGGTCAGGTGGGTGGTGTTCTCGCCCTCGTACGTCGTCGGCGCCGCCGTCCCGCCGCTCGCGCAGGGGGCCGGGTGGCGCGGGTCACCCGGCGCGAGGGGGCTGGTCAGGGCGGCGTCGTCGCGGATCAGGCAGGCCCGGGAGTCGGCGAACCGCTGGGAGAGCAGCTCGCGCGCCGGCACGTCCTCGAAGGCCGGGTCGCCGACCCAGCGGCCCCGGTCGGCGAAGGCGATCCGGCTGGCCTCGATGAAGCGGTGCAGATAGCGGGCCTGCGAGGCGGCCGAGAGGTCGGCGCCCTCCAGGATGTTGAGCGCCTCGCCGACGGTGGTGCCGCCGGAGGAGGACGGCGGCATCGAGTAGACGTCCAGGCCCCGGTAGGACACCTTCGTGGGCTTGCGCAGGATCGTCCCGTAGCCGGCCAGGTCGCGTTCCGTCAGGTCGCCGGAGCGCACCACGCGGGTGGCGCCCGGCCGGACCGGCGGGCGCTGGACGGTGTTCACGATGTCGCGGGCGAGCGGGCCCCGGTAGAGCGCGCCCACCCCCTCGCGGCCCAGCTTCGCGTACGTACGCGCCAGGTCCGGGTTCTTGAAGGTGGCACCGACGACGGGCAACTGGCCGCCCGGCAGGAAGAGTTCGGAGGTGGCCGGGAAGTCCCGGAAGCGGGCCTCGTTGGCGGCGGTCTGGGCGCGGAAGGTCGCGTCCACGGTGAATCCGTCGCGGGCGAGCCGCTCCGCCGGTTCGAGCAGCCTCCCCAGCGGCTTGCTGCCCCACGCGTCGAGCACGGTGTCCCAGGTGGCGGGGGTGCCGGGGGTGCCGACCCCGCGGCCACTGGTCTGGCCCTCCTCGAACGGGATGGGCCTGCCGTTCTCCACGAAGAGCTCCGGGCCGGCGGAGCCGGGGGCGGTCTCGCGGCCGTCGACGGTGTGGACGGTACGGGTCCTGGCGTCGTAGTAGACGAAGTAGCCGCCTCCGCCGATGCCGGCCGAGTACGGCTCGGTGACGCCGAGCGCCGCGGCGACGGCCACGGCGGCGTCCACCGCGTTGCCGCCCTTGCGCAGCACCTCGATCCCGGCGGCGGAGGCGTCCGCGTCGACGCTCGCGACCGCCCCGCCCCAGCCGCTGGCGACGGGCACCTTCACCGGCGGCGAGCCGTGCCGCGCGGCCGTCGGCGGAGCCGCGGCCCCCACCGAGAGGACCGTCGCGGCGACGGTGAGAACCGCCAGGTGCCGTGCGGTGGAACGCCGCATCCGAGACTGCATCCGTACCTCCAGTCAACGCCCTTCCGCGCAGCGTAACTTCTGCCCCCGCTCCCCGTCAGGACCGCCTCCGGGCCGCAACAGGACTGTCACGCTCGCGCTCCGGCCCCACCCCGCACCCCACGGCTCGAACAACCGGTCGCTCCCCCGCTAGCATGCGCGCCCATGAACGAAGACCTGCGCAACATCGTGCTGGGCGTGCTCGCCACCGGGGTCAGCGGCTCCCTCGGCTGGCTGACCCGCACCCACCTCTGGCGGCGGCGGCTCCGCAGGAAGCAGGCGTTCTTCGGTCTTCCCAGCCACTCGGAGTGCCTGCTCGTCGTCAACCGGGAGGCCGGCAACGACGGCGCCGTGCACCGCTTCGACGTCTCGGCGCTGCTCGAACTCGCCGCGCTGATCAAGGACTGCGGGGCGCACGCGCAGATCGTCCAGCACGACCTGGCCCAGCTCGGCTTCGGCGACCGCACCGAGTTCTGCGTCGGCGGCCCGGGCTCCAACCGGAGGATGGCGGCCCATCTGTCCTCGCTGCTTCCGGGCCTGGCCATGAGCACCGAGCGCGAGCCGGTCGCGGAGCGAGGGGCGATACGCGTCGGCGAGGACCGCTACCTGATGGACCCGGGCCTCTCCGAGTACGTCCTCCTCGCCCGGATCACCGCGGGCGAGGGCGGCCGCCCGGTCTTCCTCTTCTGCGGTCAGCGGGCGATCACCAACCAGGCGGCCACCCGCTATCTGGCCCGGCACCACGAGCGGCTGGCCCGCACCCATCGGGGCGGCAGCTTCGTCCTGCTCCTCAAGGTGGTCAACTCGCGCGCGTACGGCCCCGACGTCGTCGAGCTGGTGGCCGATGTGACCCGGCAGGCCCTGGCACCTAGCCCCGCCACTCCACCCGCAGCGGCAGCGACTTCACCCCGTTGATGAAGTTGGAGACGAGCCGCCGGGGCGGGCCCGCGAGCTCCAGGCCGACCGTCGCCGCCACCGTCTCCTCGTACAGCAGCCGGAGTTGGAGCCGCGCGAAGTGCGCGCCGAGGCAGACGTGCGGGCCGTCGCCGAAGGACACGTGCGGGTTGGGGGCGCGGGTGAGGTCGAGGCGCAGGGGGTCGGCGAAGACCCGCTCGTCGTAGTTGGCGGAGGCGTGGAAGACGACGACCTTGTCACCCGCCGCGACGGCCCGTCCGGCGAGCTCCGTGTCGCGGGTGGCGGTGCGCCGGAAGGAGAGCACCGGCGGGTGGTAGCGCAGGAGTTCGTCCACGGCCGTGTCGAATCCGGCCCCGCCGTCCCACAGCCGGCGCCGCTCGCCGGGGTGCCCGGCGAGCGCGAGCAGCCCGCCGGGGGCGGCGCTGCGGACGGTGTCGTTGCCCGCGACGGTCAGCAGGAAGAAGAACATCTCCAGTTCGGCGTCCCGGAGTTCGGAGTGCGCGAGCACGGTCATGACGTCGTCGGCGGGGTGGGCGCGCTTGTGCGCGGCGAGCTCCCGCGCGTAGCCGAACATCTCGGCGAGCATGGCCGGTGAGCGGGGGTTGACCGGCCGCCCCCCGGCGTCCAGGACGGGCGGCTCGTCCGGGTCCTGGTAGGCGATGACCCGCTCGGTCCAGGCGTGCAGCAGGGCGCGGTCGCCGGGCGGCACGCCGAGCAGGTCGGTGAGGTTGAGCAGGGCGTAGTCGTCCGTGACGGCCCGCACGAGGTCGGTCCCGGCCCCCGCGTCCCCCTCGCCCTCCCTCTCCCGCGCCTCGCGCAGCAGTTCGCGCGCCCGCCGCCGCGCGGTGCCGGCGAACCGCCCGGTCCTGCCGGGCGTGAAGGCCCGGCTGACGAGCCGCCTCAACCTGCCGTGGTGCGGCGGGTCCTGATTGAGCATCATGCGCCGGATGAACGGCAGGTCGGCGGGGTCCGGGTCGCGGATCTGGGTGGCGCCGAGGTACGAGGAGTAGGCCTCGGAGTCCTTCAGGACCCGCACGACGTCGGCGTGCCGGGTGACGGCCCAGAACCCGGGTCCGGCGGGCCAGCCGAGGATCTCGCGCTCGTCCTGGCGGGCGACGGGATGGTGGTCGCGGAGGACGCGGAACCGGTCGTGCGGGATGCCTGCGGCGTAGAGCCGCGGGTCGAAGACGTCGGGTGCGTCGCCCGGATCCCTCACCGGCCCTCCCGTCGGGGTGAAGACGTCACCATCATGACAGCTCAGGGGCGTTTTTCGTAGGACGGAACGCACAGTTCGGGAGCCTTGTCCGGACTGCCCCGCGACTCCCAGAATCTCCGTCGTGCATCAGACGGAGAACAGGGGGCACATGGGCAACTCGGGTAACTCGGGGAAGATCGATCACGACGCGGTGCTGCGGGCGCGGGTGCTGCTGCTCGGGTCCGGGCGGCTGAGCCTGTGGCAGGAGGTGACCGCGTACCGGGTGCTCGCCGAGGTGAGCCCGCGGGCGTACCTGCCCAAACTGGCCCACGCGCTGGTCGTGCAGGGCTACCGGCTGCGGGACCCCGAGTCGGCGCTGGCGCTGTTCAGGGAGGCGGCGGCCGCGGCCAGGCGGCTCGACGCCGGCGACCCGAAGCGGGCGGAGCTGCTGCGGAACGCGCTGAGCGCCTGCGCGCGGCACCTGCCCGCCGCCGGGCGGCGGGACGAGGGGCGCGCGGTGTACGAGGAGCTGGCGTCGGAGGGGGCGTACGGGCCGCTGGCCACGGTGCTGGCCGAGGAGGGGCGGCACGCGGAGGCGGCCGCCCTGTACGACCGGCACCTGGGGAGCGGCGGCGAGGACGCGTCCGACTGGACGCTGATCGAGTGGGCCGCCGCCCTCGACGCCGCCGGGCGGGGCGAGCGGGCCCTGGAGGTCTTCGCGGGTCTGGTGGCCGACGAGCGGAGCAGGGCGGCGGCGGACCGGAGCCCGCTGGCCGCACTGGTGTGGCAGCTGCACCACTACGCCGGGATGCTCGTGGCCGCAGGCCGCGAGGACGGGGCGGCGGACGCCCGGCGGGAGGCACTGGTCCTGCTCGACCGTCTCGCGGCGGGCGGCGAGCCGGTGAGCTGGAGCAACATCCAGGCGACCTGGGTCACCCTGTTCGCCCTGTCGGGGCGGCCGGACGAGCCGGCGGCCACGCCCGACGCCCCGCTCCCGGCACTCGGCTGTTACGCCGGCCACGGCTGGTCCCTCGACACGCGCGCCGCCTGGTCGGCATCCGTCCCCGCGCTCGAACGGCGGGTCGCCGACCTGAGCGCGGCCGGCGACCTGCCCGGACTGGTCGCCGTCCACCGGCGCCTGACCGTCCGAAGGGCGGTGGCCTGGGAGACCTCGGGCCGCCGGGCCGAGGAGGAACTGCTCCCGGAGTTCGACGAGGGGGTCGCGCTGGCGCGCCGCCTGCCCGGCACGCCGTCCGCGGCGGCGCGGGCGCTGGCGGACCGGGCGATGTTCCTGCTGGCCGTCAAGCGGTACGAAGAGGCGCGCCGGGACTTCGCGGAGGCCGTGGAACTCCTCGACGGCCCCGCGTCCGGCGGGCGCGTGTCCGAGGAGCCCGCATCCGACGCACCCGCGTCCGACATGCCCGAATCCCACGGGCTCGTATCCGGTGGCCCCGTATCGCCCATCTCACATCCGACATCCCCGAAATAGTTCATATTTGCGGAACCACCCCCGACCGCCGGGACTCTCTCCCCCCGTAAGAGATCACCACCGGAGGTCGTTCCCGTGAGCCGCATACCCGTCCCCGCCCTGCTCGTCACCACCGCCCTCGCCCTCACGCTCGGGGCCTGTTCCGGTGGATCCGGCGGCAAGGGCGGGGCGGGCGACTCCGCTCAGGAGGCGCCGCCGGTGCGCATCTCGGTCAACCTGACCGGCACCCGGGCGGCGCCGGGCACGCCCGTGGTGGTGCGGGCGGCCGAGGGGCAGCGGCTCGAGCAGGTGACGGTGACCGACTCCCGGGGCGGGAACCTGGCGGGCAAGGTCGCCGCCGACGGCGCGAGCTGGACCTCTGAGCGGCCGGCCGCGCCGGGGACCGCGTACTCGGTGGAGGCACGGGTCGCGGACGGCGGCAGCGCGACGGCCTCCTTCGGCACCGCGGCGGCGGACAAGGTGAACAAGCTGACGCTGGCGCCCGGGAAGAACACCACGGTCGGCATCGGCCAGCCGCTGTCGATCGTCTTCGACCACCCGGTGAGGAACAAGGCCGCGGTGGAGCGGCAGCTGAAGGTGACCACCTCGAACGGCACCGTCGGCTCCTGGGGGTGGATGCAGGACTGGTCGGGCAAGGACCGGATCGACTGGCGCCCGAAGGAGTACTGGAAGTCCGGGACGAAGGTCACCCTCGCCGCGGACCTCAACGGGATCGACTCGGGCTCCGGCGGCTGGTTCGTGCGCGACTACACGACCATGTTCACCGTCGGCCGGAGCCAGGTCGTGAAGGTCGACCTGGACTCCCACCGGCTGCGGCTGCTGCGGGACGGGCAGGAGGTGGCGGACGTGCCGATGTCGGCCGGCACGCCGGGCGGCGAGAAGGCGTCCTGGCGCGGGAAGACGGTCCTGATGGCCAAGGAGGGCACCATCAACATGCGCTCCGAGACGGTCGGACTCGGGGACGCGTACGACAAGATGGTCGACTACTCGATGCGGCTGACCTGGTCCGGGATGTACGCGCACGCGGCCCCGTGGAACGCGGCCTACTTCGGCAGCGCCAACAAGAGCTCGGGCTGCATCGGGATGAGCGACGCGAACGCGAAGGCCGTATACGACCAGGTGCAGGTCGGCGACCCGTTCGAGATCACCGGTTCCGACGCCAAGGGGACCCAGGCCCTGAACAACGGCTACGGCGAGTGGAACCTCTCGTGGGACGAGTGGCGGAGCAGGAGCGCACTCCGGTGACGCGCCCGCGCGGGATCGCGCGAGCAATCGTTACCCTCGCGTAACTTACCGACCAGTTACCTAAGGTAAGCCACCCCGGTTACCGTCGGGTCACTTTCACTGCCCCCCATTCAGTGAACCAGTGAGGAGTGACCCGTGCGCACAGCCCTGGCCTTCGCCGTCTCGGCCGCCCTGGTCGCCGGGACGGCCCTCGGGCTCGCCCCCGCCGCCCAGGCCGCCGGAACCGACGCTTCCCTCCGCTTCGTCGACATCGCCGGGGAGGGCGGGACCGTCCTCAAGGCCAACGTCGTCACCCCGGCCGGCGCCGACGGCTCTGCCCGCTACCCGGTGATCGTGCTCCCCACCAGCTGGGCCATGCCCCAGATCGAATACCTCGCCCAGGCCAGGAAGCTGGCCGACTCCGGTTACGTCGTGGTGAGTTACAACTCGCGCGGCTTCTGGCAGTCCGGCGGCGAGATCGAGACGGCCGGCCCCAAGGACATCGCCGACGCCTCCCTGGTCATCGACTGGGCGCTGGCCAACACCCCCGCGGACCCCGCCAAGGTCGGCATGGCCGGCGTCTCGTACGGCGCCGGCATCAGCCTGCTCGCCGCCGCCCACGACAAGCGGATCAAGGCCGTCGCCGCGCTCAGCGGCTGGGCGGACCTCATCGACTCCATCTACAGCGGGCGCACCCAGCACCTCCAGGCCGCCGCCCTGCTCGGCGGCGCCGGCTACCTCACCGGCCGCCCCGGACCCGAACTCCGGCAGATCCTGAACGACTTCCTCTCCTCCAACCTGGACAAGGAGGACGAGATGATCGCCTGGGGGCGCGCGCGCTCCGCCGCGACCCATCTCGACGCCCTCAACGCCAACCGCCCGGCGATCATGCTGGGCAACGCCTGGGGCGACACCATCTTCCCGCCCAACCAGTTCGCGAGCTTCTACGAGAAGCTCAGCGGCCCCAAGCGGCTGGAGTTCCGCCCCGGCGACCACGCCACCGCCGAGGCCACCGGTCTGCTCGGGCTGCCCAACGACACCTGGACCAACGCCCACCGCTGGTTCGACCACTACCTCAAGGGCGCCGACAACGGCGTGGACCGCGAGCAGCCCGTCCAGCTCAAGCCGCGCTCCGACGCCGGCTACGAGGGCTACGCGGACTGGAAGTCGGTCAACGCGAACCAGCGGAAGTTCGCGCTCCGCGACTCCGAGCACCTGTGGGCCAACGTGGACTCCGGCGCCAACGGCGGGGTGACCATGCTGTCCAACCTCCTCGACCAGTTCTTCCAGGCACCGCCCGTCGCCTCGATCCCGCTGCTCCCCCGCGCCTTCGCGGGCGTGTGGCAGTCCGAGCGGTACGCCACCGAGCAGCGGGTGCGCGGCACGGCCCGGCTGCACACGACGGTCACCCCGACCGCGGAGAGCGGCACCTTCGTCGCGTACCTCTACGACGTGGGCCCGCTCGGCGTGGGCAAGCTGGTGACCAACGCCCCGTACACCTTCCACGACCGGACGCCGGGGAAGGCCTTCGCCGTCGACCTGGACCTGTTCTCCACCGCGTACGACGTGCCCGCCGGACACCGGCTCGCCCTGGTCGTCGACACCGTCGACCCGCTCTACATCGAGCACAACCCGACCGGCGCGCAGCTGACCTTCTCCTCCCCCACGGCCGACCCGTCCTACGTGTCGGTCCCGCTGCGGGCGGAGTGATCACCGGCTGCTGCCGGGCGGGCAGGGCCCGTGCGGGGCGGGCTACTCCCGGCCCGGCAGCACCGTGACCGGCTCGGCGGGGGCGACGTCCGCGGCCCTGGTGCGCGGATCGCGCCGCTCCCGCCTGGCCACCCAGGTGGCGAACCAGGAGAGCAGCATGCACATCCCGATGTAGAGGGGCGAGATCACCATCACGACGGGGATGAACGGCAGGTCGTAGTCCAGGTTGGACGCGATGAGCTTGCCGGCGTGCAGGAACTCCTCGTAGGTGATGAGGTAGCCGAGCGAGGTGTCCTTCAGCGCCACCACCAGCTGGCTGATGATGGCGGGCAGCATGGCCCGGACCGCCTGCGGCACCAGGACGTACGTCATCACCTGCGTCTTGCGCATGCCGAGCGCGTACGCCGCCTCCCGCTGGCCCCGGGCCACCGCGTGGATGCCGGTGCGGAAGACCTCGGCGAGCACCGAGCCGTTGTAGAGGGCGAGGCCGGCCACCAGCGCGGGCAGCGGCTGCACCTTGAGCGCCACGAAGATGAAGAAGATCATCACCAGCACCGGCATGGCCCGGAAGAACTCCACGAGCACCGTGCAGGTCCAGCGGAAGACCCGGTGCTCGGAGAGCCGCCCGGCGGCCAGCACCGCGCCCAGCGCGAGGGAGAGCACCGAGGCGTACGCGAAGGCCTTCAGGGTGTTGCCCAGGCCGCGCAGCAGCAGTTCCTGGATCCCCTCGTACGTGAAGGGCGCCCACTTGGTGGCGGTGAACTGGCCGGTGTCGAAGAGGAGGTAGAGGATCCAGGCGGCAAGACCCAGGATGACGACGGTCGAGATCACGCCGTACATCAGGTGGCGCCTGCGGGTGCGCGGGCCCGGGACGTCGTAGAGCGCGGTGGAGGCGACGGTCGTGGCGGTGGTCATCGGGCGACTCCCCAGCGCTTCTCCAGGACGTGGAAGAGCGCGCTGATGGCGAGGGTGATGATGAGGTAGCCGACGGCGATCCAGACGAAGGTCCAGACGATGTTGTAGCCGAGCTCGCTCAGGGTCTTGTAGGTGCCGAGGAGTTCGGTGACGCTGAACGCCCCGGCGATGGCCGAGTTCTTGGCGAGGGCGATGAGGGTGGAGCCGATCGGCGGGATGACCGAGCGGAAGGCCTGCGGCAGGACGACGGCGCCGAGGGTCTGGCCGAAGGTCATGCCGAGGCTGCGGGCGGCCTCGCCCTGCCCGAGGGGCACGGTGTTGATGCCGGAGCGCAGCACCTCGCAGATGAAGGCCGAGGTGTAGCAGCCGAGGGCGAGGATCGCGAACAGCTTGAAGGGCAGCACGAGTCCGAACCGGGGCAGTCCGAGCATGACCGCGAAGAACAGCAGGGTGAGCGGGGTGTTGCGCAGGACCGCGACCCAGACGGTGCCGAAGACGCGGAAGGAGCCGACGGGCGCGACCCGGAAGGAGGCCATGAGGAAGCCGAGGACGAGGGCGAGGATCGAGGCGTAGAAGGTGAGTTCGACGGTGCCGAGGAAGCCTTCGCCGTAGAGCGAGAAGTTCTGTGTCAGGACGTCCATGGGTGGGGGGCGCTCCTTCCTCAGCCGGCCGGGTAGCGGTCGATGGCGGGCGGTGTCGGCGCGGGCACCCCGGACAGGCCGAGGGTCGCGTCGTAGGCCTTCTTCCAGTCGCCGTTCGCCTCGTGGACCGCGAGGGCGTCGTCGAGGGCGAAGCGCAGCGCGTCGTCGTCGTGCGGCACGCCGATGCCGTAGGGCTCCTTCGAGAACGGCTTTCCGGCCAGCTTGAGTTCGTCGGGGACCTTGGCCGCGTACCCCATGAGGATGGTGTCGTCGGTGGTGACCGCGTCGACCTGGTAGGTGAGCAGGTTGTCGACGCAGACCGAGTAGGTGTCGTATGCGACGAGTTCGGCCTTCGGGTACTCCTTCTGGATCCGCTGGTACGGGGTCGATCCGGCGGCCGAGCAGACGCGCTTGCCGTCGAGGTCCTGCGGCCCGTGGATGTCGTTCTCGTCGGTGCGCACGAGCAGCGACTGGCCGGCCATGTAGTAGGGGCCGGCGAAGCCGACGAGCTTCTTGCGGTTGTCGTTGATGGTGTAGGTGCCGACGTAGTAGTCGATCTGGCCGTTCTGCAGGGCTGTCTCGCGGTTGGCGGAGGCGATAGTGCGGAAGCCGATGGTGGCCGGGTCGAAGCCGAGCGAGGCGGACATCATGCGGGCGATCTCGATGTCGAAGCCCGAGTAGGTGCCGGTCGCCGGGTCCTTCTCGCCCATGTAGGGCTGGTCCTCCTTGGCGCCGACCACCAGGTGGCCGCGCTTCCTCGCCCGGTTCCAGGTCGGCGAGTCGGGCAGGGTGAAGCCCGACCGGACCTGGTAGACGGGGAGTTGACCGGGCTGTGGGCCCTTGACCGGCGGGCTGCCCTCCCTGCCGCAGCCGGCCGTGCCGCCGAGCGCGGCGGCGAGCAGCAGGGCGAGCGCGGCGAGGGTTCGTTTCGTACGCTGCATGGCTCCCGGTCCGGTCAGTGCTTGAGGATCTTGGACAGGAAGTCCTTGGCGCGCTCGCTGCGCGGGGCGGTGAAGAAGTCCTCGGGGGCGCGGTCCTCGACGATCCTCCCGTCGGCCATGAAGACCACGCGGTTGGCGGCGGAGCGCGCGAAGCCCATCTCGTGGGTGACCACGACCATCGTCATGCCCTCCTGGGCCAGCTGCTGCATGACCTCCAGGACCTCGTTGATCATCTCCGGGTCGAGGGCGGAGGTCGGCTCGTCGAAGAGCAGGGCCTTGGGATCCATGGCGAGGGCGCGGGCGATGGCCACGCGCTGCTGCTGGCCGCCGGAGAGCTGGGCGGGGAACTTGTCGGCGTGCGCGGCCAGTCCGACCCGTTCGAGGAGGGCGAGCGAGCGCCGGTCCGCCTCCTCCCGCTTGCGCTTGCGGACCTTGATCTGGGCGAGGGAGACGTTGGCGAGGACGGTCTTGTGGGCGAAGAGGTTGAAGGACTGGAAGACCATGCCGACCTCGGCCCGCAGCCGGGCGAGCGCCTTGCCCTCCTCGGGCAGCGGCCGGCCCTCGATGAGGATCTCGCCCGACTCGACGGTCTCCAGGCGGTTCATGGCCCGGCAGAGCGTCGATTTCCCGGAACCGGAGGGGCCGATGACGACGACCACTTCGCCGCGGCCGACGGTGAGGTCGATCTCCTGGAGGACGTGCAGCGTGCCGTAGTGCTTGTTGACGCCACGCAGTTCGATCAACGGATCATCGACGACGGCCATACGCTGCCCTGCCCCTGTGTCTCTCGGCTGGTGTCGAGGTCAGCGCAAACTATCCAGCTCGAAAAGGGACTTCACCGCCGACACGCATGAATGCGGGATAAGCGGGATAAGCCGTATTTACTGCGGAAGGGTCAACGGGCGGGTCAGTACTCCGCCGATTCGGCGTAGACCTGGGAGAGCTCGGGGGCCCCGGTCGCGGCCCAGTCGAGCCCGGCCTCCACCACGTTGACCTCGCGCCCCGAGGGCAGCAGCACGACCGGCTGACCGTCGGGCCGCAGCCGCCAGCCGGCCGCCGGGACCGTGCGCACGATGACCGTGCCCAGGTAGAGCCCGGCGTCGTTGCCGATCCAGGGGAGTTCCTCGGGGTCGTCGCGCCAGCGCGGCGGGAGCTGGTCGAGCGCCGCGAGGGAGCGGGGGGTGTCGTCGAGCGCCACCCCGGCCTCCTGGGCACGGGCGCGCAGCAGCTCGCACTCGGCGAGCAGTTCGGCGGCCCCCTCCGGGTCCCGGTCGAAGGCCGAGACCAGAGGGGAACGCCCCGCATCATGCTTCTTGCGCCAGTTGTCCAGGAAAGGAATGTTCATCCGAACAGCGTCGCATCGCACCCTCCCGGGGCACCACCCGGCGCGCGGAGATCATCGGTGGGCGCGCGTCACACGTCGAGGTCGACGACGACCGGAGCGTGGTCGGAGGCGCCCTTGCCCTTGCGCTCCTCGCGGTCGACGTAGCTGTCCCTGACGGCGTCGGAGAAGGCCTTGTTGCCGTAGACGAGGTCGATGCGCATGCCCTTGTTCTTCGGGAAGCGCAGCTGGCGGTAGTCCCAGTACGTGTACGGGTGGGCGTACTTCAGCGGGCGGGGCACCACGTCGCCGAGTCCGGCCTCGCGGAGCGCGGCGAGCGCGGCCCGCTCCGGCTCGGTGACATGGGTCAGGCCCTCGAACTCGGCGATGTCCCAGACGTCCTCGTCGGTCGGGGCGATGTTGTAGTCGCCGAGCACGGCGAAGGGGCGCTCCCCCGCGGCGTCCTCGGCGACGGCGGCCCTCAGCGCCTCCAGCCAGCGCAGCTTGTACGCGTAGTGGTCGTGCTCCACCTCGCGCCCGTTCGGCACGTACACCGACCAGACGCGGACGCCGCCGCAGGTCGCGGAGATGGCCCGCGGCTCCTGCACGCCCTCGTAGTCGGGGCCGCCGGGCAGCCCGCCGACCACGTCCTCCAGGCCGACCCGGGAGACCAGGGCGACCCCGTTCCACCGGCCGGTGGCGTTGACCACCGACTCGTACCCCAGCGCCCGCAGCTCCTCGGTGGGGAACTGCTCGGCGCTGCACTTGGTCTCCTGGATGCACAGCACGTCGGTGCCGGTGGTCTCCAGCCAGGCCAGGAGCCGGGGCAGTCGGGCCGTGATCGAATTGACGTTCCAGGTGGCGATGCGCATGAGCGCAAGCCTAGCCGCGCCCTCTGACACTCACCGGGACCCGGCCCGGGCGACGGGCCCGCGACCGGTTCACAGCTCCGCCGAGGCCCCCGGGGCGAGCCGCCCGTGGTCGGTGCCGCCGAGGGACCCGATCTGGCGGTCGTAGATGGGCCGGGCGAGGTCGGTGAGCAGGGCGTCGTGGACGTCGTAGGCGCGGCGCGGCTTGACCTCGCGTACGTAGTCGATGACCTCGGAGATCTTGCTCCAGGGGGCCATCACCGGGAGCAGCAGGGTCTCCACGGGGTGGTCGGGGACGGTGAGGGCGTCGCCGGGGTGGAAGACGGAGCCGTCGACCAGGTAGCCCACGTTGGTGATCCGCGGGATGTCGGGGTGGATCACGGCGTGCAGCTCGCCGTGCACCTGGACCTCGAAGCCGGCCGCCGTGAAGGTGTCGCCGTGCCCGACGGTGTGGACCCGCCCGGGGAACGCCGCCGCCAGCTGCTCGGCGACGCTCCGCAGGGTCCACAGCTCCGCGGCCGGGTCGGCCTCCAGGGCGGCCCGCAGCCGCCCCTCGTCGAAGTGGTCGGGGTGCTCGTGGGTGACGAGCAGGACGTCCGCGCCGAGCGCGGCGTCCCGCTCGGTGAACGCGCCGGGATCGATGACGAGCGACCGCCCGTCCTTCTCCAGCCGGACACAGGCGTGCGTGTTCTTCGTCAGCTTCACGGCTCCCACATTAGGCCGTGTCCTCCGGATCGTGCCGGGCCCGATCCGGAGGACACGGCCCGGGCCCGTCAGGCCTGCGGTGTGGTGTCCTCCTCGACGACCCGGCCGACGACCCGCAGCGCGCTCTCGGCCGCGGGCAGCCCGCAGTAGACGGCGGTCTGCAGCAGGACCTCGCGGATCTCGTCCGGGGTGAGTCCGTTGCGCAGGGCGGCCCGGGTGTGGTCGGCGAGGGCCTCGTGGTGGCGGCCCGCGATCAGCGCGGCGAGGGTGACGGCGCTGCGGGTGCGCCGGTCGAGGCCCTCGCGGCTCCACACCTCGCCCCAGGCGAAGCGGGTGAGCAGGCTCTGGAAGTCGCCTCCGAACCCGTCGGCCAGGGCCTCGTCCACGTGTGCGTCGCCGAGCATCTCCCGGCGCAGCGTGAGCCCGTGCTCGTACGGGTCGGGGCGCGGCGTCGCGTCCTCCTCGGCCGGGGCGGCGGCGGTCTCGCCGGCGGGCACGGCGGGGGCGGCGGCCGGCGGCATCGGCGGGGCGGTCAGGGCGCCGGTGTCCTGGGCGAGGCCGGCGAAGTGGCCGACGAGCAGTTCGGTGACGGCGGCCGGCTGTTCGACGGGTGCGAGGTGGGAGGCGCCCGGGACGACGGCCAGCGGCGCGTCGGCGATCCCGGCGACCAGGGTGCGGGCCTCGGCCGGGCCGGTGACCTGGTCGTCGGCGCCGACCAGCACCAGGACGGGGACGCCGATCCGGCCGAGCGCCTCGCGGACGTCGAAGACGGCGAGGGCCTCGCAGGCGGCGATGTAGCAGCCGGGGTCGGTGGTGCGGACCATCTGCACGGCCCAGTCGACGATGGCGGGCTGGGCGGCGGCGAAGGCGGGGGTGAACCACTGCTCCGGGGCGGTGCGGGCGATCGGTTCGAGGCCGTTGGTCCGCACGATCACCCCGCGCCGGCGGAACTCGTCGGCCGTGCCGAAGCGGGGCGAGGTGGCGACCAGGGCGAGCGAGGCCACCCGGTGCGGCGCCCGCAGCGCCAGGTCGAGCCCGATGGCGCCGCCGAGCGCGCAGCCCGCGTACCCGAAGCGCTGGACGCCCAGCTCGTCGAGGGTGGCGAGCACCCGGTCGCCGAGTTCGGCCACCGAGGCGGCGGGCTGCGCGGGCGCGCCGCCGTGCCCCGGCAGGTCGAAGCGGACGACCCGCCATTCGCGGGTGAGCTCCGGTATCTGGCGGTCCCACATGTGCCAGGTGGTGCCCAAGGACGGGCCCAGGACCAGGACGGGGGCGTCTTCCGGGCCGTCGGATCGGAATTGCAGGGTGTTCGTCGCTGTCTCACTCACCCGCCCGACCCTCTCATCTCCCGCCGGGCCCCGTGCCGCCGGGTCGCTCCGGGGCCCGCTCGGGGTCTCGACGGGCTTCGCGGTGACGGCCGCGGTGGAGTACGGGTTGCGGCCGGTCAGGAGGGCCGTACGGGGGCGGGCGCGGGCCGCCGCTCCCCGGCCAGCCAGGCACGGTAGCGGCGCAGGGCCCGCCGCTGGCGGAGCTGGTCCGTGAGGAGGGTGTACGCCGGGTGGGCGCCGGTGCGGGTGGCGCGGCCGGCGGCGGTGCGGCGCAGCTGGTGGCGGACCTGCGCCATCGTCGCGAGCGAGGCGAGGGACTTGTCGGACCAGGTCACCGGGCGCAGCCGGTGTGCGGCCTCGCGGCCGTCGCGCCAGCGGTCGGGCAGGTCCGGGGTGACGGCGAGGGCCGTGCCCATGCCGACCAGCGCCACGCCGCCGTCGAGGACCCGCTCGGCGGTCGCGCGCCGGGTGATGCCGCCGGTGAGCATGAGCGGCAGGGGGCTGGTGACGGCCAGCTCCTTCGCGAGGTCGAGGAAGTACGCCTCGCGGGCCCGGGTGCGGGCGTCGGCGGCGCGGCCGTTCATGGCGGGGCTCTCGTAGCTGCCGCCGGAGAGTTCGACCAGGTCGACCCCGAGGGGCGCGAGCCACTCGATCACCCGGCGGGCGTCGTCGGCGTCGAAGCCGCCGCGCTGGAAGTCGGCCGAGTTGAGCTTGACGGCGACCGCGAAGGAGGGCGAGACGGCGGCGCGGACGGCACGGACCACGTCCAGCAGCATCCTGGCCCGGTTCTCCAGGGAGCCGCCCCACGCGTCGGTGCGCCGGTTGACCAGCGGGGACAGGAACTGCGAGAGCAGGTAGCCGTGGGCGGCGTGGATCTCCACCCCGTCGAAGCCTGCCTCCTCGGCGCGTGCCGCGGTGACCGCGAAGCGGGCGACGGTGGCCCCGATCTGCTCGGGGGTCATGGCGACGGGGCGGCCGAAGCGGCCGCTGTGCCGGCCCAGGTCGACGCCGACCTCGGAGGGGCCCCAGACGACGCCGGGCATGTCGGAGGCGACCTGGCGGCCGGGGTGGTTGATCTGCATCCAGACCGCGCCGCCGCCGGACCTGGCGGCCGCGGCCCATTCCTCGAAGGGGGCGAGCGGCGCGGCCTCGTCGAGCACGATGCCGCCCGGTCCGGTCAGCGCCTCGGCGTGGACCATGACGTTGCCGGTGATCAGCAGTCCGGCGCCGCCGCGGGCCCAGCGCCGGTAGAGCGCGACGATCCGGGCGTCGGGGAGCTGGCCGTCGCCGGCCAGGTTCTCCTCCATCGCCGCCTTGGCGATCCGGTTGCGCAGCGCCGGGCCCGAGCTCAGGTGGAGCGGCGCGAAGAGGTCGTCGGTCGGTTCGTCGGTCATGGGGGCTCCGCTCCTCGATAGAATGTGTGCAGCGCTCACATTAGCTCGTGATGTGAGCAGTGCACACATCGAGAGGGAGTGGCTCATGCCACAGGCGAACGCCTCGTACCATCACGGCGACCTTCGCGCCGCCTGCCTGCGGGCCGCGCGGGAGCTGCTGGAGGAGGACGGCGGCGGCGCCCTGTCGCTGCGGGCGGTGGCCCGGCGGGCCGGGGTCTCGGCGACCGCCCCCTACCGCCACTTCGCCGACCGCGAGGCGCTCGTCTCGGCCGTCGCGGTGCAGGGCTACGGCGAGCTCGCCACGTGCCTCACGGCGGCGCACCCCGCCCCGCGCGCCCCCGAGGACCTCGCCGAGATCGGCGTCGCCTACGTCCGCTTCGCGCTGGAGCACCCGGCGGTCTTCCGAGCGATGTTCGCCGAGCCCTGCGACCCGGCCGACGCGGAGCGCGCCGCGGCCACCACGGCCGTCCGGGAGTACGTGCAGGGGCTCGTCGGGGACGTCTTCCCCGACGCGGATCCGGAGGCGCTGGCCACGGGGGTGTGGGCCGTCGTCCACGGCCTGGCCTTCCTGCACCTCGACGGCAAGCTGGACGCCTCCACCCCCGAGGCGGTGGCCCGGCAGGTGCACGCCGCCATCGGCGCGCTGCTCAGCGCCGCACCGCGGGGGTAGCGGAGCCCCCTCGCGCCCTCAGCGCACGCCGAGCCACTGCTCGGCGCCGTACGCCTCGAAGCGCTCCAGCTCGGTGAAGCCCAGCTTCTCGGCGAGGCGCAGGGCGCGCGCGTTGTCCGTCCGGGTGCACAGCACCACCGGCTCGCCGGGGAGCGTCGCCGCGAACCAGTCGAGGGCGGCCGCGCACGCCTCGCCGGCGTAGCCCCGCCCCCAGGCCTCCGGCAGGAACAGATAGCCGAGTTCGGTCCCGCCGGCCTCCGGACGGACCGGGTCCGGGCGCCCGGGGTCGCGCGGATCGAGCGTGACCAGCCCGATCATCGCCCCGTCCAGCTCGGCCACGAAGGCGCCGGGGCGCCGCCCGGGCACCTCGGGCATCGCGCCCTCGACCTCCTCGCGGGGCCGGGCGCCGCCGATGTGGGCACCCACCTCCGGCGAGGAGAACAGCTCGACGAAGGCCGGGCGGTCCCGGGCCTCGGAGGGCCTCAGCACGAGGCGAGGGGTGGATATCGGGGCGGAAGGCGGCCAGTCTGCGGGCCCGAGTGCGGTCATGGGCGGAACCTACCGCAGGCACCGGGCCGGACCCGATGATCCGTCAGAGCGCCGGGACGCCGCCCCACGGGCGGACGGCCTCGATCGCGGCGGCGGTACGGAAGACCGTCTCGTCGTCGTAGGTGCGACCGACGATCTGCACCCCGGTCGGCACCCCGGTGGAGGCGAAGCCGGACGGCACGCTCAGCACCGGGCAGCGGCTCGCGATGTTGAACACCGTGGTGAGGGCCGCGTCCAGGTAGTGGTCCAGGGTGACGCCGGCGACCACGACCTTCGTCCCGACGTAGTCGTCGTCGGCGTCGAAGGCCGGGATGGCGAGGGTCGGGCAGAGCAGGACGTCGTGGCGGTCGAGCAGCGTGCCGAGCGCCGCCTGCACCTCGCCCTCGACGACCAGGCCCTCCAGGAAGCTGCCCGGCTCGGCCACGAACCGGGCGGTGTCCTCGGCGAAGGCGAGCGCGTACGGGGTGAGCAGCTCGCCGTGCTCGGCGGCGACGGAGGCCACGTACGGGCCGAAGACCGAGCCGAAGTGGATCATCGCCGCCTTGCGGACCTGGGCCCGGGTGATGGGGACCTCGACCTCCTCGACGACCGCTCCCGCCGCGCGCAGCGCCTCGGCGACCGCCCGGGTGTTGGCCTCGACCTCGGGGTCGACCGGCCAGTCGCCGAGGCCGACGGAGAGCGCGACCCGCAGTCCGGTGACGCCCGCGGCGCCCTCGAAGCGCTCGGGCAGCACCAGCTTGGGCCGCAGCGAGACCGCGTCGAGCGGATGCGGTCCCGCGATGACGTTCTGCAGCAGCGCGCAGTCGGCGACCGTGCGGGCCATCGGACCGTCGTGGCAGTAGGTGTCGAGGTTGAAGGGCGCCATGGCCGGCACCCGCCCGTACGGGGGCTTGAAGCCGACCGTGCCGGTGGACGAGGCGGGGATGCGGATCGAGCCGCCGATGTCGGAGCCGGTCGCGAGGGTGGTCTCGCCCGCCGCCAGGGCCGCGCCCGCGCCGCCCGAGGAGCCGCCGGGCGAGTAGGCCGGGTTCCACGGGTTGCGGGTGACGCCCCAGAGCCGCGACCGGGTGACGGCCGCGCTGCTGAACTCCGGTGTGGTGGTGCGGGCGTGGACGATGCCGCCGGCGGCCAGCACCCGCTCGACCACCGGGTGGGTCTCGTCCGCGATCTCGTCCTTGAAGGCGAGGGAGCCGTCGGTGGCCAGGCGGCCCGCTATCGGCTGCTCCTCCTTGGTGGCGACGGCGAGCCCCTCCAGCGGGCGCGGCGGCTCGCCCTTGCCCGCGTACCGGGCCTCGGCCTCGCGGGCGGCGGCCATCGCCTCGTCGAAGGTGCGCTCGGCCAGGGCGTTGACGACCGGCTCCGCGGCCTCGGCGCGCGCGATGACGGCGCCCATCAGCTCCACGGGGGACAGCGTGCGGTCGCGGAACCGGCGCAGCGCCTCGGTGGCGGGGAGGTAGGCGAGCTCGGTGGTGTCGGTCATGTGTCTGTTCCTTGTGACGTACTGCCCGATGGGTACGGCCTGTTGACGCATGCGCGGTCCGGATGGGCGCCATGAAAGCCGTCGCGCTCCGCACACGTCAATGGTGTTGTCGTAAGCCGTCCGCCGGCGGGCCGTCCCGCCGCTCAGGCTCCGTCGGCGCCCGCCGCCCAGGTCAGCGCGGCCTCCCGGGTGCCGAACACCTGCCAGGTCCGCGGGCGTTCCTCCCCCACCGCCTCGAAGGTCAGCCGGGCGGCGACGGCGACCCGGTGCCCCTGGGCGACGAGGTCGGCCAGGACCGCGGCCAGCGCCGTCGCCGCGCCGGGCAGGACGGTGGAGACCGCGGTCAGGTCGAGCACCAGCCGGCCCAGCGGGGGCGGGGTGAGGTCCCGGAGGGCGTACAGCAGTGCCTCGGTCTCGGTGAACTCCAGGCGTCCCTGGGCGGTGACCACGCCGACGGTCCGGCCCTCGCGTTCGACGCGTTCGGCGCCGGTCACCGTCGCCGCGTGCAGTCCCGAGTTGTGCATGATGTGCAGGCCGAAGCGCTCCGCCATCTCGCCGAGGGCGGCCACGGCCCGGACCGGCTTGCCGGAGGCGTCCAGCGGGGGGCTGTGGACGGCGACGCCGAAGCGGCCCGGACTGGCGGCGATCAGGCCGCCGGAGACGCCGCTCTTGGCGGGCAGGCCGACGTCCAGGAGCCACTGTCCGGCCCCGTCGTACATCCCGCAGGTGGCCATGACGGCGAGGGTGCGGACGGCGTCCGGCTCGGCGACGACCCGGACGCCGGTGACGGGGTTGCGGCCGCCGTTGGCGAGGGTCGCGGCCATGACCGCGAGGTCGGCGGCCGTGACCCGGACCGCGCACTGCCGGAAGTACGTGTCGGCCGCCTCCGCCGGGTCGGCCCGCAGCGATCCGGCCGAGCGCATCAGGTAGGCCAGGGCCCGGTTGCGGTCGCCGGTGGCGGCCTCGCTGGCGTACACGTCCTCGTCGACGTCGAGGGTGCGGCCGGCGAAGGCCGACAGACAGGCGAGGATCCGGCCGAAGCGCTCGGCCGGGCCGTCGGCCCGGACCAGCGCGGTGGTGGCGATGGCCCCGGCGTTGATCATCGGGTTGGCCGGGCGCCCGGTGCCGGGCTCCAGGCTGATGGCGTTGAACGCGTTGCCGCTGGGCTCGACCCCGACGTGGCGCAGGGTCTCCCGCGGGCCGAGGTCGCCCAGCGCGAGGGCGTAGACGAAGGGCTTGGAGACCGACTGGAGGGTGAAGACGCTGTCGGCCTTCCCCGCCCGGTAGGTGTTGCCGCCCATGCTGACCAGGGCGATCCCGAAGTCGTCGGGGTCGGCCAGGGCCAGCTGGGGGATGTAGTCGGCGACCCGCCCGTCCCGGAGGCCGCTCAGCCGCCGGTGGAGCTCGTTCAGGGCATCTGTCTCCGGATCCATGGCACCGGACCTTCGTCGCGCGGGAGTGTGCTGGCGACGTAGAGACTTCCCCGGACGTCAGGAAACCTCCGCCGCCTCCCGGGCGATCCGCTCGAACTGCTCCCCCATCGCCTCGGCGAGCGCCTGCGCCGCCGAGAGCGGGCGGACCATGACGGTGAAGTCGTCGATCCTGCCGTCCTCGTCGAAGTGGAGGAAGTCGCACCCCTGGATCCGCCGACCGCCGACGGTGGCGGTGAAGACGAGGGCGTGGTCACGGCCGCCGGGGTCGGCGATCTCGCGCACGTACGTGAAGTCCTCGAGGACCCGCAGCACGGCGCGCAGGATCGCGGCGGTGATGGCCTTCCCGGGGTACGGCTTGAAGGCGACCGGGCTGGTGAAGACGACGTCCTCGGCGAGCAGCGCCTCGACGGCGTCGAGGTCGCGGGCCTCGACCGCGGTGCGGAACGGGTGCATGGGCACGTACCCCTCAATACTCAACGAGTTGATTAGGTACGCCGGACAGTACTGTCTCCGCGGGCGGGCGACAAGGCACGGCCCCCGTGCGTCAGGGCGAGGTCGCCGAGACCACGTACACGCGCGGGAAGGCCGGGTCCGTGAGGTCGACGGTGATGTCGCTCGTCGGGCGGGGCTGCTCGCGGGAGACGGTGGTGCCGCTCCAGGTGCGGTCCGGGTGGAAGTCCCAGCCGACGATGCCGGCGTCGTGGTCGCCGACCGAGACGCCCGGGGTGAGGGCGGCGCGGCTGGTGCCGCTGTCGTGGAGGTAGGTGTCGAGCCCGTTCGCGGTGGTCGTGAACTGGACGTAGAGCCGGCTGGTCTTCCAGTTGCTGGTCTCGTAGTAGCTGACGTCCCAGGCGCCGGTGGGGACGGGGATCTCGAAGACCCGGCGCTTCATCTGGGAGGGCCAGTTGTCCTGGAGGCCGACGGCCGAGGACTCGCGCTCCTTGTCGCGTCCGCTGTCCCGGCTCTGGCCCGCGGAGATGACCAGGTAGCCGGCCGGGATGCCGACGAGGAGCACGATGGTGATCGCGGTCAGCCAGCGGCGGCGCAGCATGTGGCGCCGGTCCTCGGGGAGCTTTCCGTCCTGGGGGGCCGTCGGGTGGTGCAGGGTCATGAAGGCGGGTCCTGGGGGTTGCGGGTTTCCCGGTCCGCCGCGGGGACCCCGCGCAGGACCTGGGCGTAGCGCCCGTAGCGCTCGTAGCGCTCGACGCGGCGGCGGTTGGCGCGGCGGAAGCGGCGGGCGACCAGCCGGGCGAGGTCGGCGGCGCCGACCATGCCGGCCTCGGGGCCGAGCTGGGCGCGGGCGATCCGGGCCTCGGGACGGTAGCCGCGGCCGGTGAGGTGGCGGCGGAAGGCGTCCCGGGCGGGGCCGATGAGCAGGTCGTCGGCGGCCGAGACGCCGCCGCCGATGACGAAGCAGGAGGGGTCGAGGGCGGCGGCCAGGTTGGCGATGCCGACGCCGAGCCACTGGCCGATGTCCTGGAGGAGCTCGACGCACATGGCGTCGCCCTCCCGGGCCAGCTCGGTGATGAGGGGGCCGGTGATGTCGGGGACGTTGCCCTTGACCCGCTCGACGATGCCGTACGCGACCGGGGAGTCGGCGGCGGCCAGCTCCCGGGCCTCGCGGACCAGCGCGTTGCCCGAGCTGTACTGCTCCCAGCAGCCGCGGTTGCCGCAGGGGCAGCGGTGGCCGCCGGGGACGACCTGCATGTGGCCGAACTCGCCGGCCACCCCGTACTTGCCCCGCTTGACCTGGCCGTCCTCCAGGATGGCGCCGCCGATGCCGGTGCCGAGGGTGATCATGACCAGGTGGTCCTCGCCGCGGCCGGCGCCGAAGCGCCACTCGGCCCAGGCGGCGGTGTTGGCGTCGTTGTCGACCATGACCGGGACGGCCAGCCGGTCCTGGAGGGCGTCGCGCAGCGGCTCGTTGCGCCAGGCGAGGTGGGGGGCGAAGAGCACCCTGGCCCGGTCGGCGTCCACCCAGCCGGCGGCGCCGATGCCGACGGCGTGCACGTCGTGGCGGTCGGAGAGGTCGAGGACCAGCTCGGTGATGGTGTCCTCGACGACCTTGGCGCTCTTCGACTTGTCGGGCGTCTCGGTCTTGATCTTCTCCAGGATGTTGCCGTCCGCGTCGACGACGCCGGCCATCACCTTCGTACCGCCGATGTCGATGCCGACGGTCGGCACCCGGGGCGCCGTCAGGTGCGAGCGCCGCTCCCGGGTGCCGACGGTCCGCAGGACCGTGCCGCGAGCCGAGCCGCGGTGCGTGAGGTCACGGTAGGTACTCATCGGCTCGATTCTGCCAGGCGGGGTGTGTGGGACGCGTTACGAAGCGGAGGCCGGCCCGGACGGATCCGCCGGGCCGGCGGGCCGCTCCAGCTCGTGGCGCAGGTCCTCCAGCTCGCTGCCGCCGGCCATCTGGCGGGTCAACTCGTCCAGGGTGACGGAGTCCTTGGTGTGGCTGCCCGCCATGACGCCGCGTTTCAGCAGCACGAAACGGTCGCCGACGAGGTACGCGTGGTGCGGGTTGTGGGTGATGAGGACCACGCCGAGGCCCTGGTCACGTGCGGCGGCCACGTACTTCAGGACCACCCCGGACTGCTTCACGCCCAGCGCGGCGGTCGGCTCGTCGAGGACGAGGACCTTGGCGCCGAAGTGGACCGCGCGGGCGATGGCCACGCACTGCCGCTCGCCGCCCGAGAGGGTGCCGATGGGCTGGTCGACGTCGCGCAGGTCGATGCCCATGCGCAGCAGCTCGGTGCGGGTGGTCGCCCGCATCAGCTCGACGTCGAGGCGCTTGAACGGGCCCTTGCCCTTCGTGGGCTCGGAGCCGAGGAAGAAGTTGCGCCAGACCGGCATGAGCGGGACCACCGCGAGGTCCTGGTAGACGGTGGCGATGCCCCGGTCCAGGGCGTCGCGCGGGTTGGCCAGCTCGACGTCCTCGCCCTCGATGCGGAAGCTGCCGCCGTCGTGCTTGTGCAGCCCTGCGACGATCTTGATGAGGGTGGACTTGCCGGCGCCGTTGTCACCGAGGACGCAGGTGATCTCGCCCGCGCGGACCTCCAGGGAGACGCCTTCGAGGGCCCGGATGTTGCCGTAGTACTTGCTGACGTCGTCGAGCTCCACGAGGGGAGCCGGGTTCGCCGGGGCTTCGGTGGTCATTTCGTGGCCTCCACGCGCTTGCGGATCCAGGCGTTCAGGAGGGTCGCGAGCAGCAGCATGGCGCCCAGGAAGAACTTGAACCAGTCGGGGTTCCACTCGGCGTACACGATGCCCTTGCCGGTCATGCCGAAGATGAAGGCGCCGACCGCCGAGCCGATGGCGGAGCCGTAGCCGCCGGTGATCAGACAGCCGCCGATGACGGCCGCGATGATGTAGATCAGCTCGTTGCCGACGCCCTCGCCCGACTGGACGACGTCGAAGGAGAAGAGCAGGTGCTGGCCGGCGATCCAGGCGCAGAAGGCCACGCCCATGTAGAGCCCGATCTTGGTCTTGTAGACCGGGACGCCGACCGCGCGGGCGGCGTCGGAGCCGCCGCCGACCGCGAAGATCCAGTTGCCGAAGCGGGTCCGCAGCAGGATCCAGGTGGCGACGGCGACCAGGGCGAGCCACCACAGGATGGTGACCTTGAGCTCGACGCCGCCGACCGTCCAGGTGGAGGCGAAGAGCTTCTTGGCGGAGGGGAAGCCTTCCATGTCGGCGATCGACTTGGTGGAGACCGTGCCGCTGATCAGCTTGGTGAAGCCGAGGTTCAGGCCGGTCAGCATGAGGAAGGTGCCGAGCGTGATGATGAAGCTGGGCAGCTTGGTGCGGGTCAGCATGAAGCCGTTGAACGCGCCGATGGCGAGGGTGACGAGCAGCGAGACGCCGACGCCGACCCAGACGTTCGCGGTCATCTGGTAGCTGAACATCGAGGAGATCAGCGCCGAGCTGGTGACGAGCACACCGGCGGAGAGGTCGAACTCGCCGCCGATCATCAGCAGCGCGACCGGCACCGCCATGATGCCGATGGTGGAGGCCGCGTAGAGCACGGTGCCGAGGCTGGAGGCCTTCAGGAAGCTGTCGGCGGCCACCGAGAAGAAGACGAAGACGGCGATCGCGCCGACGACCGAGCCCAGCTCGGGGCGGGCCAGCAGCTTCTTCGTCGGGGACGTGCGCAGCAGCCGCTCGTCGACGTGGTCCAGGCCGTCGGCGGGCGCCGGTGGCGGGGCGGCGGCGCTCATCGGGTACCCCGCTCCGTGTAGCCCTTGAGCGCGGCGGCCTGGTCCTTGGTGATGATCTGCGGTCCGGTCAGCACCGGCTTGCCGCCGCCGAGGACGTCGGCGTTGTAGCGGTAGAGCCAGAGCAGGTCGACGGCCTCGTACCCCTGGAGGTAGGGCTGCTGGTCCACGGCGAAGCCGAGGGTGCCGGCGGCGAGCGCGTCGGCGACCTTGGCGTTGAGGTCGAAGGTGTCGACCTCGGCCTTGCTGCCCGCGCTCTTCCTCGCCTGGACGGCGGCGTCGGCGAACGGCGCGCCGAGGGTGACGACGGCGTCGATGGACGGGTCGGACTGCAGCTTGGCCAGGATGGAGGCCTGGACGTCGGGCATGTTGGTGCCGTCGACGTAGAGGTTCTGCAGCGCGCCGTCGAAGGTCTTCTTCGCCCCGGCGCAGCGCTGCTCGTGGCCGACGTTGCCCTGCTCGTGCAGGACGCACAGGGCCTTCTTGCGGCCGCGCTTGTCGAGCTCGTCGCCGACCGCCTCGCCGGCCACGGTCTCGTCCTGGCCGATGTGGGTGAGGGCGCCGAAGGCCTTGGAGGCGTCGGCGCCGGAGTTCACCGTGATCACCGGGATGCCGGCCTTCACGGCCTTCTCCACGGCGGTCTTCATCGCGTCCGGCTTGGCGAGCGTGACGATGAGGCCGTCGACGCCCTTGGCCACGTACGAGTCGATCAGCTGGGCCTGCTGCTGGGCCTCGTCGCTGTGGGCGTAGAGGAAGTTGATGTTGTCCTTGACGGCGGCCTGCTTGGCACCGTTCTGGACGATGTCCCAGAAGGTGTCGCCATCGCCCGAGTGGGTGACCATGGCGAAGGTCCAGCGGGGGGTGTCCACCGCTGCCCGTCCCTGGGCCGCGGCCGCCTTGCGGGCGTCCTCCGCGCGCTTGCCGCCGGTGCTGCTGCATCCCGCGAGCGCGGCGGTCAGCGCCACCGCGAGCACGGCGCCGATGGCCGCGCGTACCCCTCCATTAGGAACCCTGGTCACGAGGCCGTGCCCTCCTTTGTGTCCTTCTGCGTGCATTGCAGTATCGGTCATGGGGGTCGTGCCGATCTTCAGGGGGCCTACCCACGCGCCAGCAACTGGAACTCGAAGGAGTAACGCGAGGCCCGGTAGAGGTGGGAGCCGAACTCCACGGCGCGGCCCGTCGCGTCGAAGGTGGTGCGTTCCATCGTGAGCAGCGGGGCGCCGGGGCGCTCGCCGAGGAGCTCCGCCTCCGCGGGTCCGGCGGCGCGTGCCCCGACGGTCTGGCGGGCGCTGTGCAGGGTCAGTCCGGTGGCGCGCAGCAGCCGGTAGAGGCCGGTCTCGGCGAGGCGCGCGGCGTCCGCGTCGAGCAGGGTCGCCGGGAGGTGGTTGCGCAGGTGCGCGAGGGGCTCGCCGTGCGCGGTGCGGAGCCGCTCCAGGCAGCGCACCTCGGTGCCCTCCGCGACGCCGAGGGCCGCGGCGACCTCGGCGCTCGCCGCTTCGAGCCGGTCGGCCAGGACCCGGGTGGCGGGCTGCTGCCCGGACGCCTCCAGGTCGTCGTACAGGCTGCTCAGCTCCAGGGGCCGGCGGACGCCGCTGTGCACGACCTGGGTGCCGACGCCCCTGCGGCGGACCAGGAGGCCCTTGTCGACGAGCGTGCGGATGGCCTGGCGGACCGTGGGCCGGGACAGGCCGAGGCGGGTGGCCAGCTCGATCTCGTTGCCGAGCAGGGTGCCGGGGGTGAGTGCGCCGTTCTCGATGGCCGCCTGGAGCTGCTGGGCCAGCTGGAAGTAGAGGGGCACCGGGCTGGCGCGGTCCACGGACAGGTCGGGCGGTGTGCGGGCGGGGCGGGGGGTGGGGGATGCGGGTGGAGGGGATGCGGGTGGAGGGGATTCCGGCGGCTGGGGAAGCACGTCCGGGAGCGTAGCCCCGGGGTTCGGCGCCGGGAAGGCGTGGCGTCCTGTTGTCCTGACATTTCCTTGACAGGGGGTGCTTTCCGCACCACCTTGGGGCCATGCGTATCGGACTGATCGGCACGGGACGGATCGGGGCCTTTCACGCGGGGGTGCTCGCCCGGCATCCGGAGGTCGAGGAGCTGGTCCTGGCCGACGCCGACGCGGTGCGGGCGGAGCGGCTGGCCGGCTCGCTGGGGGCCGGGGCGGCCCCGTCGGTCGACGCGCTGCTCGGGCACCCGCTGGACGCCGTGGTGATCGCCTCGGCGACGGCGGCGCACGCGGAGCTGATCGGGCGCGCCGCGGCGGCCGGTCTGCCGGCCTTCTGCGAGAAGCCGATCGCGCTGGACGTGCCCGGGACGCTGGAGGCGCTGCGGGCCGTGGCGGCCGCGGGCACCGAGCTGCAGCTGGGCTTCATGCGCCGCTTCGACGCCGGGTACCGGGCGGCCCGGGAGGCCGTGGCGGACGGGCGGCTCGGGCGCCTGCACACGGTCCGCGCGGCCACCTCCGACCCGGCCCCGCCGCCCGCGGGCTACCTGCCGCTGTCGGGCGGGCTCTTCCGGGACTGCCTGGTGCACGACTTCGACATCGTGCGGTGGGTGACCGGGCGGGAGGTCGTGGAGGTCTTCGCGACCGGCTCGGACGCGGGTCCCGCGATGTTCCGGGAGGCCGGGGACGTGGACACGGCGGCCGCCCTCCTCACCCTGGACGACGGGACGCTGGTGACGGCGACCGGGACCCGGTGCAACGGGGCCGGCTACGACGTGCGGATGGAGCTGGCCGGCGAGCTGGACCAGATCGCGGTGGGCTGGGACGACCGGACCCCGGTGGAGTCGGTCGAGCCCCTGGGACCGCGCCCGCCCGCGAAGCCCTGGAGCGGTTTCCTCGACCGCTTCGGCCCGGCGTACGAGGCGGAGCTGGACGCCTTCGTACGCCTGGTGCGCGGCGAGCGCGACAACCCCTGCGACGGGGCCGAGGCGCTCGCCGCGCTGCGCGTCGCGGAGGCGTGCGAGCTGTCGCGGCGGGAGCGGCGGGTGGTGCGGGTGGCGGAGATCCCTTAGGTCGTGTCAGGAAAGCGGCGCCGTCTGCCCACAGAGCCGGGCGGGACTTTCCGGGCAGGACCTGGGCGTGTCAGGCCGGGCCCGCGGCGGGGTGCCCACGGCCTGCGGGTCGACGGCCGGGGCCGGGTGGCCGGAGCGTGTCAGGCGGGCAGCTGCCACAGCTGGTTCGAGGTGCCGTTGCAGTCCCAGATCTGCACGATGGCACCGTTGGCGCTGTCGTAGCCCCGGACGTCCAGGCAGCGGCCGGACTTGGTGTTGACGATCGCGCCGTCGCTCCGGACCCACCACTGCTGGGCGACGTTGCCGTTGCAGGGGCCGGTGTGCACCTGGGTGCCGTTGCCGGTGCGGCCGTCCCAGACGTCCAGGCACACGCCGACGGCGCGGATGGTGCCGTCGGTGCCGATCTTCCATCTCTGGTTGACGTTGCCGAGGCAGTCCCAGATCTGGGTGGGCGTCTTGTTGCCCATGCTGCCGCCGCGCACGTCCAGGCACTTGCCCGCGAAGCCGGTGACCTGCCCGACCGGGCCGGCCGGGACCGCGGGCCCGAACGAGACGCCGCCGCCCCACCACGTGCCCGTGCCGAAGCAGCTCGCGGAGGTGGTGGTGTCACCCCTGACCCAGCCGCTCCAGGCCTGGGAGAAGGTGTACGTGTTGGTGTTCCAGTCCCAGCTCGCGCAGGATCCCCCGACGCTCCAGGTCTGCATCGGGTCGAGGCCGGTGCAGGTGGCGGACGAGCCGGACTCGGTACAGCTCCCGACGCCGCCGGGGCCCGGGACGGTCGCCGCGGACTGCGCGGCGACCGTGGCGGGGGCCGGGCGCTCGGCGGCGGTGGCGGCGGCGGGCGCGGTGAGCGCGGCGGCTGCCGCGAGCAGGACGGAGGCTAACAGTGCGGCGGTACGGCGCATCGCGGGATCCTTACGGAGACGGGCCACCGGTCGACCTGCCTGGCGGGCGGTCGTGGTGACGACGTGACGGTTGTGCGGGTCGCGTGAAAGTTTCGGGCGCACTGTGATCACGGTCAACAGCGCGGGGTGGAGATCACGCCAACGACCCGTCCGCGAAAGGCGGTGGGGAGGGGCGAACGGCCGCGGCGCAGCGAGCGGGCCGCCCGAGCGATCTGGCCGGAACGCGTACGGCCCGGCTCCCCGCGCGAGGGGGAGCCGGGCCGTGGGGTCTTCGGGAACCGCGAGGGAGAACCCGGCCGTCGTCGGCGGCGCCCGGCACCTCCCGCGGCCCCGGGCGGCCTCAGGTGGCCGTCGACAGCACCGTCCCCTGGGCCACCGCGCACAGGGTCTCCGTACCGCCGTCGGCGGCGGCCCCGTCGGCATCCGCGTCCACGGTGAGCAAGTCGCAGCGGACGACCGCCTGACGGCGGCCCGCGTGCACCACCGAGGCGCGGGCGCGCAGGAGCGTGCCGCGGGCCGGGCGGACGTACTGGATGGAGAAGCCCGCGGTCAGCACGGCCGGGCCCAGCGCGGCGCCGGCGGCGAAGGTGAGCGCGTTGTCGGCGGCGCAGGAGAGGACCCCGCCG
This sequence comes from Streptomyces showdoensis, assembly GCF_039535475.1. Taxonomy (NCBI): domain Bacteria; kingdom Bacillati; phylum Actinomycetota; class Actinomycetes; order Kitasatosporales; family Streptomycetaceae; genus Streptomyces; species Streptomyces showdoensis. Next base: position 147,090 of record NZ_BAAAXG010000012.1, on the reverse strand, counting down.
TGGACGAACCCGTTCTGCTGGTGCAGTTCCTCGCGGATGTCGAGCTCCAGGGTCGCCTCGCCCTCGCCGAAGGCGGTGATCCGGGCGCCGAGGAGCCGGCTGAAGGGCTGGGCGTCCAGGATCTTCTGCGCCGTCCGCGGGTCGAGGCTCATGTGCGTCACCATACGACCGGCAGACGGCGCGCGCCGCGGATCAGCATGCCGGGGAGCCACTCCAGCGGGCCGGCCTCGGGGTCGAGTTCGAGCCGCGGGAAGCGTTCGACGAGTGTCCGAATCGCTATCTTGCCTTCCAGGCGGGCGAGCGGGGCCCCCAGGCAGAAGTGGATGCCGTGGCCGAAGGCGAGGTGGCCGCGCGGGTCGCGGTGGATGTCGAAGCGGTCCGGGTCCGGGAAGCGGCCCGGGTCGCGGGCGCCGGCGGCGAGGCCGATCAGGACGATCGCGCCGGCGGGGATCTCGGTGCCGCCGAGGGTGAGCGCCTCGGGGGCGAAGCGGAGGGTGGCGTTCTCCACCGGGCCGTCGTAGCGGAGGCCCTCCTCGACGGCGGCGTCGATCAGGCCGAAGTCGGCGCGCAGGGCCGCCAGTTGCTCCGGGTGCGTGAGCAGGGCGCGCACCGTGTTGGAGATCAGGTTGACGGTGGTCTCGTGGCCCGCGATGAGCAGCAGGTAGGCGAGGGCCCGCAGTTCGGGCAGGGAGAGCCGGTCGCCGTCCTCGGCGCGGGTGGTGATGAGGGCGGAGAGCAGGTCGTCGGCGGGGCCGGCGGCCCGCTTGTCCTCGATGAGCGCGTCGAGGTAGCCGCCGAAGCCCTCGACGGCCGCCTCCTGGTCGCCCAGCGCGCCGGTGGGCGCGACCAGTTCGTTGGACCAGGCGCGGAAGGAGTCGCGGTCGGCTGCGGGGACGCCGAGCAGCTCGCAGATGACGGTGATGGGCAGCGGGAAGGCGAAGGAGTCGACGAGGTCGGCGCGGCCGTCCGGCTCCATCGCGTCCAGCAGCTCGTCGGTCAGCCGCTGGATGCGCGGGCGCAGCGCCTCGACCCGGCGGCCGGTGAACTCGCCCGCGACCAGCTTGCGCAGCCGGGTGTGGTCCGGCGGGTCGACGATGAGCAGGTTCGGCCCGATGATCTCCTCCTCGGGCAGGGGCATGCCGAAGGCGGAGAAGGACTTGGAGAGCCGCTGGTCGGCGAGGGCGGCGCGGACCTCCTCGTACCCGACGACCAGCCAGGCCGGCATGCCGTCCGGGGTCAGGACCTCGTGGACGGGCCCCTGCGCGCGGAGCTTGGCGTAGTAGGGGTACGGGTTCGCGGTGAAGTCCGCGCCGTACTCCCCCAGATCGATGACGGACATCGGTCCAGCCTAGGCACGGTCCTCGCCGTCGGGAAGATCGAGCAGTCCGGCGTCGTGGACGAGCAGCGCGATCTGGACACGGTTGTTGAGGCCGAGTTTGGCCAGGATCCGCGAGACGTGGGTCTTGACGGTGGGGACGCCCATGTAGAGCGCGGCGGCGATCTCGGCGTTGGAGCGGCCCTGTCCGACGGCGAGGGCGACCTCGCGCTCGCGGTCGGCGAGCAGGGCCAGGCGCTCGGCGGCGGTGGTGCGGCGGGGCGGCTCGTGCGGGTTCGCGGCGACGTGGCTCATCAGCTGCCGGGTGACGGCCGGGGACAGCACGGGCTCGCCGGCGGCGACCCGGCGGACGGCGGTGACGATCTCGGCGGGCGGGGTGTCCTTGAGGACGAAGCCGGCGGCCCCGGCCCGCAGGGCGCGCAGCACCTGCTCGTCGGCGTGGAAGGTGGTGAGGACGACGACCTCGGGGGCGCCGGCCGCGGCGCGCAGCCGTTCGGTGGCGGTGAGGCCGTCGACCCGCGGCATCCGGATGTCCATGAGGACGACGTCGGGGGCGTGCCGCTCGACGAGTCCGGGCACCTCGGCCCCGTCGGCTCCCTCGCCGACGATCTCGATGTCCTCGGCGCCGCCGAGCATGAGGGTGAGGCCCCCGCGGACCAGGGGGTCGTCGTCGACGATGAGCAGGCGGATGGTCATGCGGGCCACGGTAGCCAGGCGCGCAGGGCGAACCCGCCCTCGGGGGTGGGGCCGTGCTCCATCCGGCCACCGGCGAGGGTGGCGCGCTCGGTCAGTCCGATGAGGCCCTGTCCGGAGCCGGGGACCGCCGGGACGGGTCCGGTGGGGGCGGGGTTGCGGACCTCGACGGTCAGCCCTTCGCCCCGGCGGCCGCGCAGGATGAGGGTGACCTCGGTGCCGGGGGCGTGTTTGCGGGCGTTGGTCAGGGCCTCCTGGACGATCCGGTAGACCGTGCGGCCGGTGGAGGCGGGGACGGAGCCGGGGTCGGTGACGGCGTTGTCGAGGACGACCCGCATCCCGGCCTCGCGGACCTCCTCGACCAGGGTGTCGAGGGTGGCGAGGGTGGGCTGGGGCCGGTCGGCGGCCTCCTCCCCCGGGGCGCGCAGCACGCCGATGATCTCGCGCAGGTCCTGGAGGGCCTCGTGGGCGCTGTCGCGGATCACCCCGGCGGCGCGGGCGACCTGTTCGGGCGGGGCGTCGGGCCGGAACTCCAGGGCGCCGGCGTGCACGCTGAGCAGGGTGAGCCGGTGCGCGAGGACGTCGTGCATCTCGCGGGCGATGGCCTCCCGGGCGAGCCGCTGGGCCTGCTCGAAGCGGAGTTCGGCCTCGGCCTCGGCGCGCAGGGCCCGGTCGCGCAGTGCCTCGACGAGCTGGCGGCGGGAGCGGACCAGCATGCCCCAGGCGGTGACGAGGAGGATCAGGACGATGCCGAGGCATATGGCGACGACGACGTTGATCGTGGGGTCGGGCCGGACGAAGACCTGGACCACGGAGGCGGCCGCGGCGAGGGCGCCGATCCAGGCGACCTCGCGGAAGGGGCGCCGTACGGCGACGCTGAACAGGCTCGCGAGGACGGCGCCGCTCGCGGTGGGTGCGACGACGCTGACCGCGGAGAGGGTGACGGCGAGCCCGGTGGGCCAGCGGCGGCGCAGCCAGAGCGCGCAGCAGGCGAGGCCGCCGACGATCTGGTCGGTGAGGGCGACCGGCTCGCTGCTGTACTTGACGCTGGTCTCGGCCGCGAGCAGCCCGACGAAGGCGGCGAGCAGGAAGATCGTGGTGTCGACGATCCAGTCCCGCACGGTGCGCCGCGGCCGGCCCCGCGGACCGGAGGTCTCGGTCCCGGCGGCCTCGACCAGGTGGGAGGGGAGCAGCCAGGTGAGCCGCTCCGGGCGTGCCGTGCGTGTCATACCGGAAATGTACGCAGACGGGGGCGGCCCGCGCGGGGGCGGAGCGGCGGGTCGGTACCAAAGTCGCACCGGCCGCGACTTCGGTCGGACGGGGGGCCGCGGACGGGATACCGGCGGCCGACGCGGGCCGGGCCCCGAGTGGATCAAGCTCGGGGCATGAAGCGATTCCTTGAGGTCACCGGCTTTCTGGTCATGGTCTTCGGCGTGTGCGGGGTGATCCGCGAGCTCACCGGGGGCTGGTTCGGGCTGATGGCGGTGACCCGGTTCCTGACCGACCACGTGGGGTTCCTGGAGGGCCGGGAGCTGTTCGCGAACATCGTGATCGCGGCCCTCGGTCTGGTGATCATGATCGTGTCGGACCGGGTGCCGAAGTCCTGACGCCTATCCGGCGGACCGGTCGGCCGCTCGGTCGGCCGCCCGGTCCGCCGCCCGGTCCGCCGCCTCGTCCGCCGCCCGGCGGCCCCAGCCGGTGCCCGCCAGGACGAGGACCGCGCCCGCGAGGCCGAGGACGCCCGGGCGGTCGCCGGCGAGGGCGATGCCGGCGGCGGCCGCCCACAGGGGCTCGGTGCCGAGCAGCAGGCTGACCCGGGACGGGGAGGTCCGGCGCACCGCCCACATCTGCACGAAGAAGGCGAAGAGCGTGCAGAAGACGGAGAGGAAGAGCAGCCCGGCCCATTCGCGCGCGCCGAAGCCGAGCGCCACGGTCCAGGGCGAGGCCCCGGTGCCGGGCACGGCCGCCAGCACGGCGAAGACGGCGACGGCGGAGCCGAGCTGGACGGTGGTCAGGGAGAGCGAGTCCGCGCTGCGGACGGCCTTGATCCGGGACATCGCGAGGACGTGCACGGTGCGGGCGAACGCCGCGAGCAGCATCAGCAGGTCCCCGAGGGAGGGGGCGGTGAACCCGCCGCCCTGCGTCAGCAGCACCACGCCCGCGACGGAGAGTCCGGCGGCGGCGAGGAAGGCGCGGGGCGGCTTCCGGCGGGTGACGGCGGCCTCGGCCAGCGGGGTGAGGACCATGGTGAGGCTGATGATCAGGCCCGCGTTGGTGGCGGAGGTGTGGACCACCCCGTAGGTCTCCAGGAGGAAGATCCCGGCGAGGATCAGGCCCAGGGTCCCCGCCCCGCGCCACTGGGCGGCGGTCAGGGCCCGCAGCCGGCTCCATCCGGCCGCCACGAGGACGGGCAGCACCACCGCGAAGCGCAGGACCAGCACCGCGATGACGGTGTGGGTGGTGGTGATGCCCTTGGCGGCGAGGTAGCTGGTGCCCCACACGACCGCGACCACGAGGACGGGCAGGTCGGTGAGCCAGGCGCGGCGGGGCGCGCCGAGGGACACGGGTACGGCGTACGAGGACACGGGGCCTGCTCCGACTCGACGAACGGGGTGGAGACTTCGGCGGCTCGCACGCGGGACGATCACCGTATCCAAAGCGGCCGGTGGTGGCTACACCTTTCGGGGGCGCGGGACTCAGTAACTCCCGTACGCGGGGCGGCCGGCCCGCTCGTACGTCTGGATGGCGACCCCGGCGGCCGTGGTGCGGGCGGCGGTGAGCCGGAAGGCGCTCGGGGTGGCGCCGTCGGCGAAGAGCCGCATGCCCTTGCCGAGGACGACCGGGAACACGGCCAGGTGGAGGGTGTCGATGAGGTCGTGCGCCATCAGGGTCTTGGCGAGTCCGGCGCTGCCGTGCATCTGGATCTCGCCGTCGAGCCGCTCCTTGAGGGCGGCGACCTCCTTCGCCACGTCGCCGGAGAGCACGGTGGTGCCGTTCCAGTCGGCGGTGGTGAGGGTGTGCGAGGCGACGTACTTGGGGAGGGCGTTGAGCTTGGTCGCGACGGGGTCGGCCGGGTCGGCCTGCCGCGGCCAGTAGCCGGCGAAGATCTCGTAGGTGCGGCGGCCGAGGAGGAAGGCGGTGGGCCGTTCGAAGACCTCGGTGATGAAGCGGCCGAAGTCCTCGTCCCCGTACGGGACGGACCAGCCGCCGAGGTCGAAGCCGCCGCTGGGGTCCTCCTCGGGGCCGCCGGGGGCCTGGTGGACGCCGTCGAGGGTGAGGAACTGGGTGAGGCTCAGGGTGGCCATGGCGGGTGCCCTTTCTCTTCCGGACCATCGTGTCCCACCCCTTTCGACCGTGCCGCCCGGCGGAACTCATCGGTCGCCGGGCGGTGATCGTCTCGGGGTCCGATTCCCGCCAGCGACGGGGCCTCGCCCCACGTTTGATTGAACTCGCAACGACACGGCGCGGCACACGCGCCGCACGACTTCGGAGGAGTTCGACATGTCCAGCATGAGCGGCAAGGCGGTTCTGGTCACCGGCGGCAGCCGGGGCGTGGGGGCGGCGACCGCCGTCCGGTTCGCCCGGGAGGGCGCGGACGTGGCCTTCACCTACGTCCAGGGCGAGGACCGGGCCCGCGAGGTCGCCGCGCGCATCGAGGCCGCCGGCGGGAAGGCGCTGGCGCTCCGGGCCGACGCCGGGAGCGCGGGCGACGCGGCCGGCGCGGTGGAGTGGGCCGCGGACGCCCTCGGGCGGCTCGACGTGCTCGTCAACAACGTGGGCGTCGGGGTGCTCGGCCCGCTGGAGACGCTGACCCTGGCCGAGGTCGACCGGGTGCTCGCGGTCAACGTCCGCGCGGCCTTCCTGGCCTCGCAGGCGGCCGTCGCGCGGATGGAGCGGGGCGGCCGGATCGTCACCGTCGGCACCTGCATGACGCAGCGGGTCCCCGGCCCCGGCGGCACGCTGTACGCGACGAGCAAGGCGGCGCTGGTCGGCCTGACGAAGGCGCTGGCGCGGGAGCTGGGCGACCGGGGCATCACCGCGAACATCGTCCACCCGGGTCCGACGGACACCGACATGAACCCGGCCGACGGCCCGTACGCGGGACCCCAGATCCAGCTGACCGCCCTCGGCCGCTTCGGCACCGCCGAGGAGGTCGCCGCCGTGGTGACCTTCCTGGCCGGTCCGGACGCGGCGTACGTGACGGGCGCGGAGTTCTCGGTGGACGGCGGGCACGCGGCGTAGGGCCGCCACCCGGCCCGGCGAGCGAGCCGAAGGGCGCGCCGGCCGCACGGCGCCGAGCACGCGGAGCCGCCCGAGGAACGAGGGAGGCGAGCGCGGTCGGTGCCGTGCGACCGGCTCAAGGCGGCCGGAGGCGAACCGAGCCTCGAAGAGGGGGTGAGGGCGCACCGGTGCTGTCGGGTCGGTGCGCCCTCGTGTGCCGGGCGGGGTGTCGTGCCCGCCCAGGTCGTGGGTCCGGGTGGCGTCAGCCGCCCAGCTCCTGGTGGCGGGCGGTCAGCCGCGCCGTGCCCGCCTCGGTGAGGGAGCCGAAGAGACGGAGGCGGGAGATGCCGCCGTCGGGGAAGATGTCGATCCGCACCCGGGAGCCGACGGCCGGCACGTCGAGCACGAAGCGGTGGTTGGTGTCGGGCTGGAGGCGGGTCCGGGGCAGGATCTCGGTCCACTCCTCGGAGCCCTCGGCGGCCACGGAGAGGGCGGCCCAGCCGGCGCTGTTGCCCTTGAGGTACGCGGTGTCGATCTCGACGGCGCGGATCTCGGACTCGGCGGCGAGGCCGTAGCGGATCCAGTCGTTGCCCTTGTCGCGGCGGCGGCGGGTCTCCCAGCCGTCGTCCATCTTGCGCGAGCGGCCGGGCTGGATGGTGTTGGTGGCCGGGGAGTAGAAGCGGTCGGAGGCGTCCTCGACCCGGCCGCCGTTCTCCAGGGCCGCGAGGTCGAAGGTGCCGAGCACGCCGAGCCACCGCGGGTCGGGGGCGACCTCGCCGTACACGCGGAGGCGGGCGATGCCGCCGTCCGGGTGCTGGTTGACCCGCAGGTGGGTGAAGCGCTGCTCGACGTCGACGGCGAAGCCGTTCGCGGCGTGGCCGCCGACGGCGGTGCGCGGGACGAGCGTCGTCCACTTCACGTCGTCGGCGAGCAGTTCCTCGGGCGAGGGCGAGCCGGCCACGGAGGCGGCCTCGACGGAGACGGCCTGCGGGTAGTTGCCGCGGAAGTGGGCGGTGTCGACGACGATGCCGCGGACGACGCCGGGGGCGCCGAGCCGTACGAGGGCCCAGTCGTGGTCGTCCTCGGTGGGGTGCGGCACGGCGGCGGAGACGCCGCGGCGGCGGCGGGTCTCCCAGCCGTCCATGATCTTGCCCTTGTGGCCGAAGTGCTCGGGGTCGAACTCGGCGGCCTCGGGCTTCAGCAGGTTCTCGCGCTCGGCGAAGAACTCGTCGTTGGCGGCGATGACGCCCGCGCCGAGGCGGCGGTCGGCGAGGTCCGCGTACTGGGTGAAGGGGAAGTCCGACGTGCGGTAGTCGGCGTACGGGTCGCCGCCGCCGTAGGGGCTGGCGTCACCGGTGAAGCTGGGTATGGACGACACGTCAGTTGTTCCTTTCGAGGAGGCGGCCGGAGGGCTCGGCGAGGGTGCCGCGGTCGGCGATCCGCTCTCCGCGCAGCCAGGTGGAGGTGACGACGCCGTACAGGGTGCGGCCCGCGTAGGCGGTGACCCGGTTGCGGTGCTGGAGCTCCGCCGGGTCGACGGTGAAGGTGGCGTCCGGGTCGACCACGGCGAAGTCGGCGTCGCGGCCGGCCTCGATGGCGCCCTTCTGCGCGAGGCCCGCGAGCTTGGCCGGCGCCTCGGACATCCAGCGGGCCACGTCGGTGAGGTCGTGGCCGCGGCGGCGGGCCTCGGTCCAGATGGCGGGCAGGCCGAGCTGGAGGGAGGAGATGCCGCCCCAGGCGGAGGCGAAGTCCGGGGTCTTGAGGTCGGCGGTGGACGGCGAGTGGTCCGAGACGATGCAGTCGATGGTGCCGTCGGCCAGGCCCTGCCAGAGCAGGTCCTGGTTGGCCTCCTCGCGGATCGGCGGGCAGCACTTGAACTCGGTGGCGCCGTCCGGGACCTCCTCGGCCGTGAGGGTGAGGAAGTGCGGGCAGGACTCGACGGTGATGCGGACGCCCTCGGCCTTGGCTGCGGCGATCAGCGGCAGCGCGTCGGAGGAGGAGAGGTGCAGCACGTGGACGCGGGCGCCCAGCCGGCGCGCCTGGTTGATCAGGTTCTCGATCGCGGTGTTCTCGGCGACGCGCGGCCGGGAGGCGAGGAAGTCCGCGTACTTCTCGCCCGACTTCTGCGGGGCGGCGGCCAGCTCGTGCGGGTCCTCGGCGTGGACGATCATCAGACCGTCGAAGCCGGCGATCTCGGCGAGCGAGGCGGCCAGCTGGTCCTGGTCGAGCTGCGGGAACTCGTCGACGCCGGACGGCGAGAGGAAGCACTTGAAGCCGAAGACTCCGGCGTCGTGCAGCGGGCGCAGGTCCTTGACATTGTCGGGCAGCGCGCCGCCCCAGAAGCCGGTGTCGATGTGCGCCTTGGGGCGGGCGACGTCCTGCTTGACCCGGAGGTTGTCGACCGTGGTGGTGGGCGGCAGCGAGTTGAGCGGCATGTCGACGAGGGTGGTGATGCCGCCGGCGGCCGCGGCGCGGGTGGCGGTCCAGAAGCCCTCCCACTCGGTGCGGCCGGGGTCGTTCACGTGGACGTGGGTGTCGACGAGTCCGGGCAGGACGACGTCGTCGCCGACGTCCTCCAGCCGGGCGCCGGCGGGTACCTCGGCGTCGTACGGCAGCACGGCCGCGATCGTCCCGCCGGCGACGGCGATCGACGCGGCGCGCGTCCCCTCGGGAGTGATGACGCGCGTCGAGCGCAGGACCAGGTTGACGTCCACCCGTACCCCTTCTTCCACGAAATTCAACGAACTGTTGAAGGAGTCTTCACGCGAGACGACATGTCGTCAAGGGCACACTTCCAGCATGGGACGCTCGTGAACCCACCTTGGACGTTTCCACGAAGTGGAATGTAAATTTCGTACAGTAGAACGTAGCTCCGCACATGCGGGGCGGACCAGGAGCCCTCCGGGCGGCCTCCGACACCGGACAAACACCCCCCTGACCGGCCCGGACGCCGGAACCGGGCCGTGTGGACGGCCCACCCGCCCGGTAGGCTGCTGCCTTGCCCGCCTGCCCCGAAAGGACCGTTGCCGTGCCGACGTCCAGCGCCAGCACCACCGACGCCGCCAAGCCCGCCGCCGCGAGCGGTGGCGTCCAGTCCCTCGAGCGTGCCTTCGACCTCCTGGAGCGGATGGCCGACGCAGGCGGCGAGGTCGGGCTGAGTGAGCTCTCCGCCAGCAGCGGGCTTCCGCTGCCCACCATCCACCGCCTGATGCGCACCCTCGTGGCCTGCGGCTACGTCCGCCAGCAGCCCAACCGCCGGTACGCGCTGGGCCCCCGGTTGATCCGCCTCGGCGAGTCGGCCTCCCGCCTGCTCGGCACCTGGGCCCGGCCGTACCTGGCCCGGCTCGTCGAGGAGACCGGCGAGACGGCGAACATGGCGCTGCTCGACGGCGACGAGATCGTGTACGTGGCTCAGGTGCCGTCCAAGCACTCGATGCGCATGTTCACCGAGGTGGGCCGGCGGGTGCTGCCGCACTCCACGGGCGTCGGCAAGGCGCTGCTCGCCTACACCCCGGCGGACGAGGTCCGCGCCCTGCTCGCCCGTACGGGCATGCCGGCCGCCACCGAGAAGACCATCACCACGCCCGAGGGCTTCCTCGACGCGCTCGCCGCGGTGCGCGAGACCGGGTACGCGGTCGACGACAACGAGCAGGAGATAGGGGTCCGCTGCCTGGCGGTCTCCGTCCCCGACTCCCCCACCGCGGCGGCGATCTCGATCTCCGGCCCGGCGGGACGCGTGACGGAGGCGGCGACCGAGAAGATCGTGCCGATCCTCCAGCAGGTGGCCGAGGAGCTGTCGGCGGCCCTGGCCAACACGTCGGGCACCGCGCAGGGCTGAGGCCGGCGCACCGGAAGGGGCGCCCGGAGTCCGAGGACTCCGGGCGCCCCTTCGGCGCGTCCGGGCGTCACACCCGCGCGTCCTCCGTCAGCCGCCCGTCCCGCACCGTCGCCACCCGGTCCGCGCGCCCCAGGTGGGTGCGGTCGTGGGTGACCAGGACCGTCGCCGTGCCGCGCTCGCGCGTGAGGCCGGCCAGGAGCTCCATGACGGCCGCCCCGCGCTCGTGGTCCAGCGCGCTGGTCGGCTCGTCGACCAGGAGGACCGAGGGCTCGTTCATCAGGGCCCGGGCGATGTTCACCCGCTGGCGCTGGCCGCCGGAGAGCTGGTGCGGGCGCTTGTGCGCCGCCTCGGCGAGGCCGACCGCGTCGAGCAGCCCCAGGGCCCGCTGCCGCGACTCCCGGCCCATCCGCCCGGACAGGTGCGCCATCACCTCCAGCTGCTCCAGCGCGCCGAGCGAGGGCAGCAGGTTGGGCTGCTGGAAGACGATGCCGATCTTCTCCCGCCGCAGCTCCGCCTTGGCCGCCGGGGTGAGCGGACCGACGTCCGTGCCGGCCACCACGACCCGGCCGCTGTCCGGGGTCACCAGCGTCGCGGCCACCGCGAGCAGGCTGGACTTGCCGGAGCCCGAGGGGCCGACCACGGCGGTCAGGGTGCCCGCGGGGACGTCCAGGGAGACCGCGTCGAGGGCGGTCAGCCGGCCGTCGCCGTCCGGATAGGTCAGGGTCACGTCGTCGAGGACGAGGCCGTTGTCCGTGGTCATCGCGCGCTCCCGAGGGCGGTCAGGGGGTCGACGGCGGTGATCCGCCGGATGGAAAGCGCCGCACCGAGCACACCGAGCACGATGATCACGGCGGCCGGGCCCAGCACGGTCAGCGGCTGGAGCACGAAGGGCACGTCCCCGCCGCTGATCAGCGCGCCGATGCCGGTGGCGAGGCCGGTGCCGACCAGGGTGCCCGCACCGAGCATGATCACGGCCTGGCCGAGCGCGTCCTTCAGGAGGTACGGGGTGGAGGCCCCGAGCGCCTTGAGGACGGCCACGTCACCGCTGCGCTGGATGGTCCAGACGGTGAAGAAGGCTCCTATGACGAGCGCGGAGATCGCGAACAGGAAGCCGCGCATCATCTGCAGCGAGCCGTTCTCCGCCTGGTAGGACCCTATGGCGGTGAGCGCCTCGTCCGGCGTCTTGGACGAGGTCTTCTCCGCCGCGTCCCCGGCGGCCCAGTCCACGCCGGAGCCGCTGAGCGCGATCACCGTGGCCTGTTCCTCCGCCGTGGTGCCGCTGTGGCCCAGCTTCTGCCAGTCGTCGAGGGAGGTCCACACGACGGGCGTGTGGCTGTACGAGGCGTCGCCGGAGACCGCGACGACGGTGGCCTCCACGGGGCCGAGGCGTACGGAGTCGCCCGCCTCGACGTCCAGTTCCTTCGCGGCGGACTCCGAGAGGACCGCCTTGCCCGGGCCCAGCTCGCCGCTCCGCGGGGCGATCCCGGTGCCCGGCTCCGTACCGAAGGCGGAGAGCGCGGCCGTGCGGTCGCCGGCGGTGGCGTTGAGGGTCCGGATGCCGACCGGCTCGGCGCTCGCCACGCCGGGCCGCGCGGCCCAGTCCCGCCACTGGCCCTCGGTGACGGTCGAGTTGGTGAAGGAGACCGACTGGCCCGAGGGCGGGGCCGCGAAGGCCAGCCGGTCCGCGGGCAGGCCGGTGATCGCGGAGATGTTCTCCCGCGCGAGCCCGGCGGTGAGGCCGGACAGCAGTCCCACCAGCAGGGTGATCAGGACGATCACCGTGCCCATCAACGTGAATCGCCCCTTGGCGAATCTCAGGTCTCTCCATGCCACGAACATGGGGCCAAGCCTGCTCGGAGGGGGTGCCCCCGGGCATCGCGCCACGGATGGCTCCGCAATCAAACTTTCGGTTGAGTCCGGAATGTCCGGACCGGCCCTCGCGCGCGCATACGCTGGACGGACCATGGATCCCCGTTCGCTCACCCCCGTCCTGCGCGCCCTGCGGCTCTGCGTCCACCTGCTGATGGCGGGGCTGCTGGCGCTCGCCGCCCTGCGCGCCGAGTCGGCGGCCGGCGTCGCGGCGGCCGTGCTGACCGCCGCGGTCTACGCGGCCGGCTCGCTGCTGCCCTCCGTACGGGACTCGCAGCGGGGCGCCGCGATCTGGCTGGGCGCGCTGTCCGCGGCCTGGCTGCTGCTGCTCTGGACCACGCCCGACGGGCTGTGGGTGGCCTTCCCGCTCTACTTCCTCCAGCTGCACCTGCTGCCGGTGCGCTGGTCGCTGCCGGCCGTGGCGCTGACGGCGGGCGCGGCGATCCTGTCGTACGTGCGGCACGGCGCCCAGCTCAACCCGGGGGTGTTCATCGGGCCGCTCCTGGGCGGGGCGGTGGCCGTGGCGACCGTGCTCGGCTACCAGGCGCTGTACCGGGAGAGCGAGCGGCGGCGGCGGCTCATCGAGGAGCTGATCTCGACCCGGGCCGAGCTGGCGGCGGCCGAGCGGCACGCCGGGACGCTCGCCGAGCGCGAGCGGCTGGCCCGGGAGATCCACGACACGCTGGCGCAGGGGCTCTCCTCGATCCAGCTGCTGCTGCGGGCCGCCGAGCGGGCACTGCCGGAGGGCTCCCCGGCCGCCGGGCACATCGAGGAGGCCCGGCGGGCCGCGCAGGACAACCTGGCGGAGGCCCGGCGCTTCGTCCGCGCCCTCGCCCCGCCCGACCTGGAGCACGGTTCGCTCGCCGGGGCCCTGGAGCGGCTGTGCGGGACGGCCGGGCCGGACGGCCCCCGGGTGCGCTTCTCGGTGAGCGGCACGCCGGCCGAGCTGCCCACCCCGTACGAGGTGGCGCTGCTGCGGATCGCCCAGTCGGCGCTCGCCAACACCGTCCGGCACGCCGCGGCCTCGCGGGCGGAGATCACGCTGTCGTTCATGGGCGGCTCGGTCGCGCTGGACGTCGTGGACGACGGCAAGGGCTTCGAGCCCGGTGCGGTGCGGCCCTCCTCCGAGGGCGGCTTCGGGCTGCCCGCGATGCGCTCCCGGGCCGAGTCCCTGGGCGGCGCCTTCACCGTCGAGTCGGCGCCCGGCCAGGGGACCGCCGTCGCCGTGACCCTTCCCCTGCCCGCCACCCCGCTGCCCGCTGGAGCCGACGCATGACCATCCGACTGCTGCTCGCCGACGACCACCCGGTGGTCCGGGCCGGGCTCCGGGCCGTCCTGGACACCGAACCGGACTTCGCCGTGGTCGCGGAGGCCGCGACGGCCGAGCGGGCGGTGGAGCTGGCCGCCGCCGGGGGCGTGGACGTGGTCCTGATGGACCTCCAGTTCGGGGCCGGGATGCACGGCTCCGAGGCGACGGCGGCGATCACCGCCGTCGCGGGCGGGCCGCGGGTGCTGGTCCTGACGACGTACGACACGGACGCGGACATCCTGGCCGCGGTGGAGGCCGGGGCCTCGGGCTATCTGCTGAAGGACGCCCCGCCGGAGGAGCTCGCGGCGGCGGTACGGACCGCCGCGGCCGGCCAGTCGGCGCTGGCGCCCGCGGTCGCGCACCGGCTGATGGACCGGATGCGCACCCCGGCCGAGGCGCTGACCAAGCGGGAGCTGGAGGTGCTCCAGCTGGTGGGCGAGGGGCTGTCGAACCAGCAGATCAGCAAGGCGCTGTTCCTGAGCCAGGCGACGGTGAAGTCCCATCTGGTGCACATCTTCGCCAAGCTGGGCGTCGACTCGCGCACGGCCGCGGTGGCGGCGGCGACGGCCCGGCGGCTGATCAGGCGCTAGGCGAGGCCGGCCCCGCACCCGGGCCGAACCCCGGGCCGGATCCCGGGCCCGGTTCGGACCCCGCACCCGGCCCGGATCCCGGCACCGGCCTGGATCCGGGCGCCAGTCCGGATCCAGGCACCGGTCCCGGCACCGGTCCCGGCACCGCGTCTCCCGCCGGGGGCGGCGGGCCGAACAGGTCGACGGCGCGGCGGAGGGCGGTGAGGGCGTCGGCGAGGGCGCTGACGGAGCCGACCGAGCCGGCGACGAGCAGGAGGGAGCGGCGCAGCCGCCGTACCTCGGGGGCGCCGCCCGCGGCCATCGCGTCCAGCGCGCCGAGCTCGTCCTCGGCGATGCCCCGGTCGGCGAAGTCGGTGCGCAGCGCGGCCAGTTCGCGCCTGAGCCGGGAGACGGCGGTCCTCAGCCCGTCCACCCTGGGGTCCACGCCCTCGCCGGTCACTCGCCTCTGCCCCACGCTTCGCAACATGGCTCTCCCCCTCGTGCACGTCCCTGTGCCGGCCCGTCGGGCGGTGGTCGGGCGCCCGGGGTCGCGGGCCAGTTAACTCCTTCGCGCGCCCGGCGCGCCAGCGGGCGGACGTAATTCAGGCGTCCGTGTGATCCGGGCGTGATGCGGTATGCAGTCCCCATGACTGGTGAGACGCGAGAACCGAGTGGTGAGACGGAAGAGCCCCTCGTGGCGGGGCTGCTGCTGGCCGCGGGAGGCGGCCGGCGGCTCGGCGGCCGGCCCAAGGCACTGCTCCCGCACCGGGGGCGCCCGCTCGTGGAGAACGCGGTGCGGGTGCTGCGCGAGGGCGGCTGCGAGGTGGTGCACGTGGTGCTCGGGGCGGCGGCCGACCGGGTGCGGGAGCAGGCGCTGCTGCCGGGCTGCGTACTGGTCGACAACCCGGACTGGGCCGAGGGCATGGGGTCCTCGCTGCGGGTGGGCCTGGCGTCCCTGAAGGCGGCGGCGCTGCCGGTGGACGCGGCCCTGGTGTCGCTGGTGGACCAGCCGGGGATCGGGGCGGCCGCGGTGGCCCGGGTCCGGGCCGCGTACCGCTCGCGGGACACCCTCGCCGCCGCCTCGTACGAGGGGAAGCGGGGGCATCCGGTGCTGTTCGGCGCCGGGCGCTGGGCGGGGATCGCGGCGGGGGCGGTGGGGGACCAGGGGGCGCGCGACTACCTGAAGGCGCACCGGGATGCGATCACGCTCGTGGACTGTTCGGATGTGGCCGAGCCCTACGACATCGACACGGAGGCGGATCTGGTGCACCTGGAGTGAGGGGGGTGGCACCGAGCGACACATTGTGTCGACCCGAAGAATCTCGACATCAACAAACCATTGAACTTCCACCATGAGGAAACTAGTATCCACTGTTCAGAAGCGCCTGATCTCCGAGACGGCGCTCGCGGCCGTACCTCGGCGCCTGTGGCACTGCGTGCCGTATCGCGACGCCCGGCGGCCGCCTGGCACCGCCCGTGAAGCCCGCTGAAGGAAGTGACAGTTCATGTCCGCACCAGCGCCGTCCTCCCTGGTCGTCGTCGAAGCCGAGCCCCTGCCGCGCCAGGAGGAGGTGCTGACCGACGCGGCCCTCGCCTTCGTGGCCGAGCTGCACCGCCGGTTCACCCCGCGCCGCGACGAGCTGCTCGCCCGCCGCGCCGAGCGCCGCGCCGAGATCGCCCGCACCTCCACGCTGGGCTTCCTTCCCGAGACCGCGGCGGTCCGCGCCGACGACTCCTGGAGGGTCGCGCCCGCCCCGGCGGCCCTGAACGACCGGCGGGTCGAGATCACCGGCCCGACCGACCGCAAGATGACGATCAACGCGCTGAACTCCGGTGCGAAGGTCTGGCTCGCGGACTTCGAGGACGCCTCGGCGCCGACCTGGGAGAACGTGGTCCTCGGCCAGGTCAACCTGATCGACGCGTACAGCCGGAACATCGACTTCACCGACCCGCGCTCGGGCAAGTCCTACGCGCTGAAGCCGGCCGAGGAGCTCGCCACGGTCGTCATGCGGCCGCGCGGCTGGCACCTGGAGGAGCGTCACCTGACCGTCGAGGGCCGCCCGGTGCCCGGCGCGCTGGTCGATTTCGGCCTCTACTTCTTCCACAACGCCCAGCGCCTCATCGACCTCGGCAAGGGCCCGTACTTCTACCTGCCGAAGACCGAGTCGCACCTGGAGGCCCGCCTCTGGAACGAGATCTTCGTCTTCGCCCAGGACTACGTCGGCATCCCGCAGGGCACCGTCCGCGCCACCGTCCTCATCGAGACCATCACGGCCGCGTACGAGATGGAGGAGATCCTCTACGAACTCCGCGACCACGCCGCAGGGTTGAACGCGGGCCGCTGGGACTACCTGTTCTCCATCGTCAAGAACTTCCGTGACGGCGGAGCCAAGTTCGTCCTGCCGGACCGCAACCTGGTCACGATGACGGCCCCGTTCATGCGCGCCTACACCGAACTCCTCGTCCGCACCTGCCACAAGCGCGGCGCGCACGCGATCGGCGGCATGGCGGCCTTCATCCCGTCCCGCAAGGACGCCGAGGTCAACAAGGTCGCCTTCGAGAAGGTCAAGGCCGACAAGGACCGCGAGGCCGGCGACGGCTTCGACGGCTCCTGGGTCGCCCACCCCGACCTGGTCCCGATCGCGATGGCCTCCTTCGACGCGGTGCTCGGCGAGAAGCCGAACCAGAAGGACCGGCTGCGCGAGGACGTGCACGTCGAGGGCCCCGAGCTCATCGACATCGCCTCCCTGGACGCCCACCCGACCTACGAGGGCCTGCGCAACGCGGTCCAGGTCGGCATCCGCTACATCGAGGCCTGGCTGCGCGGCCTGGGCGCCGTCGCCATCTTCAACCTGATGGAGGACGCGGCGACCGCCGAGATCTCCCGCTCGCAGATCTGGCAGTGGATCAACGCCGAGGTCGTCTTCGAGAACGGCGAGCGGGCCACCCCGGAGCTGGCCCGCGAGGTCGCCGCCGAGGAACTGTCCGCGATCCGCGCGGAGATCGGCGACGAGGCGTTCGCGGCCGGGAAGTGGCAGCAGGCGCACGACCTGCTGTTGCACGTCTCCCTGGACGCCGACTACGCGGACTTCCTGACCCTCCCCGCGTACGACCAGCTGGTCGGCTGACCGCACAGCGGCCGAACAGCTCGCACGAAGCTCTCGAAGGGGCTCCGCCCCCGTTGCCCAGGCAGCGGGGGCGGAGCCCCTTTCCGTGCGTTCGCGCCTTTGCGCGTCTTTTCGATCCATGGCGTTTCACAAGTCACGTGACGTAACCGAAACACGCAGCTACCTAGCGGTAATAAGTCGCGCCGTGCGAGATTCCGCCATGCCACCGGCCGGCGGCTGTCCCCCACTCACTGCGCACCGCATACCGCAGGAGCACAGCCATGTCTTCGTCCCCCCACCGCGCCCTGCGCGGACTGCTCGCCCTGTGCGTCGCCGCCGGACTCGCCTCGCTGGCCCCCACCCCCGCCGCGGCCGCGCCCGGCACCGGTCCCACCGCCGTCGTCTCCATGGGCGACAGCTACATCTCCGGAGAGGGCGGCCGCTGGCAGGGCAACAGCCTCACCACCAGCGGCGGCCGGCTCGGCACCGACCGGGCCTGGACCGGCGGCGGCTACGACCCGAGCCGCGTGTACGGCAGCTCGGAGGCCAACGGCTGCCACCGCTCGGACTCGGCGGAGGTGAAGAGCGCGGGCGCCCTGGCCGCCGAGCTGATCAACCTGGCCTGCTCCGGGGCCACCACCCGCAACGTCTTCCGCGCCTCGAACGGCGGCGTGGCCTACAAGGGCGAGGCCCCGCAGGCCGACCAGCTGGCCGCCGTCGCCGCCTCCCGCGACGTGAAGCTGATCGCGCTGTCCATCGGCGGCAACGACCTCGGCTTCGCCGACGTCATCACGACCTGCGCCACCGACTACATCGTCTGGTACTCCTACTGCCACGACGACCAGCAGGCCGCGGTCGACGCGAAGATCGACGGGGCGATGGCCGCCGTCGGCAAGTCGATCGACGAGATCCGGGCCGTGATGACCGGCGCCGGATACGCCGCCGCCGACTACCGGATCGTCCTCCAGTCGTACCCCTCCCCCATCCCCCGGTCCACGGAGAACCGTTACGGCGAGAGCGGCTGGACCCGGACGAACACCGGTGGCTGTCCCTTCTGGAACGCCGACTCCGACTGGGCCCGCGACTCCCTCGTCCCGCAGATCGCCAACCGGCTGAAGGCGGTGGCACAGGCCAAGGGCGCGCAGTTCATGGATCTGCGCGACATGCTCCAGGGCCGCGAGGTGTGCGCGAAGTCCAGCAAGCTGGTCAGCTCGACCGCGCCGGCCTCGGCGTCGACGAGCGAGTGGGCGCGCTGGATCGACCAGAACGAGACCCAGGGTCCGCTCCAGGAGGACATGCACCCCAACTATTACGGGCAGCTGGCGCTGGGCCGCTGCCTGGCCCTGGTCAACGCCCGGACCACCGGCAACTACAGCTGCCGCAACACGGCGGGCAGCGGCGCCTCGGGGATGTACCTCACGGCGGGCTGACACGGCCGACGGGGCCGGCGGGGCCGATGCCCAGCGGGCCCAGGACGCGCGCGGTCTCGTGCGGGTCGGCCGCGGTCATCGCGGCCACCAGCGCGGCCGAGCCGCCCGGCCAGCGCGCGGCCGCCGCGTCGAAGGCGGTACGGCGGGACTCCAGCGGCCCCCTCTTGCCGGGCAGCCCGTCGAGGACGGCCAGCGCCCGGGCGGCCGGCGGCACCAGCCGCGGGTCGACGTCCTCGCCCCGGGCCCGCAGCGCGGCCTCCGCGCGGGCCCCGGTCACCGGGTCGGCGAGCGCGTGGCGCAGGGCCCCGGCGGGGGCCTCGGCCAGGTCGAGGACGGCGAGCAGCCCCCGGGTGGCGGCCGCGTCCGAGGTGCCGGCATTGACGCGGCCGACCGCGCCCAGCAGCTGCGTCCAGGCCTGCTCGTCACCGTCGCCGGGCGGGGCTTCGAGGGCCCGCAGCCACTCCCCGAGCGCCCGCCCGGCGGCGGCCGGGGGCCAGCCGGAGGCGGCGGCCACCAGCGTGGACGCGTCCCAGGCGGCGGTCTCGGCGGCGTCGGGCACGGCGACCCCGCGGACGGCGAGCAGATAGCGCACGGCGGCGCAGCCGCGCGGGGTGAGGCCGAAGGCGTCGCCGCGGCGGAAGACGAGCCCGGTGCCGGCCAGCCGGTCGACGACCGCGGCCAGTTCGTGGGCGGGTCCGTCGAGCCGGGTCCGGTCGGCGTCGGTGATGCCGGGCGCGCCGAGCAGCCGGGCGAGTTCGCCGGCCGTCGGGGTCGTGTACGCGGGCGAGCCCGGCGGCGGTACGCGGACCGGGGCGTCCTCCAGGGCCGGGTCGACCGGCCAGTCCTCGAACTCGGCGGCGCGGCGGGCGACGGACTCGGCGGAGCAGCCGCGCTGGTAGAGGGTGTAGAGCAGGTGGGCCGCCTCGCCGCCGTAGGTGCCCTCGTCGGCCAGCTCCTCGACGGCGGCGGCGAGCAGGTCGGCGTCGGCCTCCGGGTCGGCCGGGACGGCCTCCTGCTCCGGCGGCGGGAGGGGCTCGGCGGGATCGCCGTAGTAGTCGAGGTGTTCGTCGAGCAGGGCGTCGGCGAGGACGAGGTGCGGGAAGGCGTCGGGTCCGGGCGCGAGGTGGGCGTAGTCGCCCGCGAGGCCCTCGGCGAGGCCGGCCGCGGTCCACCGGTCGAGCAGGGCGGCGGCGACGGTCCCGATGCCCTGGGCCACGTCGTGGTCGGTCAGCAGCGGTCCGGCGGGCGGCGCCTGCCGGGCGTCGCGCACGTACGCCCGGGTGAGCGCCTCGGCGAGCAGCACGTCGGCGACGGCGGTGCGGCCCATGAGGTCGGCGCGGCGCATCCCGTCGGGGACGGGCGGCCCGTCGAGCCGGGCGAGCCAGGCCCGGACGGCCGCGGGGTCGTCGGGGTCGGTGCCGTCGGCCCGCAGGAGCTGGGCGTACCAGCGGGGCCAGGTGAGGTTCCCGGGGTCGCCCATGGCCCGTTCGAAGTCGTCTGCGGCCTCCCCGATCACCCCCTCGACCGCCCGGCCCGAGCCGTCGAAGCGCCGGGCGAGCGCCCGGAGCACGGCCGGGTAGGCGGCCAGCTCCTCGGGGGCCGCGCACACGAACGCGGGCAGGTCCTCCACGAGCAGCCGTCGCACCAGACCCGGCGTCGGCTCCGGCACCCCCGTCGCCCGGTCCGCCCCGCGCAGCGCGAGCAGGCTCAGCACGGCGTCGGCGGCCCTGCGCGATCCAGGCCCGCGGAGCTCGGGGCTGGCCTCCAGGAACGCGGCGAGCCCGGTGTTGGTGAGGACGATCTCGGCCACGCTTCCCAGCGTAGTTCCGACACGGTGTGCGTGCGTGCCTTCAAGGGGTCACCCCTCAGGGCGTCACCACCGTGCGGGGCGCCGAGAAGTCGCCCCAGGTGCCGTCGGGGAGCCGGGCGCGGAGGGTGACGGTGTAGCGGCTGCCGGGGGTGGTGGGGACGGTGAGGGTGTAGGTGGCGGGCCCGGGCGGGGGCTGGGCGCCCCAGACGATGGTGGTGGCGAATCGGCCGTTCAGGTAGAGCTGGTGCTCCTTGACGGGGGCGGTGGTGCGGGGCGGGGTCCAGGTGAGGGTGACGGCGCCCTTCACGGCCTCGGCGGTGACGGCGGTGGGGGCGGTGTTGGGCGGGGCGCCGGGGGCGGGGGCGGTGGTGAGGTCGGCGGGGGCGCTGTCCGGGGAGGAGTTCTCGGCGGCGTCGCGGGCCCGGACGGTGAACGCGTAGGCGGTGCCGGGGCGCAGGCCGGTGAGCCGGGCGGTGGTATCGGTGCCGGGGACGGTGTGGACGCGGGCGTCGGCCTGGTAGACGTCGTACGCGGTGACCCGGGTGTCGTCGCGGGCCGGCCGCCAGCTGAGGGTGGCGCCGTCGGGTCCGGCGGGGGCGACGCGCAGGGCGGTGGGGCGGGTGGGGGGCGTGCGGTCCTCGGCGGTGGCGGCGAGGGTGGTGGCGCTGACGGCGGCGCTGTCCGGGGAGAGGTTCCCGGCGGCGTCGCGGGCCCGGACGGTGAAGATCTGCGGGGTGGCGGGGGCGAGGCCGGTGACGTCGGTCATGAGGGTCTCGGCGGGGAGCTCCTTGACCTTGCGGCCCTGGCGGTAGACGGCGTAGCCGGTGACGGCCCGGTCGTCGGTGGCGGCGCTCCACATGACGTGGACGGTGCTGGCGCTGCCCGCGGCGGCGGTGACCCCGGTGGGGGCGGTGGGGGCCGTGGTGTCCTGCGCGGGCGCCGCCGAGCAGGCGGCGAGGGCGAGGAGGACGGCGCCGGTGACGGTCGCGGTCGTGGCGTTCAACAGGCTTGCTGTGAGCGGGCGTTGCACGGGACGCCTCCGTCGGGCCGGACGATCCGGGAAAGGTCTGGACCTGTATGACACAGGGGTGGGCGGCCCGACAAGGGGCGGGCGGGGAGGGGCGTTGTCAGTGGGGTGCGCTTCACTGGATTCATCACTCTCCGTAGTCGAATCAGGGGGATCCGTGACGGACCGTACGACCTATGTGACCGTGCCCGGGCTGCGCGTGCGCGGCTGGAACGACGCGATGATCGGCGAGCTGCTGGGCCAGGCGGACGTGCAGGGCCGGGACCCGAGACGCTGGTCCCCGGCCCCGGTGCGGCTCTATCTGCTCGCCCGCGTCGAGGCCGTCGAGCGCACGCCGGAGTTCCTCCACGCCGCCTCCGTCGCCGGGCGGGGCTCGGCCGCGACCGGGGCGGGCGCCGAGCGGAGGCGCAGGGCGGTGCTCGCCGCCATCCGGGCCGAGCCCATCGAGGTGCCCCGGCTGCCCGCCGCCGAGCTGGAGCGCCGCGCGGTGCGCCACCGCCACCTGCTGGGGGCGCGCGGGCCGGGCGGCATCACCGCGGGCGCGATGGTCCGCTGGCAGGTCGGCTACCTGCGCCAGGCTCTCGCCCGCTACGAGACCTTGCTCGACGGCCTGTACGGCGACACGGGCCGCGCCGAGGCCGAACGCCTGCTGCGCCGCCGCCTGTACGAGGCGATCGCGGCGGCGTACCCGGGGCTGGCCCACGAGTGCCGACGGCGGACGGAGGCGGAACGGTGAGGACACCCCGCGGCCGGGGCGGGCGCGGACGGGTGGCGGGGGCCCGGGAGGCCGGGGTCCGGGCGGGCGCGGTCCGGGCGGGCGCGGTCCGAGCGGCCGGGTCCCGGGGGGCGCGGGCCCGGGAGGCCGGGGCCCGGGCGGCCGAGGTCCGGGCGGGCGCGGTCCGGGCGGGCGCGGTCCGAGCGGCCGGGTCCCGGGGGGCGCGGGCCCGGGAGGCCGGGGCCCGGGCGGCCGAGGTCCGGGCGGGCGCGGTCCGGGCGGGCGCGGTCCGAGCGGCCGGGTCCCGGGGGGCGCGGGCCCGGGAGGCCGGGGCCCGGGCGGCCGAGGTCCGGGCGGGCGCGGTCCGGGCGGGCGCGGTCCGAGCGGCCGGGTCCCGGGGGGCGCGGGCCCGGGAGGCCGGGGCCCGGGCGGCCGAGGTCCGGGCGGGCGCGGTCCGGGCGGGCGCGGTCCGAGCGGCCGGGTCCCGGGGGGCGCGGGCCCGGGAGGCCGGGGCCCGGGCGGCCGAGGTCCTCGGCAGCGCAACACGGGTCCGGGCGGGCGTGGTCCGGGCGGGCGCCGCGCGGGCAGGCGCGGTCCGGGCGGGCGCGGTCGGTTCGGCCGGTCAGCCCGCGGCGGTGCCGAGGAGCCGCGCCACGCGGTGGCAGGCGGCCGTGATCGGGGCGATCACGGGGGCGGTCAGGCGGGTGCTCAGGGCGGCGGCCGCGTCGCCCAGTGGGCCGCCGCCGATGACGACGGCCTCGGCGCCGTCCCGCACGAGGCAGTCGCGGGCGGCGGCCTCGAGAGCGGCGAGGAGCGACTCGGGGCGGGCGGCGAGGCGTTCGGGGTCGCCGGCGGTGAAGCGGGGGCCGGTGTACGCCGCGTCCAGACCGAGCCGTTCGACGTGGGCGGCGATCGCGTCCGCGAGGCGCGGGGTGGTCGTGGCGACGCCGAAGCGGCGCCCGTGGGCCGCGGCTTCGGCGAGCGCGGCCTCGCCGAGGCCCACGACGGGCAGGACGTCCCCGACGGCCGCCCGCAGCTCCGCCGCCCCCGGATCGCCGAAGGCGCCCACGACCAGCGCCGCGCAGTCCCCCGCCGCGCGGGCGGCCAGGGCGGTGGCGACGACCCGCGGGGCGGCGGCGCGCAGGGCCTCCGGGTCGGTCAGCATCGCCGGGCCGTGCGCGACGGTCACGCCCCGGACGCGCAGTCCGGTGCCCGTCAGGGCGCGGCGGGCGAGGGAGGTCATCATCGCGGTGGTCGCCGCGGAGGTGTTGGGGTTGACCAGCACGACCGCCCCGACCCCCGCGGCGTGCGCGGGGACCGGGGCGGTCGGGGGCGGGAGGCGCCGGCTCAGTGGACGTGCGCCGCCTTGGCCGTCGCCGTCTCGGAGATCTCCTCGCCCGGCTCCATGGGCGCGGTCACCGTGTCCTCGTCACGGCGCTTGCCCAGGTGGTTGAAGACCAGGTTGAGCAGGACGGCCGCGACGCAGCCGGTGGAGATCCCGGAGTCCAGGATGATCTTCGCGGTCTCCGGGAAGGCGTGGTAGAACTCCGGCTTCGTGATCGGGATGATGCCGACCGCCAGCGAGACGGCGACGATCAGC
Source organism: Streptomyces showdoensis (assembly GCF_039535475.1). Classification (NCBI taxonomy): domain Bacteria; kingdom Bacillati; phylum Actinomycetota; class Actinomycetes; order Kitasatosporales; family Streptomycetaceae; genus Streptomyces; species Streptomyces showdoensis. Next base: position 123,566 of record NZ_BAAAXG010000012.1, on the reverse strand, counting down.
ACGTTGTTGTCCTTCTCCAGGCCGGCCTTGGCGAGGGTCTGGATGCCGCTGGCGGCGACCGAGCCGAAGAGGACGACGCCCGCGCCGCCGAGGACCGGTCGGGGCACGACCGAGATCAGCGAGGCGGCCACCGGCGACAGGCCCATCAGGACCAGGAAGCCGCCGCCGCAGGCGACCACGAAGCGGCTGCGGATCCGGGTCATGGCGACCAGGCCGATGTTCTGCGCGAAGGCGCTGCACATGAAGCCGTTGAAGAGCGGGCTGAGCGCGGAGCCGAGGGTGTCGGCGCGCAGTCCGGCCGCGATCGTCTTCTCGTCGGCCGGCCGCTCCACGATCTCGCCGAGCGCCAGCATGTCGGCGGTCGACTCGGTCATGGAGACCAGCATGACCACGCACATGGAGACGATCGCGGCGAGGGCGAACTGCGGGGCGCCGAAGTGGAACGGGCTCGGGAAGCCGACGATGTCCGCCTCGGTCACCGGGCTGAAGTCGGTGACGCCGAACGGTATCGCGATGAGCGTGCCGACGACGAGGCCGACCAGGACGGCGACCTGCTTGAGGAAGCCGCGGGTGAAGCGGCGCAGCAGCAGCACCACGACCAGGGTGATGCCCGCGAGGGACAGATAGGTGGTCGAACCGTAGTCGTCCGCCCTGGGGTTGGGCCCCTGGGCCCAGCCGAAGGCGACCGGGAGGAGGGAGACACCGATGAGGGTGATCACGGAGCCGGTGACGACCGGCGGGAAGAAGCGTACGAGTCTGGAGAAGAAGGGGGGCGGCGAGGAAGCCGAGGAGTCCGGCGACGATGATCGCGCCGAAGATCACCGGAAGCGCGTCGGCCTTGTCCTTCGTGGTGTCGACGATGGCGAGCATCGGGGCGACGCCGGCGAAGGTGACGCCGTTGACGAACGGCAGGCGGGCGCCGATCTTCCAGACGCCGAGCGTCTGCAGGAAGGTGGCGAGTCCCGCGGTGAAGAGACTCGCTCCGGTGAGGAAGGTGAGTTCGGTTCCGGAGAGGCCGACGGCCGCTCCGACGATCAGGGGCGGGGCGACGACCCCCGCGTACATGGCGGCCACGTGTTGCAGACCGCTGGTGAGCATCTTCAGTGGGGGCAGGACCTCGTCTACCGGGTGTGTGTCCCGGGCCTCGGGGGCGGACCCTGCGTCTTGTGCATTGCGAACCTGGGGCTTGGCGGCCACGGCGGTTCCTCCGGTCGGGTACACGTCGACGGAGACGTGGGTGTCAGGGAGGTGGTGCGATGCGGTGCGAAGTGCAGGAGGTGCGGCTCGTTGCGGGGTGGAGCCATGCGTCGCCGGCGGAGGGGGTGCGGCGCTGACGGGGTGTCCGATGGGGAATGCCCGGGTCGGGCACGGAAACCGTTCACCGTCCCGGGGGGTGCGTACGACTGGGCGCACGTCACCCCCCGGTCGGGCTGCCGCGGACCCCGCTCGGGTCCGCGGCGACCGGTCGAGGGCCGTCCCCCTCGACCGGACTCCATGGGGAGGGTCAGCCCTGGGCCGCGATGCGGGCCAGGCGCTGTGCCTCCGTGCGCGCCTCGCGCGCGATCTCGTCCTCGTCGGCGGTCAGCAGTCGGTTGTTCTCGACGATCTGCCGGCCGTTGACGAAGGACGCGGTGACCGGGGCGGCCGCACCGAAGACGATGGCGGTGACCGGGTCGGCGATCGACGAGTGGCCGAGGCCGTCGATCTTCCAGAGCACGAAGTCGGCCAGCTTGCCGGCCTCCAGCGAACCGATGCTGTCGGCGCGGCCGAGGACCTGCGCGCCGCCGTAGGTGCCCAGGCGCAGGGCCTGGCGGGCGTTGAGCGCGGACTCGCGGTGGGCGCCGAGCCGGTTGATGAGCAGCGCGTTGCGCAGCTCGGTGTGGAGCTCGCCCGACTCGTTGGAGGCGGTGCCGTCGACGCCGAGGCCGACCGGCACGCCCGCCTTGAGCATGTCGGGGACGCGGGCGATGCCGGCGGCGAGGCGCGCGTTGGAGGAGGGGCAGTGCGCCACACCGGTCTTGGTGCGGGCGAAGGCCTCGATGTCGGAGTCGTTCATGTGGACGCAGTGCGCCATCCACACGTCCTCGCCGAGGAAGCCGGTGGACTCGAAGTAGTCCGTCGGGCCCATGCCGAAGAGCTCGTGGCAGAACTTCTCCTCCTCCACGGTCTCCGAGCCGTGGGTGTGCATCCGTACGCCGAGGCGGCGGCCGAGCGCGGCGCCCTCGCGGAGCAGTTCGGTGGAGATGGAGAAGGGGGAGCAGGGGGCGACGGCGACCTGGGTCATGGCGTCGAAGGAGGCGTCGTGGAACTTCTTGACGGTCTCCTCGGTCGCGGCGAGCGCGCCCTCGGTGGTCTCGACGGCGAAGTCCGGCGGCAGGCCGCCGTCCTTCTCGCTGCGGTCCATGGAGCCGCGGGCCAGGGTGAAGCGGACGCCCATGTCGCGGGCGGCGCCGATGATGGCGCCGGACAGGTCGCCGGAGCCCTGCGGGTAGACGTAGTGGTGGTCCATGGCGGTGGTGACACCGCCGCGGGCCATCATGGCCAGCGATCCCTGGGCGGCGACGCGCACCATCTGCTCGTCGATGCGGGCCCAGGTCGGGTAGAGCGCGACCAGCCAGTTGAAGAGGTTGTGGTCGGTCGCGAGACCCCGGGTGATCCACTGGTAGAAGTGGTGGTGGGTGTTGACGAGTCCCGGCGTGATCAGGTGGCCGGTGGCGTCGATCCGCCGGACCACGTTCTCCAGGCCCTCGGGGGCCTTGCCGGCACCGATGGACTCGATCCTGTTGTCGGCGACGACGAGGTAACCGGTGGCGTACTCGGTGTCGTGCGCGTCGACGGTCGCGATCGCCGCGTTCTCGATGACGATGCGCTGGGCTGCCGAAGGTGCTGCCATGGCGGTGCTTCCTTCATTCCTGGGGGGGATGTTCGGGCACGGCAGGACCCTAGGAGGATTTGAGTGCCGGAGCCGCGTGACGGCTCCGGGTGCCGAGATGGTGGAAGAACAGATTCAGCAGGACGGCGACGAGCGCTCCCGCGCTGATGCCGGAGCCGAGCACGGTCTGCGCCCAGGCGGGGAATCCGGCGTAGAAGGTGGGCGCGGCGAGCGGGATGATGCCCGCTCCGAGCGCGACGGCCACCAGGATGATGTTGGAGCTGTCGTCGAGCCCGGCCTCGGAGAGGGTCCGGATGCCGCTCACGGCGATCGAGCCGAAGAGGACGATGCCCGCTCCGCCGAGGACCGGCATCGGCACCATCGAGACCACCGCGCCGAGCACCGGGAAGGCGCCGAGGACCAGCAGGGCGCCGCCGGCCACGGCGACCACGTACCGGCTGCGCACCCGGGTCAGCGAGACGACGCCGACGTTCTGGGCGAAGGCCGAGGTGGGGAAGCCGCCGAAGACGGGGCCGAGCAGGGTGGCGATGCCGTCGGTGCGCAGTCCGCGGGTGATGGTCCGGCCGTCGCTGCGCCGTTCGCAGATCTCGCCGAGGGCGAGCATGCCGGCGCTGGACTCGGTCATCAGGACCAGCATCACGATGCACAGGGAGAGGATCGCGGCGGGCTGGAACTCGGGGGCGCCGAAGGCGAAGGGCGTGGGCAGCGCGGCGACCGGGGCCTCCCGCAGCGCGGAGAAGTCCGCCATGCCGAAGGGGACCGCGGCGAGGGTGCCGATGAAGAGACCGAGCAGCAGGGCGATCTGCTTGACGAAGCCCTTGCCGAAGCGCTGGAAGAGCAGGATGACGACGAGGGTGAAGCCGGCGAGGGCCAGGTACGTCATGGCGCCGAAGTCGGCGGCGGTCTTGTCGCCGCCCTGGGCCCAGCCGACCGGCACGGGCATCAGGGTGACCCCGATGAGGGTGATGACGACGCCGGTGACGAGCGGCGGGAAGAACCGCAGGAGCCGGCCGAAGAAGGGACCGACGGCGAGGCAGAAGACTCCGGCGACCATCACCGCGCCGTAGATGGCGGGGAGTTGGTGCCCGGGGGCGCTGGTCTCGGCGATGGCGAGCATGGGGGCGATGCCGGCCGAGGAGGCGGCGTTCACGAAGGGCAGCCGGTTGCCGGCGAAGCGGCCGAGGCCGAGGGTCTGCAGGATGGTCGCACAGCCGGCGATGAGCAGGCTGGCGGCGATGAGCCGGGTCATTCCGGCGGCGTCCAGGCCGACCGCCTGACCGATGATGAGCGGAGGGGTGACGACGCCCGCGTACATGGCGGCGATGTGCTGGAGTGCCGCGGGGACGAGCCGCGAGGCGGGGAGTTTCTCGTCCACCGGGTGGCAGGCGGCCGGGGTGGACGGGGTGGAACACGGGCCTTCGGCGGTTGCCGGCCCCTTTGCAGGCTGTGCCATGGAAGTTCCCTCCGGTGCGACCGCCCCCGCCCGACTGCGGGGCGGGGCGGGGGCGGTCACTCGGTGCCGCTTAGAGGTTGGTCATGTCGACCGGGATCTGCGCCGTGGCGCCGTCGCGCAGGACCGTGGCCTCGATGAGGCCGTACATGCGGTCGGCCGCGTAGTAGACCTCGTTGTCGTTCTTCAGGCCGAAGGGCTCGAGGTCGACCAGGAAGTGGTGCTTGTTCGGGAGCGAGAAACGGACCTCGTCGATCTCCGAACGGTGGTTGATGATCCGCGTGGCCATCTGGTACAGCGTCTGCTGCAGGGAGTACGAGTACGTCTCCGAGAAGGCCTCGAGCATGTGCTTCTTGGTCTGGGCGTAGGACCGCTCCCAGTTGGGCATCCGCTGCTCGTCGTCGGTCCAGTTGAACCGCCAGCGGCCGGAGACCTGCGTGGCCAGGATGCGGTCGTACGCCTCCTGGAGGGTCGTGTACTTGTCCTTGATGTAGCCCCAGAACTCCGAGTTGGTGGAGTTCATGACGACCAGGTCCTTGAGGCCGGAGATGACCTCCCAGTTCGTGCCGTCGAAGGTGATCTGGGTGACGCGGGTCTCCTGGCCCTGGCGGACGAAGGAGTGGTTGACCTCGTCCGAGCCGATGAACTTGGAGTTGGCGTCGGAGCCGGCGATCCGCTCCCAGGCGTACTCCTCGATCTGGATGCGGGCCCGGTGGATCGGCTTCTGGCTGGTCACGAAGTGACGGGCCAGGTGGATGCCGAACTGCTCGGCGGACTCGATGCCGTACTCCTTGGCGAACGCGAAGACGGTGTTCTTCGTCGTGTCGGTGGGGAGGCAGTGGGCGTTGGAGCCGGTGAGGTGGACGTCGTCGAGGTCGCCGGAGAGGGCGACGGAGACGTTCAGGTCCTTGATGTGGTGGGTCGCGCCGTCCCGCGTGATCTTGACGACGCGGTTCTCTGCTTTGCCGTACTGGTTCTGGCCGAGAATCGTGGGCATGTCTGCTAGCTCCCTCGGTAAACGGAGTAGCCGAACGGGTTGAGCAGCAGCGGTACGTGGTAGTGCTCGCCCGGGACGACGGCGAACGTGATCGCCACCTCCGGGAAGAACGCTCCGGTCGTACCACTGTCCCGATTCGCGGGGGCGTCCTGCTGCGCCTCGGCTTGCTTGTCCTGCTTGCTCAGGAAGTACGCCTCGGTCTGGAAGTCGAGCCGTACGTGGGTCGTGCCCTCCGGCAGGGCCGGGAGGTCCTTGCAACGCCCGTCCGCGTCGGTGGCGGAGCCGCCCAGGGCGGTCCACCCGGCGTCGGAGCCGGCGCGGGCCGCGAGCGTGATGGCCACGCCCTCGGCCGGACGGCCGACGCTGGTGTCCAGGATGTGGGTGGACACCGAAGCGGTGGTGTCGGTGCTCATCAGTTCTCTTCCTCGTTCTCGACGAGACGGGTCAGGCGGATGCGGTTGATCTTGCCCAGTTCGGTGCGGACGATCTCCCGCTCCTGCTCGGGCGAGTTCTCGATCCGCTCGCGGATCGCGTCGCGCATCTGCTCGCCGGTCCTGCCGGTGGCGCAGATGAGGAAGACATGGCCGAACCGGTCCTGGTAGGCCAGGTTGAGTTCGAGCATCTCGGCCTTGAGCTCCGCGGAGGCGCCGGCCATCCCGCTCTGCTCGCGGGAGGAGGTCGGGTCCCCTGCCTTCGGACGACCGATCGGCGGGTGGCCCGCCATCGCGTCGGCCAGGTCCTCGGCGGTCAGTTCCGCCATGGCGGCGTCACTGGCGAGGAAGAGGGCTTCTGCGGTGGCGTACGGGCGCTGGGCGAGCAGCTTGCTCCCCCACGCCGAACTGGAGCACACCTCGTGGAGTGCGGCGACGGCGTCGCCGTCCGCCGAGGTGTTGAACCGGGTGAGACCCGGTGTCGTACCTGAAGTCACGGGAAGCCTCCGTGGCTGTTTTTCGCTGTGCGTCGGACGGGCTGCGGATAGCTAACGCCCTCCGCAACACGACGTCAACACTTTGTTGAAAAGTCGGCCACACAAAAGCCGTCGTCCCGACATCTGGACGACGGCTTGTGGCCACTCATGATCAACTACCCGCTCTTGGGGGCCTTTTCCCTGTTCAGGGCGGTCTCCCTGTTCAGGTAGTTGTACACGGTGAAGCGGCTGACACCCAGCGCCCCCGCGACCGTCTCCACGCCATGGCGCACGGAGAAGGCACCACGTGCCTCCAGGATCCGGACGACCTCCTGCTTGCTCTTGCGGTCCAGCTCGGCGAGCGGCATCCCGTGCCGCCGCTCCATAGCGGCCAGAATGTGATCCAGCGATTCGGACAGCTGCGGCAGCCGCACCGCGAGCACGTCCTCGCCCTCCCAGGCGAGGACGACGTCGTCGGCCCCGGCCTGCTCCGGCACCAGCAGCTCGGCGCCCATCGCGTCGACCAGCGGCTTGACGGCCGCCACCAGAGGGTGCTCGCTCACTTCTCCCCCTCCTCGGCCCCGCCGGTCTCCCCGATCACGTTCACCTGGAGCGAGACCCGGGTCGCCCCGGCCGCCAGGGATTCGCGCAGCAGCGCGTCCACCGCGGTGAGCACCGCGTCGGCACCGCCTTCCGCCGTGTTGCCGAAGGGCCCCACATCGACCGCGTCCAGTTCGGCCGACTGGATGACCTCACGGGCCACGACCGCGTGCGCCGGCGCCTCGTCCAGGTCGAACGGCTCGGTCGTGAACTCCACTCTCAAACGCACCATGCCCCCACGCTACGGCCCGCCCGCGGCCCACGGGAGCCCCGGACCTGCGGGGACCTCTTGACAAGTCGGCCGGTCCGCTTGCAACATTCCGTCAGACAGAAACTTACTTCCGCAATACGGAAGGAGCGCCGCCCCTCATGGGATACACGGACCAGCGCTTCGATGTGAACCTGTCGATCCTCTTCACGGAACTCCCGCTCCTGGAGCGCCCCGCGGCCGCCGCCGCGGCGGGCTTCACCGCGGTCGAGCTGTGGTGGCCCTGGATCGACACCGCCACCCCCGAGCAGAGCGAGCTCGACGCCCTCAAGAAGGCCCTTGAGGACGCCGGCACCCAGCTGGTGGGCCTGAACTTCTACGCCGGACAGCTCCCCGGCCCGGACCGCGGCGCGGTCTCGGTGCCCGGCGAGGAGTCCGACCGCTTCCGGGCCAACATCGACCTCGCCGCGGACTTCGCGGCCTCGGTGGGCTGCAAGGCGCTCAACGCGCTCTACGGCAACCGGGTCGAGGGCGTGGACCCGGCCGTCCAGGACGAGCTCGCCCTGGAGAACCTGGTGCTGGCCGCCCGTGCGGCCGACCGGGTCGGCGCGATCCTGCTGATCGAGACCCTCAACAAGCCGGAGTCGCCGCTCTACCCGCTGGTGAGCGCCCCCTCCGCGATCGAGGTCGTCGACAAGGTGAACGCGGCCACCGGCCTCGGCAACGCCAAGTTCCTCCTCGACATCTACCACCTGGCCATGAACGGCGAGGACGTCAGCCGGGTCATCGCGGAGTACGCGGACAGGACCGGTCACGTCCAGATCGCCGACAAGCCGGGCCGCGGCGCCCCGGGCACCGGCGAGCTCCCCCTGGAACAGCTGCTCGACGAGCTGAAGAAGGCCGGCTACGACGGCTGGGTCGGCCTGGAGTACAAGGCCGCCGACGCCGCCGCGTCCTTCGAGTGGCTTCCCGCCGAGGCCCGCCCGGCCCGCTGACGCAGGCCCCCTCCCCGTACCACCTTGTTTTGAGAGGCACCCTCATGAGCAACCTCCCCAAGATCGCGTGGATCGGTCTCGGCATCATGGGCTCCCCCATGTCCGAGAACCTCCTGAAGGCCGGCTACCCGGTCACCGGCTTCACCCTGGAGCAGGACAAGCTGGACCGCCTGGCCGCGGCGGGCGGCACCGCCGCCGGCTCGATCGCCGAGGCCGTCAAGGACGCCGACGTCATCATCACGATGGTGCCCGCCTCCCCGCAGGTCGAGGCCATCTCCTACGGCCCCGAGGGCATCCTGGAGAACGCCCGGCAGGGCGCGCTGATCGTCGACATGTCGTCGATCACCCCGCAGACCTCGGTCGACCTGGCGAAGAACGCCGCGGAGAAGGGCATCCGCGTCATCGACGCGCCCGTCTCCGGCGGCGAGGCCGGCGCCATCGAGGCCGTGCTCTCGATCATGGTCGGCGGCGAGCAGGCCGACTTCGACGAGGCCCTCCCGGTCCTGGAGACCCTCGGCAAGACCATCGTGCTCTGCGGCCCGCACGGCTCCGGCCAGACGGTGAAGGCCGCCAACCAGCTGATCGTCGCCGTCAACATCCAGGCGTGCGCCGAGGCCGTGGTCTTCCTGGAGAAGTCCGGCGTGAACCTCCAGGCCGCCCTGGACGTCCTCAACGGCGGCCTGGCCGGCTCCACGGTCCTGACCCGCAAGAAGGACAACTTCCTGAACCGGGACTTCAAGCCCGGCTTCCGGATCGACCTGCACCACAAGGACATGGGCATCGTCACCGACGCCGCCCGCAACGTCGGTGCGGCCCTCCCGGTCGGCGCCGTGGTCGCCCAGCTGGTCGCGTCGCTGCGCGCCCAGGGCGACGGCGGCCTGGACCACTCGGCCCTGCTGCGTGCCGTCGAGCGCCTCTCCGGCAGCCAGGTCTGACCCGCCCCCCGTCCTGACGGGGCCCTGATTTCCGGGCGGCGGTGGCGCTGACACCTGTCCTGTCGCGCCCAGGCGCCGCCGCCGTCCGGAACACCACACTTCAATTTCAACAAACTGTTGACGCTGCTCGACGGGCGTACATACGCTCCAGAGCACTCCCAGCAGTGCAGCTCCCGTACGGAAGGTCACGATGTCGAAGCGCGTGCTTACGACCGAGTCCGGCGCCCCTGTCGCCGACAACCAGAACTCCGCCACCGCCGGCGTCGGTGGCCCCATCCTGCTGCAGGACCAGCACCTGCTGGAGAAGCTCGCGCGCTTCAACCGTGAGCGCATCCCGGAGCGCGTGGTGCACGCCCGTGGCTCCGGCGCGTACGGCTACTTCGAGGTGACCGACGACGTCACCGCCTACACCAAGGCGGACTTCCTCTCCGAGGTCGGCAAGAAGACCGAGACCTTCCTGCGGTTCTCCACCGTGGCCGACTCGCTCGGCGGCGCGGACGCGGTCCGCGACCCGCGCGGCTTCGCGCTGAAGTTCTACACCGAAGAGGGCAACTACGACCTCGTCGGCAACAACACCCCGGTGTTCTTCATCAAGGACCCGATCAAGTTCCCCGACTTCATCCACTCCCAGAAGCGCGACCCCTTCACGGGCAAGCAGGAGCCGGACAACGTCTGGGACTTCTGGGCGCACGCCCCCGAGGCGACCCACCAGATCACCTGGCTCATGGGCGACCGCGGCATCCCCGCCTCGTACCGTCACATGAACGGCTACGGCTCGCACACCTACCAGTGGACCAACGAGGCGGGCGAGGCCTTCTTCGTCAAGTACCACTTCAAGACGAACCAGGGCATCCGCTCCCTCTCCGCCGAGCAGGCCGCCGAGCTCGTCGGCAAGGACGCCAACTCGCACCAGACCGACCTGCTCCAGTCGATCGAGCGCGGCGTGAGCCCCTCCTGGACCCTCTACGTCCAGGTGATGCCGGCCGCCGAGGCCGCCGACTACCGCTTCAACCCCTTCGACCTCACCAAGGTGTGGCCGCACAGCGACTACCCGCTGCAGCGCGTGGGCCGTCTGGTCCTCGACCGCAACCCCGACAACGTCTTCGCCGAGGTCGAGCAGGCCGCCTTCTCCCCGAACAACTTCGTTCCGGGCATCGGCCCCTCCCCCGACAAGATGCTCCAGGGCCGTCTCTTCGCCTACGCGGACGCCCACCGCTACCGCCTCGGCGTCAACCACACCCAGCTGCCCGTGAACGCCCCCAAGGCGACCACCGCGGACAACTACGGCCGCGACGGCCACATGGCCACCCGCAACGGCTCGCGCCACGACAAGAACTACGAGCCCAACTCGTACTCGGGTCCGGCGCAGACCGACGCCGCGCTCTCCGCGCCGCTCGCGATCCACGGCTGGACCGGCACCCACGCGGCGCCGCAGCACGCCAAGGACGACGACTTCTTCCAGGCCGGCGAGCTCTACCGCCTGATGTCCGAGGACGAGAAGGGCCGCCTGATCGCCAACATCGCCGGCGGCCTCTCCCAGGTCTCCCGCGAGGACGTCATCGAGAAGAACATCGCCCACTTCGCCGCCGCCGACGCCGACTACGGCAAGCGCGTCGAGGAGGCCGTCCGCGCTCTGCGCGAGGACTGATCCTGCGAACATCCAGACTGCGTACGGTGCCTGACGGGAGGTCAGCATCGTACGCGGTCCGGGACACCGGCCCGGATGAGGGGTGGTCGGTGAACCGGACAGCGTGAGGACCGCGGCGGCGCCGAGCCAGTGCGGTGGTAAGGACGCCCGGCCCCCTTCTTGACCTGAAGGGAGGGGAACCGCCGGCGCGCCCGTCGGCACCGCCGCGGTCCCAACGCCCCTCCCCCGGCTGCACGTCCGGGGAGGACACCACAGACTCCGCCCGGCGGCGCGAACGTCCTGTCGCGCCAGCCTCGCACCGTCGGGCGGGCATCACGTGCGCAGTGCGGTTTACGGTCCCGCACCGCGTGCACCGAGGCCGAGGCCTGACCCACGCACAGGGGTCAGGCCTCGGCCCTTTCGCGCTCCCCGGCCACGGACGCCGGACGCCCGCCGAGGGAGAGGACGAGGGTCACCGCGAGCGAGGCGACGGCCAGCAGGCCCATCGCCGTACCGGGCGAGGTGAGCTGCGCGAGACCGCCGGCGAGCGCCGCGCTCAGCCCTTGGAGGGCCAGCATCCCGGAGGTGTGCAGCCCCAGCGCGTGCCCGCTCAGCTCCTCGGGGACCAGCGCCATCAGCCGCTCCTGGTAGAGCAGGCTCGCGCCGTAGCCGACGGCCGACACCGTGATCGCGGCGACCGCGTACGGCAGCCCCGGGTCGAGCGCGAAGAGCAGGTACGGGGCGGCCAGCAGCGCCTGGAGCGGAGCGGCGGCCCGGCCCCGGAGCCCCGCCGGCAGGAACCGGCCCACCGCGGTGTCCCCCGCCAGCATCCCGAGCGCGGCGCAGGCGAAGAGCAGTCCCGCGCGTTCCGGGGCGTACGGCACGAAGAGCGACTCGCAGCCGACGATCAGGCCGTTGGGCACCCAGAGGGCCAGGTAGACGCGCCGACGGGGCGGCGAGGACCACAGCCGGGCGTTGGTCCGCCAGGTCTCGGCGACCGACGCCCGCCCGGTGGCGCGCGGGGCCCGCCGGGACAGGCCGCGCCCGGCGACCAGGGCCGCCAGGAGGTACAGGACGGCACCCGCCGCCAGAGTGCCGCGCGGCGCGAGCACCGTCAGCAGCAGGCCGCCCGTGGCGAACCCGGCGATCTGGCAGACGCCGGTCGACATGTTGAGGACGGAACGCCCCAGCAGGAACGCGTCGCGGGGCAGGACCTCGCGCAGCAGCCCGTACCGCACGCCCCCGCCCAGGGAGCCGACGAGCCCCTGGAGGAAGAGGATCGCGAAGACGGCCCCGACGGGCAGCCCGGGTACGGTCTGGGCCGCCGTACCGGCCGCGAAGGCGAGCGAGACTCCGGTGAGCGCCGCGCGGGGCGGCAGCCGGTCGGCGGCGGACAGGAGCACGGTCGCGCCGACCAGCTGGGCGAGCGCCGGACCGAACATGGCGAGCGCGGAGAGGAGCGGAGAGCCCGTCGCCCGGTAGACGAGGGTGGCGAGGCCCAGGCCCGACACGGTCTGCGCGGCGATCTGGGCGGCGCCGGAGAGGAAGAGCGGGGTGAACTCGGGGGTGCGGAAGAGATCGCGGTAACGGGGCATGCCGGGAGTCTCGGGGAGGGCCCGGGCGGGCCGATATCGTTTCGCGCGGAGGCGAAACGAGAGCGGGGTGGACACGTGGGCTGGTGGCAGCTCGGCACGGACTCCCTGGCCCGGGGACGTTTCGCCCTCTCTCCGCTGGCCGAGACCGTGGCCTCGTTGAAGACCCTGCACGCGGCGGCCGGAGCCCACCCGGGCGAGCGCGCCTGGCTGGCCGCTCACCTCCCGGCGTACCGGGACCGCCTCGCGGCCGAGCCGCTCGACGCCCTGCTCGTACGGGCCGCCCTCGGGCGGACGTGGAACGCCGACTTCCTCACACCGACGCCGCTGGGCGAGGGCGAGCGGACCTTCGAGGAGGAGGTCGAGGCGGTCCGGGACGTCGAACCCGCCGACTCGGTGCCGCAGTTGGAGGTGGCCGTGGGCGGCCCCGTACCGGATGCGCTGCGCTCGGCGGGCGACCTGCCGCACCGGATGGCGGGGGTCCTGGAGTGGGTGTGGCGGGAGACGGTGCTGCCCGACTGGCCGCGCCGCCGCAGGATCCTGGAGGCCGACGTGACGGCCAGGACGGCGCGGCTGGGGCAGGGCGGCTGGGCGGCGGCGCTCGACGAACTGTCTCCCGGCAGGGTGCGCTGGCTGGGCGACGGCCGCCTCCAGGTCAACCCACGTGCCTACCCGCCACGTTGGATCGGCGGCGGCCGGCTGCTGTTCGTGCCGGTGACGCCCGCGCAGGGCTGGGTGTCCTGGGAGGGGACGGAGCGGTCGGCGATCGTGTACGCGTGCTCCGGCGCCCTGGCCGACACGGCGGGACCGGGCGTTCCCGAGGCCCTGGGGGCCCTGCTCGGCGGCGCCCGGGCCGGTGTCCTCGTACGCCTCGAAGCCCCCAAGACGACCAGCCAGCTGGTGGCGTTGACGGGCCAGGGCCTCGGCTCGGTCGGCCGCCACCTGAAGGTGCTGCTGGACGCCGGGCTGGTACGCCGCGGAAGGGCGGGGCGTTCGGTGCTGTACGAGTGGACGGAGGCGGGCGCGGTCCTGGTCCGGGCACAGGAGGGGACGCGGGACGGCCCCCGCCCCGGTGCTCGTCGGGGCGGGGGCCGTCACACGACTCCCTGATCGGACCTGGTGGGGTCGGACCTGGAGGGGTCAGACCTGGAGGGGTCAGACCTGGAGGGCCTTGATCGCGGTGGGCGCGTGGCCGGGCTCGGTGGCCAGCTCCTCGAACTCGGTGACGTCGCTCATGTCGACCGTCTTGCTCATCGCGATGTTGGTGATGCGCTCCAGGATCGCCTCGACGACGACCGGGACCTGGAACTCGACGGCCAGCTTCTTGGCCTCCTCCAGCGCCTCGCCCAGCTTGTCCGGGTCGGTGACGCGGATCGCCTTGACGCCGAGGCCCTCGGCGACCTTGACGTGGTCGACGCCGTAGACGCCGATCTCCGGGGTGTTGATGTTCTCGAACTCGAGGTTGACCTCGAAGTTGATGCCGAGGCCGCCCTGCGCCTGGCGGATCAGGCCGAGGTAGGCGTTGTTCACGAGGACGTGGACGTAGGGGACCTTGTGCTGGGCGGCGACCGCCAGCTCCTCGATCATGAACTGGAAGTCGTAGTCGCCGGAGAGCGCGACGACCGGGACGTCCGGCTGCGCGGTGGCGGCGCCGATGGCGGCCGGGATGGTCCAGCCGAGCGGGCCGGCCTGGCCGCAGTTGATCCAGTGGCGCGGCTTGTAGACGTGCAGGAACTGCGCGGCCGCGATCTGGGAGAGGCCGATGGTGGTGACGTAGCGCGTCTCCGGGCCGAAGGCCTTGTTCATCTCCTCGTACACGCGCTGCGGCTTCATCGGGATGTCGTCGAAGTGCGTGCGGCGCTGCAGGGTGGCCTTGCGCTCCTGCGCGGAGGCGGCCCAGGCGGAGAAGTCCGGCAGCGTGCCGGCGGCCTTCCACTCCTTGGCGATCTCGACGAAGAGCTCCAGGGCGACCTTGGCGTCGGAGGCGACTCCGTAGTCCGGGGCGAAGATCTTGCCGAGCTGGGTGGGCTCGATGTCGACGTGGACGAACTTCCGGCCCTTGGTGTACGCCTCCAGGTTGTACCCGGTGTGGCGGTTGGCCCAGCGGTTGCCGATGCCGATGACGGTGTCCGACTCCAGGAAGGTCGCGTTGCCGTAGCGGTGCGCGGTCTGGACGCCGACCATGCCGGCGGCGAGCTCGTGGTCGTCCGGGATGGTGCCCCAGCCCATGAGGGTGGAGATGACCGGGATGTTCGTCAGCTCGGCGAACTCGACGAGCAGGTCGGTGGCGTCGGCGTTGATGATGCCGCCGCCGGCGACGATCAGCGGGCGCTCGGCCTCCAGGAGGAAGCTCAGCGCCTTCTCGGCCTGGGCGCGGGTCGCGGACGGCTTGTAGACCGGCAGCGGCTCGTAGGTCTCCGGGTCGAACTCGATCTCGGTCAGCTGGACGTCGATCGGCAGGTCGATGAGGACCGGGCCGGGACGGCCGGAACGCATCAGGTGGAAGGCCTGCTGGAAGACGCCGGGGACCTGCGCGGCCTCCAGGACGGTCGTCGCGGCCTTGGTGACCGGCTTGGCGATGGAGGCGATGTCGACGGCCTGGAAGTCCTCCTTGTGGAGCTTCGAGACCGGGGCCTGGCCGGTGATGCAGAGGATCGGGATCGAGTCGGCGATCGCCGAGTACAGGCCGGTGATCATGTCCGTGCCGGCGGGGCCGGAGGTGCCGATGCAGACACCGATGTTTCCGGCCTTGGCGCGGGTGTAGCCCTCGGCCATGTGGGAGGCGCCCTCGACGTGCCGGGCGAGGGTGTGGGCGATGCCGCCCACGTTCTTGAGCTCCCGGTAGAAGGGGTTGATGGCCGCGCCGGGCACACCGAACGCGTTGGTGACGCCTTCGCGCTTGAGGATCTCAACGGCCGCTGCGGCGGCGGTCATACGAGGCATGGGAGTGCTCCTGCTTCGGCCAGGGGGAGACAAGCGCACCGGGGCTCCGGCGGGGGCCTTCAGCGCCTTGTTTCCATAATGCGGAAGTACTGTTCTGCTATACGGAAGCAATGTAGAAGGGTCGGAGGAGAGGCGTCAAGAGACGATCTGCGGGGCCGCGGCCCGAGGTGGCCGAAGTGCCTCCCCCGGACGGCCGGATTGGTGGACGATGGGTGCGCGAGCAGAGGGGGTTCGGTGTGGGTGAATCGGTACAGGTGCGCTGCCCGGAATGCCTCCGTACGCAGAGATACGCACCGCCCGCCTTCCCCTGCGTGTGCGGCACCCCGATCGCGCCGCCGGTGACCCAGGACGCGCCGGCCGAGCCCGTCACCCACCGCAACTGGGCCGAGGAATGGGTCACCGTCCTCTGCCCCACCTGCGCCCGCCCGTCCGACTGGCCGCACCCGGAGCTGGGATGCGCGTGCGGAGCGGTGCTGCGGGTGCCGGTGCGGGGGATGATCGACGCGGGGATGGCCGACCCGGGGATGGCCGACCCGGGGACGGACGACGCGGGGACGGACGAGGGCCTGAACCCGGACGGGGGCGTGGACGGGGACGGGGGCGCCGGCCCTGACCCCGGCCCTGGTCCGAACGGGGACTCGGGCAGGGACGGGAGCGGGAGCGGGAGCGGCGGCGGGAACGGTCCGGAGGCGGCCGTCGGCCCCACCGGCACCGGACCCGGCTCCGGCTCCCCCGTCGGCCCCGGCTCCTCCGCCGGTCCGCGGTCCGACCGCACCCCGGCCCACCGGACCCCGCAGGACACCGCCGCCCACGGCGGGGAGTCACCCGCCGACACGGGTCCGCCGGGCGCCGGCGGTGCGCCGCCCGCGCCCGAGGCCGGGCACCGGCCCGCCGTCCGGAGCGGCTCGGCGCTCCCGCGCCCCACCGCCTCCCCCGGCCCCGGCCCCGAACCCGGCCACGAACCCGACGGCTACCCCAGCTTCACCGAGCGCCATCCCGCACCCTGGGCAGGCAGCCACCCCGATGCCCACCCGGGTGCCCACCCCGCCCACCCCGCCCTCCCCGCCCGCCCCGCGTTCCGGCCGGTGACCATCAGGACCGCGCGGGACGCGGTGGCGGCCTCCGCCGGGTACCTGCGGTGGCTGGGCTTCCGGGACGTCGTCCAGCCGGAGGAGCGGTCCGCGGTCGCCGTCGACCTGCGGGGGCCAGGGCTGGTCGCGCAGGTGGATCCGAGCACCCGGCCCACGGGACTGCGGGCCGTGGAGTGCCTCTGGCTCAACGGCCTCAGCAACGGGTCGACCAGCGTCTGCTTCTCGCTCGCCGGCTACACCCCCGAGGCCCACGAGCGCGCCGAGGGCCTCGGCATCCCGCTCTTCGTGCTCGACCTCACCGGCACGCCCCAGCCCGTCAACGCTCCCGCCGACCTCCTGATCGACACCGGGGCCGCCTAGCATTTCCGGCCATTCCCGGGTGACGACCGGCCCTCCTCCGGGCACAACACCCTCGGGGGGTGAACACCATGACGACGGGGACGTGGTGGTTCTTCGGATTGACGGTCGCCCAACTGACACTGGCGGTCGTGCTGTTGCGTACCCGCAGCAGGGGGCGGCCCGAACTGCCGCCGCAGGCCCTCGCGCTGCTGCGCGGCGGCCCGCGGGCCGCCGTCACCGTCGCGCTGGTCGCCCTGCACCAGCGCGGCGCCGTCGCGGCCGGGCGCCGGGGCACGATTCGCGCCAACGGCGGGGCCGGCCGGACCCGCGACCCGCTCCAGCTCGGCGTCCACCGCTCACTGCAACGGGCCCTGGCCCTGCGGGTGCTGGCGACCCGCCCGAAGGCCCGCCAGGCACTCGACGCGCTGCGCGCGGAGCTCGGCGGGACGGGGCTGCTGCGCCCGCCGGGACGGCTGCGGGCGGCCCGGTTCCTGCTGGCCTGCGTGCCGGTCACGGTGGGCGTGGGCCTGCTGGCCACGGGGATCACCGCACCGGCCCTGCTGCTCGGCGCCCCGCCCGTGCTCGCCTCCGCGGTCCTGCTCTGCGTACCGCCCACGACCCGCGCCGCCCGCCGCCTCCTCGCGGGCCTGCGCGAACGGCACCCGCTGCCCGCGCAGCGCCGTGAGGTCACGGACGGCAAGGACGTCCTGCTGTACGTGGCGCTGTACGGCGACCCCCGCCCTGGCCCTGTTCCTGCCGCACTTCTCCCGCGACGGCGGCCTGCTCCGGCGGCGCCGCGACCGGGAGGACGGCTACGCGACCGGACGCGGCTGGAACCCGGAGAACGGCCCGACCTGCACGGGCGGCGCCCCGGACTGACCGGCCCCGGGCGGTCCCGCCACCCGGCTGACGCCTTCTTCACACCGGCGGGGCCATACTGACGTATGCGCATCCGAGTGGCCGCAGCGGCCGAACTCCCCCTGCTCCAGGACATCGAACGCGCCGCGGGCGAGGCCTTCCGCCCCCTGGGCATGGATGACATCGCGGACGACGAACCCCTGCCCCTGGACGTCCTGGAGGGCTACCGCAGCGCGGGCCGGGCCTGGGTCGCGGTGGACGCGGCGGACCACCCCGTCGGGTACCTGCTGAGCGACACCGTCGACGGCGCCGCCCACATCGAACAGGTCTCCGTCCACCCGGACGCCGCCCGCCGGGGCGTCGGGCGCGAGCTGATCGAGCACCTCGCGGCGGACGCCCGGGAGCAGGGCCTGACCGCGCTGACCCTGACCACCTTCACCGAGGTGCCGTGGAACGCCCCGTACTACGCCCGGCTCGGCTTCCGCCGCCTGGAGGAGGGCGATCCGGCGCTCAGCGAGGGCCTGCGGGAGATCAGCCGCGCGGAGGCCGCCCACGGCCTGGCCGCCTGGCCCCGGGTCTGCATGCGCCGCGAGGTGACGGTGCCGCGGGCCCGGGAGCGGGCGGCCGGGGAGCAGACGCCTCCCGAGGAACGGGCCCTCCCCGGGGGACAGGCCCTCCCCGAGGGACAGGCGCTCCCCGGGGAACGGGCCGGTCAGCCCGCCCCGTAACGCTCCCGCAGCTCCACCTTCCGCACCTTCCCGCTCACCGTCATCGGGAACTCGCCCAGGATCTCGACCCTCCGGGGGATCTTGTAGTGCGCGAGGCGGTCGCGGCAGAAGGCGGTGATCTCCTCCAGGGTGGGCGGGTCGGCCGGGTCGCGCGGGATCACGCAGGCCAGGATCTCCTCGCCGTAGCGGGCGTCGGGGACGCCGACGACCTGGACGTCGGCGATCTTCTCGTGGCCGTAGAGGAACTCCTCGATCTCGCGCGGGTACACGTTCTCCCCGCCCCGGATGATCATGTCCTTGATCCGGCCGACGATCTGGACGTAGCCGTCCTCGCGCAGCACGGCGAGGTCGCCGGTGTGCATCCAGCGGCCCGGGTCGATCGCCTCGGCGGTCTTCCCCGGCTCGTCCCAGTAGCCGAGCATCACGCTGTAGCCGCGGGTGCACAGCTCGCCCGCCGTGCCGCGCGGGACGGTCAGCCCGGTTCCCGGGTCGACGACCTTCACCTCGACGTGCGGCATGACCCGGCCGACCGTGCCCGTGCGCCGCTCCAGGTCGTCGTCGCGGCGGGTCTGGGTGGAGACGGGCGAGGTCTCGGTCATGCCGTAGCAGATGGACACCTCGGCCATGTTCATCTCGGCGACCACCCGCTTCATGACCTCCACCGGGCACGGCGAGCCCGCCATGATCCCGGTGCGGAGGCTGGAGAGGTCGTACGTGGCGAAGTCGGGCAGACCGAGTTCGGCGATGAACATCGTCGGCACCCCGTACAGGGAGGTGCAGCGCTCCTCCTGCACCGCGCGCAGGGTGGCGGCCGGGTCGAAGGACGGGGCCGGGATCACCATGCAGGCGCCGTGCGAGGTGGCCGCGAGGTTGCCCATGACCATGCCGAAGCAGTGGTAGAAGGGCACCGGGATGCAGATGCGGTCCTGCTCGGTGTAGGCGATCATCTCGCCCACGAAGTACCCGTTGTTGAGGATGTTGTGGTGGGAGAGGGTGGCGCCCTTCGGGAAGCCGGTCGTCCCCGAGGTGTACTGGATGTTGACCGGTTCGTCGCAGGCGAGCGCGGCCGGTACGACGCCCTCCGGCGCGGTGCGCGCGAGGAGTTCGTCCCAGCTCGGGTCGCCGAAGTAGACCGCCTCGCGCAGCTGCGGGCAGTCGGGGCGCACCTGCTCCACCATGGCGCGGTAGTCGCTGGTCTTGTGCGCGAGCGAGGCGAACAGGAGGGTGATCCCGGCCTGGTCGAGGACGTACCGCAACTCGTGGGCGCGGTAAGCCGGGTTGATGTTGACCATGATCGCGCCGATGCGGGCGGTGGCGTACTGCACGAGCACCCACTCGGCGCAGTTGACCGCCCAGATCCCGACCCGGTCGCCCTTGCGGACCCCGCTGCCGAGCAGGGCGTCCGCCAGCCGGTCGACGTCGGCGCCGAACGCGGCGTACGTCCAGCGGCGCCCGGTCGGCACGTCGACGAGCGCCTCCCGCTCGGGCCAGGCGGCGACGGCCCGGTCGAGGTTGGCGCCGATGGTGTCGCCGAGGAGCGGCGTGGGGTCGGCGCCGTGCGCGTAGGAGAGCAGGGTTCCGGTGGGGCCTTCGGCCGGGGCGGCGGAATCGGTGGCGGGGCCGTTGGCCGGGGCGGCGGCGGAATCGGTGGTGGGGCCGGCTTCGGGGCTCACGCGAGGTCCCCCTCGGCGTACTCCGTGCCGCCCTGGCCCTCCGCGGTCAGCCGCCGCAGCTCCACGCGGCGGATCTTGCCGGACACCGTCTTGGGCAGCTCGGCGAACTCGATCCGGCGGATCCGCTTGTAGGGCGCGAGGACCTCGCGGGAGTGCGCGAAGAGCGCCTTCGCCGTGTCGGCGTCCGGCTGCCAGCCCGCCGCGAGGACGACGTACGCCTTGGGGACGGCGAGCCGCAGCGGGTCGGGGGCGGGGACGACGGCGGCCTCGGCGACGGCCTCGTGCTCCAGGAGGGCGCTCTCCAGCTCGAACGGGGAGATCTTGTAGTCGCTGGCCTTGAAGACGTCGTCGGCGCGCCCGACGTACGTGATGTAGCCGTCGGCGTCGCGGGAGCCGATGTCGCCGGTGCGGTAGTAGCCGCCGGCCATCGCCTCGGCCGTACGCTCCGGGTCGCCGTGGTAGCCGGTCATCAGACCCACCGGCCGGGCGGAGAGGTCGAGACAGATCTCGCCCTCCTCGACGTCCGGGCGGCCGCTGACCGGGTCGACGAGGGTGACCCGGTAGCCGGGGCTCGGCCGCCCCATCGAGCCCTCCTTCAGCCGCTGTCCCGGGCTGTTCGAGACCTGCACGGCCGTCTCGGTCTGACCGAAGCCGTCCCGGATGGTGACGCCCCAGGCGCGCCGGACGGTCTCGATGACCTCGGGGTTGAGCGGTTCGCCGGCGGCGACGACCTCGCGGGGCGGGGTGGCGAGCTGGCCGAGGTCGGCCTGGATGAGCATGCGCCACACGGTCGGCGGGGCGCAGAAGGCGGTGACCCCGTGCTTGTCCATCTCGGCCATGAGGCGGGCCGGGTCGAAGCGGCCGTAGTTGTGGATGAAGACGGTCGCCTCGGCGTTCCACGGGGCGAAGAGATTGGACCAGGCGTGCTTGGCCCAGCCGGGCGAGGAGATGTTGAGGTGCACGTCGCCGGGCCGGAGGCCGATCCAGTACATGGTGGCCAGGTGCCCGACGGGGTACGAGGTGTGGGTCTGCTCGACCAGCTTGGGGCGGGCGGTGGTGCCGGAGGTGAAGTAGAGCATGAGCGTGTCGTCGCCGTGGGTGACGCCGTCCGGGGTGAACTCGGCGGACTCGCGGTAGGCGTGTTCGTAGCCGAGCCAGTCGACGCCGTCGCCGCCGACCGCGATCCGGGTGTAACCGCCGGGCACGTCGTCGAACTTGGCGGTGTCCTCGGCGCGGACCAGGACGTGGCGGGCCCGGCCGCGGTCGACGCGGTCGCGCAGGTCGGCGGGGCCGAGCAGCGGGGTGGCGGGGATGACGACGGCGCGCAGCTTCATCGCGGCGAGCATGGTCTCCCACAGTTCGGCCTGGTTGCCGAGCATGACGATGATCCGGTCGCCGGGGCGGACGCCCTGGCCGCGCAGCCAGTTGGCGACCTGGTTGGAGCGGGCGGACATCTCGGCGAAGCTCAGCTTCGTCTCGGTGCCGTCCTCCTCGACGATGTGGAGGGCGGTCCGGTCGTTGCCGGCGGCGATGACGTCGAACCATTCGAGCGCCCAGTTGAAACGGTCGGGCCGGGGCCAGGCGAAGCCCTCGTACGCCGTCTCGTAGTCCTCGCGGTGCCGGAGCAGGAAGTCCCGGGCCTCCCGGAACCCTCTGGTCGCGTCCGTCTCGCTCGCTGCCGTCATGTGCCCTCCTCGTTGCGGGACCGGTCCCGGACATCGTGTAATCGGTGACCCAGGTCTCACTACCCCCGTTCGGGGGTGACCGCGCGGATCGGAACGATCGGCGGGCGGGGCCGGTCCTGCGGAAGGAGGGCGCGCGGTGTCCGAGCGCGTCGAATCGGTGGAGCTGCGCGGCGCCCTGCTGCGGCTGCGCCGCACCACCGGTCTCCAGGTGGTGTTCGGGGGCCTGCTGCACGACGGCCGCGCGATGCGGATCGCGGAGCTGAACGGGGCGGTGACCCCGGCGCTGCGCGGGCTGACGATCTCGACCGGCTCCGGTCTCGGCGGCAAGTGCCTGGCCCTGTCGCGCCCGTGCGCGGTGACGGACTACGCCTCCGCCCGGCACATCACCCACGAGTACGACGGCCCGGTCTCGGCGGAGGGGCTGCGCTCCGTGATCGCGGTGCCCCTGGTCGTCCGCCGGAAGGTGCGCGGGGTGCTGTACGGGGCGCTGCGCGACGCCCTGCCGATCGGCGAGCGGGTCTTCGACGCGGCGGTGGCGGCGGCCCGGGACGTGGAGCAGGCCTTCGCCGTACGGGACGAGGTGCGGGAGCTGTACGCGCGGGCGGCCAGCCCGGGCCCCTCCTGGGAGGAGGTGCGCCAGGCCCACGGGGAGCTGCGCGAGCTGGCGCCGAAGGTGGCCGACCCGGAGCTGCGCGCCCGCCTGCTCGCGGTCTGCGGCCGCCTGGAGTCGGCCGCCGCCGCCCGCGAGGGCACCCCGGAACGCCCGAGCGCGCCGCCGCTGACCCCGCGCGAGACGGACGTCCTGGCGGCGGTGGCCTCGGGCGCGACGAACGCGGCGGCGGCCCAGCGGCTGGGGCTGCGCCCGGAGACGGTGAAGGGCTACCTGCGCTCGGCGATGCGGAAGCTGGGGGCGCACACGCGGCTAGAGGCGGTGCTGGCGGCGAGACGGGCGGGGGCGCTGCCGTGACCCGCGGCGGCCCCCGTCACGACTCCCCTCCCCCGAGGACGATCTCGTACGGGACGCCCTCGGGCGCCGTGAGCCGCAGCGTCCGCTCGGCCTCGACGGTGAGGGCCTCGCGCTGGGCCCGGGTGACCCGCCCGAAGGGCTCGATGGTCAGCGTCGTGCGCTGCTTGCCCTCGTCGAGGCGCCACAGCCCGGCGAGGAACCCGTCGAGGAGGAAGACGGGGTGGGACTGGTTGCCGGTCCAGGTGCGGCCCCGGTGTTCGGCGGGCACGACGCGGGTGCGGTCGGCGTGGGAGAGGAGGAGGTTGTCGAACTCGGGCAGGAAGCGCGGGGGGCGCCGGGGTGTCCTCGTCCGGCCGGGGCGCGTCGGGGAGGTCGAACAGCTCGGTGCCGTGCTCGTCGCGGAAGACGAGCAGCCGCGGCCGCAGCCGCTCGAAGGCGGTGCGCAGCCGGGTGAGCCCGCACCAGGTCTGCATGTCCTGGACGGAGGCGGGCCCGAAGGCGCCGAGGTAGCGCAGCACGGTCTCGTCGACGGTGCTGTCGTCGACGGCCGCGTCCACGGCTCCGCCCTCGCCGAACCAGGCCCGGACGGTGGTGAGGGCCACCTGCCCGCTCTTCCGCCACAGGCCCCGGGGGGTGACCTGGACCATGAGCAGGAGGCAGCGGGCGGCGATGGTGAGCGCCAGCGGGTCCGCGTCCGGCCAGACCTCCAGGAGATGCGCGCGGAGGTCCTTGGGCGTCCGGGGCCGCTCCTCCACGTACGCGGTGGCGAGGGCGGTCAGGCGGTCGAGGTCGACCCCGTCGAGCCCCTTGCGGAACATCCGCAGCTCCCGGTCGATGGCGCCGGCCTGGACGAGCCGGCGCAGGACGACGGCGTCGCGCGCGGTGTGGGTGTGGACGGTGGACCGGAGCGAGACGATCCGGGCCACCGCGCGGGACTCCATGAGCCCTGACAGCTCCTCGGGCCGGAAGCCGTCGAGGCGGGCGGCGAGGGCGTAGTACGGCGGCTTGGTGTTCTGGGCCTGGAGCCCGACGAGGTGGTGCACGGCCTGCTCGGCGCCGAGCGGGGCGGGCCGGAGCAGCAGCTGGCGGTCGAGGGTGGCGCGGTTGAGGGCGCGGGTGCTGAGGACCGGGGACGTCGTGTTCGAGGCCATGGAGGCACGCTATCGATGATTGCGGACAGATTCGGTCCGCAATCAGAAGGCGAGCACTCCGACCCGTCACTCCCCCGACCACCCCGAGGACATTCCCGCATATATCCTTCACGCGGAATCACGAAGAATCGCAGGAATCGCAGGAATCGCAGGAATCGCAAGAGTCGCAAGGACACCGAACCGAGGCCGGTGAACGCACATGTCCGACCGCCGCCCCCGCCCGGCCTGGCGCCGCCAGCCGGAGCAGCCGACCGGAGCGCAGCCGACCGCGGAGCCCCCGTCCCCCTCGCCGTCCGAGGAGCAGCGGCGGAGCGTGGTCCAGGCCACCCTGTACCGCGACGGTCGCCGCGTCTCCTCCCCGGCCACCCTCGCGGAAACCTTCCGGCAGCTGCGCGAGCACCCCGACGGCATGGCCTGGATCGGCCTGCACCGCCCGACGGAGAAGGAACTCCAGTCGCTGGCCGCCGAGTTCGATCTGCACGAACTGGCCGTCGAGGACGCGAGGGAGGCCCACCAGCGCCCGAAGCTGGAGCGGTACGGCGACACGCTCTTCGTGGTGCTGCGGGCCGCCCGCTACCTGGACGCGCAGGAGGAGGTGGACTTCGGCGAACTCCACGTCTTCGTCGGCCCCGACTTCGTCATCACCGTCCGCCACGGCGCGGCCCCGGACCTGTCGGCGGTGCGCCGCCGCATGGAGCAGGACCCGGACCTGCTGGCCCTCGGCCCGGAGGCGGTGCTGTACGCGATCCTGGACGCGGTGGTCGACGGCTACGCGCCGGTGGTGGCGGGCGTCCAGAACGACATCGACGAGATCGAGACCGAGGTCTTCGGCGGCGACCCCGCGGTGTCCCGCCGCATCTACGAACTCTCCCGCGAGATGGTCGAGTTCCAGCGCGCCACCCGCCCCCTGGTGGGCATGCTCCACGGCCTGATGGCCGGCTTCGCCAAGTACGGCACGGACGAGGAACTCCAGCGCTACCTCCGCGACGTGGCCGACCACGTCACGCACACCAGCGAACGCGTCGACGGCTTCCGCCAGGCCCTGACGGAGATCCTGACGGTCAACGCGACCCTGGTCACCCAGCAGCAGAACGCGGAGATGCGCGCACTGGCGGAGGCGGGCTTCGAGCAGAACGAGGAGATCAAGAAGATCTCGGCCTGGGCCGCCATCCTCTTCGCCCCCACCCTCGTCGGCACCATCTACGGCATGAACTTCGACCACATGCCGGAGCTGCACTGGGCGGGCGGGTACCCGTTCGCGGTGCTGCTGATGGCGATGGTGTGCGTGAGCCTGTACGTGGTGTTCAAGAAGAAGGACTGGCTGTAGCGAAGGGGGCGCTGCTCGTTCGGGCTGGCGGGGCAGCACGAGGAGTCGTCTCCGGGCTCCCCGTGCCGGCTCAGGGCGACGCCTCGACTCCCAGGCTTCCGGCGTCGACGGCTCCCCTCAGCACGTGGGCGATCTCCTCGGGCTTGAGGTCGATGCCGTCGAGCCCCTCCACGGTCAGCGGGACCTCCTCCAGCGCATACTCGCCGCGGCCCTCGGCGCTGAACTCAGGGCCGGTGCGGTCGTCGAAGGACCAGGTCGCGATGCGGGCGAGGTAGAAGAGCTGGCGCTCGTCCTCGGCCTCCACCGTGTGGAGGAGGCGGATGATGTCGGCCTTTCCCGCGATCTCCTCGTGGATCTCGCGGTGGAGGGCGGCCTCCCGGGACTCGTCACCGGGCTCGACGCCGCCGCCGGGCAGAACCCAGTACTCGGGGATGCCGGGCCTGGTACGGCGGATGACCAGCATCGTGGCGTCGGCGGTGACGAGGACGGCGCGGACTCGTTCGATCATTTCGGTTCGTCTCCTTGTTTGTTGACGGTCCCAGTCTTCGAGAAGGAGAGACCGGCCGGAGCCGGACCCGTCGGCATCTCCCCCGGACCGGCGGGCGCCGTGTACGGCCTCAGGCCGCGGTTCTGGTGTCCGTCGCGTCCCGGGCGGGCCAGCGCCGGTGCAGGACGTCGATGTGGAAGTCGTGGCTGTGGGTCTGCCCGACGCCCGCGAGGTGCGGGTGGTCGCGGGGCAGTTCGGGGTGGGCGTGCTCCAGTTCGGCCGGGTCCTCGCGGGGCCACAGCCGTACCGCCACCAGCGTGCCGACGAGGGCGATCACGATCAGCACACCCGCCGAGACGGCGAGACCGGTCGTCGCCGCGAGCCAGCCGGCCAGCGGGTAGGTGATCAGCCAGCAGGCGTGGGTGAGGGAGAACCGGGCGGCGAAGGCCGCGGGCAGGTCGGGGTCGGAGGCCGAGCGCCGGACGAGGCGCCCGCCCGGGGTGAGGATCGCCGACGTCGCCGCCCCGATGATCGTCCAGGCGGCGAGCAGCGCGGGCCAGGGCCAGCCGGCGCGGGGGCCGCCCGCCCCCAGGCCCAGTGCGAGGACACCGAGGGTGCCGGTCAGGACGAAGGCGGCCGGCAGCATCAGCGACCGGTCGCCGAGCCGGCCGAGCACCCGGGGCAGCAGCAGCGCCACGGTCATGGAGCCGGCCCCGTACGCACCGAGGGCGAGGGAGACGTCGCCGGCGGAGCGGCCGAGGGTGTCGCGGACGAGGACGACGGTGTCGACGAGGACCACGGCTCCGACCGCGGCCACCACGAGGTCGAGGGCGAGCAGGGCGCGCAGGCGCGGGGTGGCGAGGAAGAGCCGGGTGCCGAAGGCGGCCTTGGCGTGGATGCCGCCCGTGCGCTCCACCGGCCGCGGCCCGGGCAGCAGGACGGACACCACCAGCAGGCCGGAGGCTGCGAAGCCGACGGCGGTGCCGGTGAAGAGCCAGCGGTAGGAGACGAGCGAGAGCAGGGCCGCGGCGAGCGCGGGGCTGAAGAGGCTCTCCAGGTCGTAGGCGAGGCGGGAGAGCGACAGCGCCCGGGTGTAGTCCCGCTCTTCGGGCAGCACCTCGGGGAGGGTGGCCTGGAAGGTGGGCGTGAAGCAGGCGGAGGCGGCCTGGAGCAGGAGGATCAGGACGTACACCTGCCACACCTGGGTCACGAACGGCAGGGCCAGTGCGACGCCGGCCCGGACCAGGTCCATGGACACGAGAAGGGCCCGGCGCGGTAGGCGGTCGGCGAAGGCGCCGATCAGGGGTGCGATCCCGACGTAGGCGACCATCTTGACCGCCAGCGCCGTGCCCAGGACCGCGGAGGCGCTCCCCCCGGCGATGTCGTACGCGAGCAGGCTCAGCGCCACCGTGGCAAGGCCGGTGCCGACGAGGGCGACGACCTGGGCGGCGAACAGGTGGCGGTAGGTGCGGTTCCCCAGGACGGACGGCATCGGGGCATCCCTCGGTCGGCTGCGGGAGTCTCCACCGTAGCCGATGCGTGCATACGTGCGCACCTATTGAATTGTTGATGGCCGCCGCGAGGGCGCGGTCAGTCGTGCCAGGGCTCGCCCGTCACCTGGTGGTCGGCATGGCTGATCGCCTCCACCACCAGCCGTCTCATGTGCCCGTCCGGCAGCGAGTAGACGACTCTCCGGCCGTCCTTCCGGGACTCGACGAGTCCGCCGAGCCGCAACTTGGCCAGGTGCTGGCTCACCGCGGGACGGGCGGCGTCGACCGCCTCCGCGAGGGCGCTCACGTCCGACTCGCCCCGCGCCAGCAGCCACACCAGGTGGAGCCGGGTGGGGTCCGCGAGCAGCGCGAAGACGCCGGCCGCCGCCGCCAGCTCGCGGGAGCCGGGCGTGCGCTGATGCGAGGGGCCTGCACCTGGGGACGTGTCGCGTGAGGGCATGCGGGCATCGTAGGCACAACCGGCGGACGGACGGAGCCGCCGCGAACGCCCGGCTCCGGCACCGCGCGAGGGCCCCGCCGCGTACGCGCGGCGGCCGGAACGAGGGAGGGCCCCGCCCCGTACGCGCGGCGGCCGGAACGAGGGAGGCGCCCCGCTCCGGCCGCGGGGCTCACACGGCCTGCGGCCCCATGAGGCGGACCAGCAGGTCGTCGAGGCTCACCAGGCCCGTGAGCCCGCCGTCCGC
Organism: Streptomyces showdoensis; assembly: GCF_039535475.1. Classification (NCBI taxonomy): domain Bacteria; kingdom Bacillati; phylum Actinomycetota; class Actinomycetes; order Kitasatosporales; family Streptomycetaceae; genus Streptomyces; species Streptomyces showdoensis. The sequence goes on along the minus strand of NZ_BAAAXG010000012.1, from coordinate 95,919 downwards.
GTCCCGTACGACGGCGAGCGACGAGCGGCGCCGGCGGAGGGCTTCGATGGCCTCGGACACCGTCGTCTCCGCGGCGAGCTCGGGCACCGGGCGGACCAGGTCGCGGGCCGTGATCCGCTTGCCGCGGGTCACGGCGACGAGGGCGTCGCGGGCGTGGACCGAGCCGAGGACGTCCACCCCGTCGCGCACCAGCAGGCGGGACACGCCGGCGTCCGCCGCGCGTTCCAGGATCGCCCCCAGGTCCGCGTCGGCGGGGACGGCGATGATGTCGGCGGCCGGGACCTGGAGTTCGGCGACCGGGGTCCTGGGCTCGGTGAGGGAACGGGTGATGAGCTGGGAGTCCGTCTTGTCGATCAGGCCCAGGCGCTCGGACTCCGCGACGAGGTGGGTGAGCTGTTCGCGGTTGTGGACGGCGGCCAGTTCGTCGCGGGGCTGCACCCGGCAGAGGCGGACCAGCGCGTTGCTGACCCGGTTGAGCAGCCACAGCAGCGGGCGCACGGCCTTGACGACGGCCCGGAAGGCCGGCGTGAGCAGCATCGCGGAGCGCTCCGGGTGGGCGATGGCCCAGGACTTGGGGGCCATCTCGCCGACGACCATGTGGAGGAAGACCACGATGATCATGGCGACGGCGAAGGCGATGCCGTAGCTGAGCCCGGTGGGCAGTCCGAGGTCGACGAGGAGCGGGTCGAGGCGGTGCGAGATCGCGGGCTTGGAGATCGAGCCGAGGCCCAGGGTGCAGACGGTGATGCCGAGCTGGGCGCCCGCGAGCATCAGGGACAGTTCGCGCATCCCGGCGAGGGCGGCCTTGGCGCCGCGCTGCCCGTCGGCGACGGCCTTCTCGATGCGGTGCCGCTTGGCGGCGACGAGCGCGAACTCGGCGGCGACGAAGAAGCCGCTGCCGATCAGCAGCAGGACGGTGACGAACAGGGCCATGGGGAAGCTCATGCCTGGGCCTCCTCGGCCTCGGGTCCGATCCGTTCGATGCGGACGCGTTCGGGAACGTGCCGGTCCAGGCTCAGTACCTCGATCCGGACGCCGTCGACGGTCAGGTCGTCGCCGATGGTCGGGAACCTGCCGAGGCGGTCGATGACCAGGCCGGCCACCGTGTCGTAGTCGTCGTCCTCCGGCAGGGCGATGCCGGTGGCCTCCTCGATCTCGTCGAGCCGGCGCCCGGCGTCGACGCGCCAGCCCGCCCCGTCGGGAACGGCGGACTCGACGACGGTGTCGGTCTCGTCGGCGATGTCGCCGACGAGCTCCTCGGCGATGTCCTCGTACGTGACGATCCCGGCGACGCCGCCGTGCTCGTCCAGGACCACGGCGAACTCGTCGCCGCGCTCGCGCATCTGCGCCACGGCCCGGGGCAGCGGCAGCGTGTCGGGCAGGAGGAGCGGGTCCCGGGCCGACTCCCCTGCCGTCAGGTCCCGGAAGCGGTCGGTGGGCAGCCGGACGAGGTCGCGGACGCCGAGGACGCCGACGATGTCGTCGGGGTGGTCGCCGAGCACCGGGTAGCTGGAGTGGCCGTGCCGTGCGATCAGCTCGACGGCCTCGGTGAGCGTGGCGTCCTTGCGGACGAAGACGGCGTCGGCCCGCGGGACCATCACCTCGTCCATGGTCCGATCCGAGAACTCCAGGGCGTGGTCGAGCAGCTCGGCGGTGTCCGGCGGCAGCTCGCCCTGCTCGTGGGACTCGCCGATGAGGTGGCTCAGCTCTTCGAGGGTGGCGCCGTGGTGCAGCTCCTCGACCGGTTCGATGCCGACCTTGCGCAGCAGCCGGTTCGCGGCGCCGTCGAAGACGTGGACGACCGGGCCGACGACCTTGAGGTAGACCAGCGTGGAGGGGGCCAGCGACTTGGCGAGCCGCTCGGGCACCGCCAGCGCCAGGTTTTTCGGGGCGAGTTCGCCGAGCACCATCTGGAGGACGGTGGCGATCACGAAGGCGAGGACGACGGAGATCGCCGACACGGCACCCTCGGACAGCCCGGTGCCGTCCAGGAGGGGCTTGAGCAGCGCGGACACGGAGGGCTCGGCGAGGAAGCCGACGACCAGGCCGGTGACGGTGATGCCCAGCTGGGCGCCGGAGAGCATGAAGGAGAGGCGTTCGAGCACCTTCAGCGCGCGGGCGGCCCGCCGGTCCCCGGCGGCGGCCTCCCGGGCGAGCGCGAGGCGGTCGGCGGCGACGTAGGCGAACTCCTGGGCCACGAAGTAGCCGGTGCCGGCGGTCAGGACGAGCACGGCCAGCAGGCCGAGAGCGGCGTTCATCGACCGCACCCCTTCGAGGCGTCGGTGCACGTCGGTCTGGCGGACAAGAAGCGGCTCCTTGCGGACAGGACCGGACGGGTGAGCGGCCGACCTCGACGAGGTGGGCCGGCGGGCCGCGGCCGCGCGTGAGGAAGCGGCGGGCGGAGCTCGGCTCGGCCGGTGCTCGGAGGCTCCATCGCGGGCCCGTGGCTCCTTCTCGTCCTCGTCCGAATCGGGGGATGAGCGGGGTGAGCGGGGGTGAAGACCCCTCACTTCTACACCCACTGTAAAGGAACGGGTGCCGCGCCCGCCGACAGCCGTCGCCGCCGGACGGGGGTCCGCGCACGGCTCTTTTCGGCCGTTCTCGGACCCTGCCCGCGCCAGGCGCGTGCGAGGCACCCCCCGCCCCCTATCCTCTACAGCCATGTAGAGGAAGTGGCTTGCCGCTCCTCGACCGTTCGTGAATCACCCGCGCACATGAAGGAGTGGACGCCACGATGGTGTTCAAGCGACTGCTCGGCTCTCTCGGCATCGGTGGCCCGACCGTGGACACCGTGCTCGATCCGGGCGCGGTCACGCCGGGCGGCACGCTCAGCGGGCACGTCCACCTCACGGGCGGCAACGCCGACTTCACCGTCGAGCACATCACCCTGGAGCTCGTGGCCCGCGTCGAGGCCGAGCACGAGGACGGCGAGTCGGAGGGCGTGGTGGCCTTCCACCGGTTCGTCGCCGGCGGGAACCTCCGGCTCGCGGAGGGCGAACGACACAGCGTCCCGTTCTCCTTCCCGATCCCGTGGGAGACACCCCTCACCGAGCTGTACGGCCAGGCGCTGGGCATCACCCTCGGCGTGCGGACCGAACTCGGCGTGGCGGGCGCGAAGGACAAGGGCGACATCGACCCGCTCGCGGTCCGGCCGCTGCCGGCCCAGGAGTCCGTCCTCGAAGCGCTCGGCCGGCTCGGCTTCGGCTTCAGGTCCGCGGACCTGGAGTACGGCCGGATCCACGGCACCGGCCAGCAGCTGCCCTTCTACCAGGAGCTGGAACTGACGCCGGCCCCGCAGTACGCGCACCGGGTCGACGAGATCGAGGTGACCTTCCTGGCGGGGCCCGGCGCGGTCGAGATCGTGCTGGAGGCGGACAGGCGCGGCGGCCCGTTCTCCGCCGGGCACGACGCGCTCACGCGCTTCACCGTCACCCACGACCAGGTCGACCACACCGACTGGACCGCGGAGGTCGACTCCTGGATCCGCCGGCTCGTCGACGCCCGCGGGCACCACGGAAGCCACGGCGCACCCGCCGGGTACGGGCAGGACGGCGGCCACTACGGCGAGCACCACGCCCCCGACCACGAGCACGGCCGCCGCTCCGGCCCCGGCCTGGGCACGGCCGTCGCCGCCGGCGCGGCGGGCCTGGCGGTCGGCGTGGTGGGCGGCATGGTGGCCGCCGAAGTCGTCGACGAGGTCGGGGACTTCTTCGAGGGTGACGACGAGGAGGAGGGCGACGAGGGCTGAGCCCCCTCGGACGGGCACGCCGTCGCGGTCGAGGAGGACGAGTTCGAGGGGCTCGATCATCCCTGGAGGACAGACCGTGCCGTTGACGCGGCGGTGGTGTCCCCGGGACCGTCGGGGGACGGCACCGGCTACCGGACGCTTCTACATCACTGTAGATTGTCGGCGTACGGCAGACGAGGAGAGGAATCGGCATGGGTGTGAGTCTGGCCAAGGGCGGCAACGTCTCGCTGAGCAAGGAGGCGCCGGGGCTGACCGCCGTCGTCGTCGGACTCGGCTGGGACGTGCGCACCACCACCGGGGCCGCGTACGACCTCGACGCCAGCGCCCTGCTCCTCGGCGACACCGGCAAGGTCGTCTCCGACCGGCACTTCGTGTTCTACAACAACCTCACCAGCCCGGACGGTTCGGTCGAGCACACCGGCGACAACCTCACCGGCGAGGGCGACGGGGACGACGAGAGCGTCAAGGTGAACCTCGCCGCCGTCCCGGGCGAGGTCGCCCGGATCGTCTTCCCCGTGTCCATCCACGACGCCGACAACCGCGGGCAGAGCTTCGGCCAGGTCCGCAACGCCTTCATACGCGTCGTCAACCAGGCCGACGGCGTCGAGCTCGCGCGCTACGACCTGTCCGAGGACGCCGCCACCGAGACCGCGATGATCTTCGGCGAGCTCTACCGCCACGGCGGGGACTGGAAGTTCCGGGCCGTCGGCCAGGGGTACGCCTCCGGACTCGCCGGCATCGCCGCCGACTTCGGCGTGAACGTCTGACCGGTCCTACGACACCGAGGGAGCGCCCACCGTGTTCGGTATCGGCGAGATAGCGATCGTCCTCATCGTCCTCATCCTGGTCCTCGGCGCCAAGAAGCTGCCCGAACTCGCCCGCAGCGCGGGCAAGTCGGCCCGCATCCTCAAGAGCGAGGCCCGGGCCATGAAGGCCGAGGGGGGACCGGAGCCCCAGGCCACCTACCAGGTCAGACCCACGCCCCACGAGGACGGTACGGCGCGCTAGCACCCACCCCCGCCGCCCGGCACCCCTCGGCGGGTGCCGGGCGGCGGCGTGCCACCCTTGGTCACCGCGTGCCAGGAACGCGTCGGGAACGCGTCAGGAATGCTTCGAGGACGCGGACGGGGTCACGGGAGAGGTCATGGCGGAGAAGGTGCCGGTCGAGGAGTACCTGGAGCCGTATCTGGACGGGTACGACGAGGTGCTGGCCTCGGTCTGTGCCACGGGCCGGCGGCTGACCCGCGAGGAGCTGGCGGGGCTGCGGTCCCGTGGCGAGCGGGCCGCGGAGGCCGGGATAGGACTGCGGCTCCTCGTGCGGGCCCATCTCTCCGCGGCGCGGCGGGCGCGGCCGAGCGGGGCGCGGGCCGAGGACGACCGGCTGCTGGCGGCCGTCGAGCAGGCGGTCGACGCGTTCGCGGAAGGACACGAGCGGGCCCAGACCCTGGCCGTACGGCAGGAGGAGGCCGCGCGGCGGGAGTTCGTCGACGACCTGCTGTACGGGCGCAGCGACCTCGGCCGGCTCGCCGAGCGGGCCGAGCGCTTCGGGCTGCTGCTGTCGGGCGCGCACGCGGTGGCCGTCGCCCAGGGTCCGGAGCCGTACGCCGACGGCTTCCCCGTCTCCCGGGCCGTGGAGGCCTCGCTGCTCGCCCGGTTCGGCGACCGCCGCATCCTTCTGACCACCAAGGACGGACGGCTGATCTGCGTCGCGCCCGCCGACGAGCCCGACGTGCTCACCCACTTCGCCAAACAGGCGTACGCCGCGACCGACGGCGGCCGCGTGGCCATCGGCCGCTCCCACCCGGGCGCCGGAGGCGTCGTCCACTCGTACGAGGAAGCGCTCAACGCCCTCGACCTGGCGGACCGCATGGACCTGGACGGACCGGTCCTCTACGCCGCCGACCTCCTCGTCTACCCCGTCCTCACGCGCGACCGGCAGGCCATGGCCGACCTCGTCGGCACCGTGCTCGGCCCGATCCGGCAGGCGCGGGGCGGCGCCCGGCCGCTCCTCGACACCCTGACCGCCTACTTCGACAGCGGCTGCGTCACCACCGAGGCGGCCCGCCGGCTCTCGCTGAGCGTGCGCGCCGTCACGTACCGGCTCGACCGCATCCACCGGCTGACCGGGGCCGACCCCGCCGACCCGACCCAGCGCTACACCCTCCAGACCGCCGTCATCGGTTCCCGGCTCCTCGGCTGGCCGGAGCGGGAGCTGTGAGATGAGCGCCTGCGGCATCAAGAACGCGTAAAGATTGCCGGAGTCCGGCAGTGAAACCCGACCCCCTCCGATGAAACGATTCCCCATAACGGCAGACAGCACACCGCGGCCGAGGGGAGCAGGGGCATGGCATGGTTTCTCGGTCTCGGCATCGCCGGTCTGGTGCTGCTCGCGCTGAGCCTGCTCCTCGACGGAGTCCTGGAAGGGCTCCTCGACGGACTCGGCGGACTCGGTGGCGGGCTCGACGGGCTCCTGTCGTTGCCGGCGGTCGCCGGGTTCGTGTCGGCGCTCGGGTTCACGGGGGCGATCGTGCTCGGCACCACCGGTGCGGGGGCGGCCGGCGCCACCGGCGCGGGGGCGGTCGCCGGGCTCCTCGTGGCCTGGCTGACGGGCCGGTTCAGCCGCGCGCTGATGCGCGACGGCGCCGCGTCCGCGCCGAAGGGCGAGGACCTCACCGGAAGTTCCGGCTCCGTCGTCACCGCGATCCCCGCCGGCGGCTACGGCGAGGTGCTGCTCCGGCTCGCCGGTCAGCCGGTGAAGTACGCCGCGAGGGCCGACGCGCCCGTCGCCCGCGGCGCCGAGGTCTGGGTCGAGGACGTGCTCTCGCCGACGTCCGTCGCCGTCCGCCCGGTCGAACGCTGACCGCGGAGGCACGCCTCCCCGGCCCTCCCACGCCTCACCCACGCCTCACCCACGCCCCTCCCCCGCCTTCTCAGCTTGTTCTGTTCCGTTCCATCGAAGGGGGTCTCTTCATGAGCCCTGTCCTCCTGGCCGTCGTGGGCATCGTCGTCCTGCTCGTGCTGCTCGGTCTCGTCGTCATCACCCGGTACAAGGTCGCCGGGCCCAGTGAGGCGTTCATCGTCACGGGCCGCCGCGGCAAGCGGTCCACCGACCCGGCCACCGGGCAGGTCTTCACCGACAACAGCGGCCAGAAGGTCGTGGTCGGCGGCGGCGTCTTCGTCATCCCGTTCGTGCAGCAGAAGTTCAGCCTCGACCTGTCCAGCCGGCACATCCCCGTCGCCGTCCGCGGCGCCGTCACCCTGCGGGGCGTGAAGGCCAACCTGGACGGGGTCGCCATCGTCAAGGTCGGCGGCACCGAGGACTCCATCCGCGCCGCCGCCCAGCGTTTCCTGATGCAGCAGGACGGCATCGTCGGCTTCACGCAGGAGGTGCTCTCCGGCGCGCTGCGCTCGATCGTGGGCCGGATGTCGGTCGAGGACATCATCCGCGACCGGGCCGCGTTCGCCGGGCAGGTCGCCGAGGAGGCGGAGGCGAGCCTGTCGGGGCAGGGCCTGGTGCTCGACGCCTTCCAGATCCAGGACATCACCACCGAGGGCTCCTACCTGGAGGACCTCGGCCGCCCGGAGGCCGCCCGCGCCAAGCAGGAGGCCGACATCGCCGAGGCGAGCGCCCGCCGGGCCGCCGAGCAGGCCCGGCTGAAGGCCGAGGAGGAGATCGCGGTCGCCCAGCGCACGCTGTACCTGCGCCAGGCGGAGATCAAGGCCGAGACCGACGCGGCCGCCGCCCAGGCCGCCGCCGCCGGCCCGCTGGCCGAGGCGGACCGGCAGCAGCAGATCCTGACCGAGCAGGAGAAGGTCGCGGAGCGCCAGGCCGCCCTGACGGACCGGCAGCTCGACACCCAGGTCCGCAAGCCCGCCGACGCCAAGCGGTACGAGGCGGAGCAGCAGGCCGAGGCGCAGCGGGTGGCCCGGGTCAAGCAGGCCGAGGCCGAGCGCCTGGCCGCGATCGCGGCCGCCGAGGCGGAGGCCGAGCGGTCCCGCCTGACCGGTGAGGGCGAGAAGCAGCGCCGCCAGGCCCTGGCCGAGGCCGAGGCCATCGAGGGTGCCAAGCGCGGTGAGGCCGAGCGCGCCCGGCGTGCCGCCATCGCCGACGCCGTCCGCCTGGAGGGCGACGCGGAGGCAGCCGCCATCGCGGCGAAGGGCGCGGCCCAGGCCGAGGCCATGCAGAAGCAGGCGGAGGCGTACGACCGGTACGGGGACGCGGCCATGCTCCAGATGCTGGTCGAGGCGCTGCCGCAGATCGTCGCGAAGGCGGCCGAGCCACTGGCCGCCGTGGACAAGATGACCGTCATCTCCACCGACGGCGCCGGCCGGCTGGCCCGTACCGTCACGGACAACGTCGCCCAGGGCATGGAGCTGCTCTCCGCCACCACGGGCGTGGACCTCGCCTCGATGCTCCAGGGCCTCGCGCAGAAGCGGACCGTGCCGGGGCAGGGGACGGGAGCGGCGGCCGGGGTGGCGACGGCGCCCGCCGCCGACGGGGTCATCGAGATCACCGACTAGCCGGTTCGGTGTGACCGGACGGGGGCGCATCCGCAGCCCGCGGGGGCGCCCCCGCGGGCTGCCGGGGCGCGTCCTCGGCGGGCCGGACGAGACCGGAGGGGCGTGCGGCGGCCAGGCGGTCGCCCGGGCCCGGTGAGGCGGGCTCCGCCGCTCAGCCCGCCGCGCGCGCCGCGGCCTTCCGGTGCCTGAGGTTGATCGCGGCGGCCTTCGCCACGGCGACCGGGTTCAGGAAGCCCAGCGGGCCGATGAGGCGGGAGGCGAACAGGTACATGTGCCGGGCCATCGCCTCGTCGCGCGCCGCCGCCGAGAAGACCAGCCGCTCGACGGGGTTGAACGGCCGGGAGCCGGCGAAGTCGACGGCCAGTTGCTGGTGGCCGCGCAGCCGGCGCCGGTGTCCCCGGGCGTAGGCCGCCAGGGACGCGTCGAGGTCGCCCCGGCCCGCCGCGGCCGGGGCGACGGCCTCGGCGAGCCAGCGCGCGGACTGGAGGGCCCAGCCGCAGCCCACTCCCCACAGGGGGTCGCCGGTCAGGGCGGCGTCGCCGACGAGCGCGATGCCGGGCGCGGTGGGCCTGCGGGTCTGCAGGGGGTAGTCGACCGTCCCGATGATCTTCGAGACGCGTTCCGCGGAGTCGACGGGCGGCGCCTCGGGCAGGCCGCGGACGAAGGAGAGGAAGCTGCCCTCCAGGTCCTCCCGGAAGGCCGGCAGGTGCTTCTTGTCCGGGAGGACGGCGAGGACGGTCACCCCGTCGTCGTTCGGGAAGGCGTAGGCCATGTCGGGTTCCAGGAACCAGGTCTGGCCCACCCCGCGCTCCAGGGGGAGGTTGCGGAAGTGCGCGAGGTAGCCGAAGCGGCCGTTCTCGTGCCGCCGGGCGGGTATGCCGGCGAGCTTCGCGACGGCCGAGTCCTTGCCGTCGGCGCCGATCACCAGGCGGGCCCGGATCTCGCGCTCGCCGTCGGCGGTCGACGCGCGCACCCCCGCGGTGCGCCCGCCCTCCGCGACCAGAGCGGTCACCCGGTGTCCGAGGAGCAGGTCGACGCCGGGGGTCTCGGCGGCGCGGGCCCGGATCATCGGGTCGAGGACGCTGCGCCGGACGTTGTAGGCGTACGGGAGCTCGGGTCCGCCCGGCGCGGCCCTCGGCTCGATCCATCCCCAACGGGTGTACCAGCGGGCCTCGTTGCGGACGGCCCCGGCCTTCTCCAGGGCGGGTACGAGGCCGAGTTCGTCGAACACCGGGTAGGCGTTGGCGGTGATGGAGTGGGTGCAGAGCACTTTGTACGCTTCGGGGTCCGCGTGGCGTTCCAGCAGGGCGACGCGGACACCGCGGCGGGCGAGCAGGATCGCGGCGGCGCTGCCGGCGAGGCTGGCGCCGCTGATGACGACGTCGTACTCGGGTCCCGCGTTCTCAGGGCTGGTCATGCGCTGATCGCTCCCTTCGGGGTGGGTGCCGCGCGTGGGCCACGGCGTGACGCCATGGCCCACGACTGTCAGGCACATGCCCAAACTATAGGGAGGCGGGGCGGGTGTGACGGGTGATCAGTTCAGGCCGTACCCGCCGCGGGCAGGGCCTCACGAGCGCCCCGCGGGGCTCAGCCGATCGTCCACTGCTGCCGGGAACTCCCCGTGTCCGCCTGCTGCGTGACCGCCGAGCCGTCCGCCGCGGACGCCGTGGTCAGGAGCAGGCCGCTGCCGGCCGAGGCGAGCGTGTACGCGCCGTTCGCCAGGCGGGTGGCGTTCCACCGCTGGTTGGCCCCGCCGTGGCAGGTCCACTGGATGACCTTGGCGCCCGCGCCCGCCCCGCTGTTCTCGACGTCGGCGCACTTGCCGGAGTGGACGTTCCTCAGCTCGTAGCCCCCGTCGGCCTGGCGGGTGAAGGTCCACTTCTGGTTGGCGCCGCCGTTCGCGGTCCAGGTGACGAGCTGGGTGCCGTTGGCGGTGCTGCTGTCGGGGTCGTCGAGGGCCTTGCCGCCGGTGGTCAGGGTGTGGACCCCGTCGAGCGAGCCGCCGCCCGGGGCCTCGCCGGTCGGGGTGAGCGTGAGGGTCTGCTCGCCGGCCGTGCGGCCGCCGCCGACCGTGCTGCCGGTGGTGTCGGTCCAGGCCCGGACGGGCGTGGTCTCGGCGGGCCGGTCGGCCGCGGCGGACAGGCCGAGGACGAGCCCGCTGTAGCGGTTGACCAGCTTGTACGTGCCGGTGGGCGCGTTGTCGGCGGCGGAGGCGCCGCGGATGACGAACCACTCCTGGCCGACGGTGGAGCCGCCGGTCCCGGCCGGGGTGACGGTGGGCTTCGTGCCCCAGGCGCGGGTCGTCGGGCCGGTGGCGGCGACGCCGAGCAGCTGCCCGGTGGAGGCGTTGGCGATCCGGTAGGAGCCGTCGCCCTTCGCGGTGAAGCTCCACGACTCGAGCGCCGAGCCGGTGGCGGCGGCCTCGGAGGTGGTGGCGGAGCCGCCGGAGACCTGGGCGAGGACCCGCCCGGCGGCGCTGCCGATCCGGTACGTCCTGGTGGTGTCGACGGGGGCGGCGGGGGCGCTCGTACCGATGCTCAGGTTGACGTACTCGCTGCTGCTGCCGCCGGAGCAGCCGAAGGAGCAGTAGGAGCGGAAGTCCTTGCCGACGATGCCGGAGCCCGTCCTGTTGCCGCTGTCGAGGAACCAGCGGTACCAGGAGGCGTTCTTGTAGCTGCCGGTGTCGCCGAGCCTGAACCACTTCTGGGTGGTCAGGTCGTCGGTGGCGTAGAGCTCCTGCGGGGCGTTGCCGCTCTGGTCGACGGCCTGCGGCTCGCCGATGTAGAGCCCGAGGTACGCGTTGTAGGTGATGTCCATGACGAACAGCGGGGAGGTCGGCGGAGTCAGCCCGGCGGCGACCTGCTGGCTCACGGAGCCGCTGTTGGCCGGGTCGTACTCCTTGGCCGCCGGGGTGTAGCCGGTGGTGCTGCCGGAACCGACGGGGACCATGGTGCTTTCACGGCCTCCGGTGCCGGGCTCGGTCCAGGTCCCGTCGTACCACTTCTTCCAGGATCCGGGGGCCATCTTGCCGGAGATGGGGGCGCGGGCGACGTGCCCGTAGAAGGCCGCCCAGCCACCCCCCTTGTTCACGATCCGGGAGCCGTAGAAGGCGTAGAAGTAGCCGGAGGCGGTGTCGACGAAGAGCCGCGGGTCGCCGGTGCCGTAGTGGTAGGTCTGCTGCGGGAAGGCCGCGGTGTCGCCGCGCTTGGTGCTGTACGGCGAGGTGATGACGTGGGCCTTGATCGCCCAGGTCTTCCCCTGGTCCTTGGAGACGGCGTAGTCGATGCCGTCGTAGTGGATGCCGTCGCCGAAGGGCTGCGGGGTGAACTCGTTGTGCACCAGCCCGTACCAGTCGCCGGTGTCGGGGTCGACCCACAGGCCGGTGAGGTCGCAGTAGTTGCGGTGGGCGTAGCTGCCGGTGGTGGGGGCCGGGGTGGACTCCACGCCGGTGGGGCTGTTGTTGCAGCGCCAGGTGGTGTCGTTGTTCTTGTCGTTGGCGTTGGCGGGGTTGACCGCGTCGCTGATCGTCCCCGAGCGGTTGGCGGTGTCGAAGTTCGTGCCCGTGTAGAAGGTCCAGCTGCGGCCCTCGTTCGCGCCGTAGAGCGCGTGCGCCTGCTGGTAGTAGAAGCTGCCGTCCTTGTCGAGGTACGGGCTCGCCGGGGTGTCGTCCGGACGGGTCCACGAGCCCTTCGCGCCGACGGTGACGGTGTACGTGGCCGCGGCCACGGGGGACGACGCGGCCGAGGCGGGCGACGGGGCCGGGGGGACCGCCGAGGCGGACGGGGCCGCGAGCGAGCCGCCGGCGGTGACGGCCAGAGCCGCCGCGGCGAGCACGCTCACCAGTCTGCTGCGCGGAGCTTTCACGAGTACTCCTGGGGTGGGGGGGAGGTCAGGACGGTGACGCGACTCGTGGTGCTGAAGCCGGGATGTTATCGATGCCAAATACCCTGCTCGCCCTCAACAACACTGCGATGAAGGGCTTTTACTGCTCCCGGCGATGGCCGAAACTATGGCAGAGACTGTTATCGCTGCCAACCGTTGCGCAGGATTGGCGTCCCCCTCTCGCGCGGCCGCTGGGGGAAACCGCGGGGGCGCTACGATCGGCGACGACGGCGGGGAGGGAACGATGGGCAGGCGGAGCACGGCCGAGGGCGCGCGCCAACCGGGGATGGCGGACGTCGCCCGGGTGGCCGGGGTCTCGGCGCAGACGGTCTCGCGCGCGCTGGCCGGCCACCCCCATGTGCAGGAGAAGACCCGGGCGAAGGTCCTGGCCGCCGTCGAGCAGCTCGGCTACCGGCGCAACAACGCCGCCCGGGCGCTCTCCTCGGGACGCAGCCGCACCCTCGGGGTCGTGACGCTGCAGACCAACTTCTACTCCCGGGCGGCCGTCACGAGCGGCATCGAGAACGCGGCCCACGCGGCCGGTTACGCCGTCAGCACCGCCACCACGACCTCGCTCGACACCTTCGCCATCGAGAACGCGCTGTCCCGGCTGACCGAGCAGGGCGTCGAGGGGATCATCCTGTCGGTGCCGCTGATCCACGGCAGCCCCAGGATCGAGCAGCTCACCCGCACCACCCCCACCATCACCACCGACGGCTCGCGCACCGACGCCACCGCGGTCGTCGCCCTGGACCAGGCCGAGGCCGCGCGCATGGCCACCCAGCACCTGCTGGACCTCGGGCACGAGACCGTCTGGCACATCGCGGGACCGGCCGAGTGGCTGGAGGCGGGGCTGCGCCGGGACGGCTGGCGGTCCGCCCTGGAGGCCGCGGGGCGCTCCGCACCGCCGCCGCTCGAAGGGGACTGGACCCCCGCCTCGGGGTACCGCAACGGCCTGGTGCTCGCCCGGATCCCCGACGTCACGGCCGTGTTCGTGGCCAGCGACGAGATGGCCTTCGGCGTGGTCCGCGCCCTCCACGAGGCGGGCCGGAGCGTGCCCGGCGACGTCTCCGTCATCGGCTTCGACGACATCGAGCTCGCCGAGTACTGCTCGCCGTCCCTGACCACCGTCGCGCAGCCCTTCGAGGAGATCGGCGCCCAGGCGGTCGCGCACCTGCTGCGCCGCATCGCGGCCCCCGGCCCCCTCCCCGACCCCCGTTCCATCGAACCCCGTCTCGTCGTCCGGGCGAGCACGGCACCACCGCCCGGACGGCCGCGTGCCGTGTCCGGCGCACCCGAAGGAGCCTCATGACCACCGGGAGCACGCGGTGACGGAAGCATCGGCGCCGCGACTGCGCCGGCAGCCCCAGCAGGCACGGAGCCGCGCCCGGGTCGAGGCCATCCTCGGCGCGGCCGACCGGATCCTCTCGCGGGAGGGGTACGAGGCGCTGACCATGCGCCGGATCGCCGAGGAGTCGGGCGCGCCGGTGGGCAGCATCTACCAGTTCTACCCCGACAAGGGCGCCGTCGTGGACGCGCTCGGGCGGCGCTACCTGGAGGCGTTCGAGACCGCGATCGACGACCTGGTCGAGCGGGCCCTCGCGGGGGAGCTCACGGACCTGGTCGGCACCATGGTCGACGTCTACGCCGGGCTCTTCCGGGCCCAGCCCGGCGGCATGGCGCTGTGGTCGGGGCGGCACCTCAGCCCGGAGCTCGCGCGGGCCGACGAGGCGAGCAACGCGCTGGTCGCGGCGGGCCTCCAGCGCATCGTGGAGCACCTGACCGGCGGCCCCGGCGGCGAGCCCGCGCGGCGCGCGACCCGCATGGTGGTGTGGGCGGCCAACGCCGTGCTGCACGAGGCGTTCAAGGGCGGCGGGGAACCGGACCACGGGACCCTGGACGAGCTGAAGCGGATGCTGGACGTCTACTGGGAGGACCTGCGCGCGCGGCTGACGGACGCCGGGGCGCGCTGACCGGGAACCGGCACCGCCCGGAGCGGGTCGCGCGCACATCCATAGAACATGAACAAGGGTTCATGTTATGTTGCGGCCCGCCGTGCACCCCTGCGGCCGAACGTGAGCGAACTTCCGCATCAGCACGACGAAGGCAGGTGCCCGTGAGCACGAGCTCCACCGATCCCGGCGACCCCACCGACGGCACCCGACTGCCCTCGTTCCCACCGGAGTTCACCTGGGGCGCGTCGACCGCCGCGTACCAGATCGAGGGCGCGGCGGACGAGGACGGCAAGGGCGCCTCGATCTGGGACACCTTCGTGCGCCGCCCCGGCGCCGTCCGCGACGGGCACACCGGCGAGGTCGCCTGCGACCACTACCACCGGTTCGAGGAGGACGTCGCCCTGATGCGGCGGCTCGGCCTCGACGCGTACCGCTTCTCGCTCTCCTGGCCGCGCGTCCTGCCGACCGGGGCGGGCAAGACCGAGCCGCGCGGGCTCGACTTCTACGACCGGCTGGTCGACGCCCTGCTCGGCGCCGGGATCGAGCCCACCCCGACCCTCTTCCACTGGGACCTGCCCCAGGCCCTGGAGGACGAGGGCGGCTGGCTGAACCGCGAGACGGCCCACCGCTTCGGGGAGTACGCGGCCGTGGTCGCCGAGCGGCTCGGCGACCGGGTCAAGCGGTGGATCACCCTCAACGAGCCCTTCGTGCACATGTCGTTCGGCTACGGCTTCGGCGTCCACGCCCCCGGCCGCGCGCTCATGCTGGACGCCCTGCCCGTCGCCCACCACCAGCTCCTCGGCCACGGGCTCGCGACCGCCGCGCTGCGGGCCGCCGTCCCGGACGCGCAGGTGCTGGTCGCCAACAACTGCACCCCGGTCCGGCTGCGTTCCGACGCCCGCTCGGACCGCGACGCCGCGGCGGCCGCCGCCTACGACGTCCTGCACAACCGGCTCTTCAACGACCCGCTGCTGCGCGGGAGTTACCCCGACCTCTCGGCCTACGGCATGCCCGACCCGGCCTGGGGCGGCGTCGTGCGCGAGGGCGACCTCGCCACCATCGCCGCCCCGCTGGACGGCCTCGGCATCAACTACTACAACCCGACCTGGGTCACCGCCCCCGCGGACCCGCCCGTCGGACTGCCCTTCGACCTGGCCGAGCCCGAGGAGCCGTACGAGCGCACCTCGTTCGGCTGGCCGGTCGTCCCGGACGGGCTGACCGAGCTGCTCACCGGGCTGAAGGCCCGCTACGGAGACGCCCTCCCACCGGTCTGGATCACCGAGAACGGCTGCTCGCAGCCCGCCGGGACCGAGGACCGGGCCCGGATCGACTACCTCGCCGGACACCTCGCCGCCATCGCCCGGGCCATGGAGCGGGGCGTCGACGTGCGCGGCTACTTCACCTGGTCCCTGCTCGACAACTTCGAGTGGGCCGAGGGCTACCACCAGCGCTTCGGCCTGGTGGAGGTCGACTTCGCCACCCGGCTCCGCACGCCCCGCGCGAGCTTCGAGTGGTACCGCGCCCTCATCGCCGCCCAGCGGTCATGAGCGAGGGAGCCGGTACGGCCGACCCGGGCGCGAGACGCACGGCCGACCCGGGCGCGAGAGGTACGGCCGCCCTCCTCGCCGAGCCCACCGCCCCCGTCGGGCCCGGCTGGACGACGGGGCTCTCGCTGGCCACCCTCGCCGTCTTCATGGCCTTCATGACCCCCATCCAGATCCTGCTGCCGCTCCAGCTGGAGCGGATCGACCCGCAGGACAAGAACACCGCGCTCTCGCTCGTCACCGGTCTCGGCGCGCTGATCGCCGTCCTCGCCAACCCGCTCGCGGGCGCCTGGTCGGACCGCACCACCAGCCGGTTCGGCCGGCGCCGCCCGTGGATCCTCGGCGGCGCCCTCGCCGGGGCGGCCGGGCTCGTGTTCACCGCCGGCCAGCACACCGTCGCCGGGGTCGCCGTCGGCTGGTGCCTGGCGCAGGCGGGCCTGAACGCGATGCTGGCCGGGGTCGCCACCCCGATCGCCGACCGGGTGCCGCTGGCCCAGCGCGCGCAGGTCTCGGGCTGGACCGGGCTCATGCAGTCGATCGGGCTCGTCCTCGGCGCCCTGATCACCACCCTGCTCGTCACCGGCGTCGGCTCCGGCTACGTCACGCTCGCCGTGCTCACCGTCGCCCTCGCCCTCCCCTTCGTCCTGCGCCACGGCGAGCCGGCCCTCCCCCGGGAGCTGCGCCCGGCCTTCGACGCCCGCGCCTTCGCCCGGTCGTTCTGGGTCAGCCCCCGGCGCCACCCGGACTTCGCCTGGGCCTGGCTCACCCGGTTCCTGATCAACCTCGGCAACGCCCTCGGCACCCTCTACCTCTTCTACTTCCTGGCCGACGCCGTCCACTACGGCGACCCCGGCACCGGCGTGCTGATCCTGACCGGGGTCTACACGCTCAGCGCCGCGGCCACCGCGATCCCGGTCGGCGCGCTCTCCGACCGGGTCGGCCGGCGCCGGACCTTCGTCGTGCTGTGCTCCGTGATCATGGCCGTGGCCGCGCTGCTGCTCGCCCTGCTCCACACCTGGCCGTCCGCCCTCGTCGCCGCGGCCGTCCTCGGCGCCGGATACGGCATCTACCTGGCCGTCGACCAGGCGCTGGTCACCCAGGTGCTGCCGCGGGCCGCCGACCGGGCCAAGGACCTCGGCGTCATCAACATCGCCAACTCCGGCCCCCAGGTCCTCGCCCCCGCGCTCGCCGCGCCGGTCATCGCGCACCTCGGCGGCTACACGGGCCTGTACGCCGCCGCGGCCCTCGTCATCCTCCTCGGCGGCCTGCTCGTCACCCGGATCCGCGGCGTGGCCTGACACCCGCCGCACCCCCGGCCGCCGGACACCCCGTGCCCGGCGGCCGGCCGTCAGCCCGCCCCGCCGCTCCAGTACCGGGCGAGCGCCCCCTCCGTGTACGGTGCCGGGCTCACGCTCAGGTCGCCGGCGAAGGGGCGGTCGAGGACGAAGACCAGCAGCAGGCTGAAGCCGACGAGTCCGGCCACCGCGCCGACGAAGAGCAGCTGGATGCGCAGCCGGCGCATGCCGTACAGGAAGGTGAGCGGGATGAGGACGAGCGCGCCGCCGAAGGCCAGTACCTGGAGCAGCGCCGGGAGTTCCTGCGAGGCCATGGTCAGGCGGGCCCGCCGCTGCCCGGCGACGTCGTTGAGGCGGCCGACGGCCTCCTCGTAGAAGACCTCCTCCCGTGCGGTCTTCGGCTCGTACGCCTGGAGCGCGTCGAAGACGTTCTGCAGCTTCTCGGCCGTGGCCCCGTAGCTGGGATCTCCGGCCCGCATCCGGGGCCACTGGTCCTCGACGACCGCGTGGACGTAGCCGCTCAGCGCGGCGTCGACGTCGGCGCGGACCGGGGGCGGGAAGGCGGCGGCGTCCCGGGCGATCAGGGCCACGTCGGTGGCCTCGGTGGCGACGATGGTCTGCGTGCTGTCCAGCTGCGTCCAGAGCGTGACGATGACGAAGGCGAGGATGATCCCGTAGATCGCGCCGAACATCCCCAGCGTCACGCCCACCATGTCGTTGTGCTCGCCCTGGGCCAGCGACGGGTACCTGCGCCGGGCCAGCACGCTGCCGACGACGGCCAGGAGGACGGTCCCGCCGACGGTGACCACGGTCAGGGTGAAGGTGCTGAAATGATTGAGCAGCCAGAGCGACATGTGCGGGAAGTCTAGGGTTCGCACATCGGCGGGACTCGCCCGGAAGGGCGCCCCGGGGCCGCTTTACACACCATCGAGTGAGAGGGTGCCGCAGTGCCTTCGTACAGCATGGGGCAGGCCGCGAAGCTGCTCGGCGTGAGTCCGGAGACCGTGCGCCGGTGGGCGGACGGCGGACGGCTCCGGGTGGCTCGGGACCGGGCGGGCTCCCGGCTCGTCGAGGGCGCCGATCTGGCCCGCTTCGCGGTGGAGCGCGGCGCGGGTCCGCACGCGGTGCCCGAGGACGACGTGCCGACCTCGGTGCGGAACTCCTTCGTGGGGATCGTGACGGCGGTACGGGTCGACGACGTGGCCGCGCAGGTCGAGGTCCAGTCCGGGCCGCACCGGCTCGTCTCCCTGGTGACGCGGGAGGCGGTCGAGGAGCTCGGGCTCGCCGTCGGGGTGACGGTCACCGCGCGGGTGAAGTCGACCGGCGTCCACGTCGACCTGCCCTGACCCGGAGCGCGTTCACCGGCACAGCAGGGCGGCGCGCAGGTCGAGTTTGTGGTCCAGCCGGGACAGGTCGCGGCCGGTGAGGGCCTCCACGCGCTCGATCCGGTAGTGGACCGTGTTGACGTGCAGGTGCAGGGCCTCGGCGGTCCTCGCCCAGGAGCAGTTGTGCGCGAGGAAGACCTCCAGGGTCTCCAGGAGCGTCGCGTGCGAGGCCCGGCCGGGCCCGAGGAGCGGGCCGAGGACCGTCTCGCGGTACACCTCCCGCACCTCGGCGGGGATCCCGGCCACCAGGGAGTCCAGGCCGCGCAGGTCGCCGAGCCCGGCGAGGCGCGCACCCGTCGGCGCGGCGGCCCGGGCCGCGGCCAGGGCGTAACGGGCCTGGGCGAGGGCGGCGTTCAGGGCGGCCGGGGTGGTGACGGCCTCGCTGACGCCGGCGTGCAGCGCGGCGGCGGGGCGGCAGGCGTGGACCAGCGGCCACACCTCGCCGAGCACGGCGCGCAGCTCCGGCCCCGCGCCCTCGTCGTGCGCGAGGACCGCCATCGCCTCTCCGCCGGGGCACCCGGCGACGACGGAGGCGACGGTGGCCGGGAGCAGGTGGCCGAGCGCCTCCGCGAGCGCGGCGGCGCCGTCGGTCTCCCCGACCCCGGCCCCAGCCCCGGCCTTTGCTCCTGCTGCTGCTCCTGCTGCTCCTGCTCCCGCCGGCCCACCGGAGGCCGACGGCACACCGGAGGCCGACGGCACACCGGAACCCGCCGCCTTCCCCAGGCCTCCGCCCGGCACCAGCCCGGCCACGACCACCGTGTAGGCGCGTCCGTCGCCCAGGCCGCAGGCGGCCAGCGCCGCGTGGAGACGGTTCGCGTCGGCGTGCGCGGCGCCCACCGCCGCCATGAGCTCCGCCGACGCCGCGCCGCGCGTCGCCCGTCGGCGGTCCTCGCGGCGCCGGTGGCGGCCGAGGAGTTCGGCGATCTCGTGCAGGACCCGCGGCGGGACCCGGCCCTCCTCCGGCAGGTGCAGGTGCCAGGCGTCGAAGGCCGTGTCGTCGTCCGCCTCGACCCGCACCGTCGTGCCGCGCACCCCGCGCAGGAGCTCCGCCGCCCGGTGCGCGGGCAGCTCGGCCGCGCCCGCCGTCCGGGCGACCGTACGGCCGCTGCCGGTGAGCAGGTGGCAGTCGGGGGTGCCGAGGTGGGCGAAGGCCCGGTCCAGCAACTCGGCGACCGACGCGCCGCGTTCGAGGGCGCGGTCGAGGTCGGCACGGACGTTCTCCGGCAGCGCGTAGTGGTCCGTGGGGCGGCGGCTCAGCTCGCCCCACCGGCGCAGGTAGACGGCCTCGGTGACCGCCCGGAAGCTGGTGTGCGCGGGGACCGCGAGCAGGGCGACGCGGTGCCGGCGGCAGGCGTCGACCACGGCCCGCGGCACCTCGCCGTGGGTCTCCTCGCCGGCGAGCAGGGCCACCGCGCCCGCCTCGCTGAGCGCCGACACGAAGCGTTCGGCCTTCGCGGGATCGTCCTCCCCGCTCCACCACACGAGCCCGCTCAGCACGATCTCCCCGGACTCCAGGAAGCGGGCCGGGTCCTCCAGGTCGGTGGCCGTCACGCCGCCGACCTCCTGGGCCAGCAGCGCCCGGTCCCCCCAGACCAGGGAGAGGTCGAGACGGTCGAGGCGGAGAAGATGGTCGACCTGCATGCGGAACTCCTTGCCCCCTGATGAATGCGCGCGCCTCGCCCCACAAGCGCAAGGTGAATACGAGACGATCCATCGTAGATGCCAGACCAGGCCGCGGAAACGCCTCTCGTCCGAACACACAGGACCCGGCGCCCCGGGGTGGAGCTTCCCGGGAAGCCCGTGGAGCCTCTTGGGCTTTCCTCCCAGCCGCCTCTCATCCGCGATGGAGAGTCCTCCACACTTGTTGCAGATGAAAGCCGGACAGCCCTACGGTGTCGCACATGCAGTCCTGCCGGGAGGGGAGGTCGGCCGCACCTGACGCCTGAGCCCTCATGCAGTACTTCCGTCCGTCCCGAAGGAGTTCGAAGCCTCATGTCCGTCACCCTCACGCCCGCCGGACGCCGTACCGCCGCCGCCGTGCTCACCGCGGCCCTGCTGGTCCCGCTCGCCGCCTGCTCCACCGACAGCACCGACAACGGCAGCGGGAGCAAGAAGGACAAGGCCGGCAGCAGCAGCGCCGCCCCGCAGGTCAAGCTCACCGTCCTGGCCGCCGCCTCCCTCACCGACGTCTTCAAGACCGCGGGCGCCGCCTACGAGAAGACCCACCCCGGCACCACCCTCACCTTCTCCTTCGCCGGCTCCCAGGAACTCGTCGCCCAGGTCGCCCAAGGCGCCCCCGCCGACGCCCTCGTCACCGCCGACACCAAGAGCATGGCCAAGGTGGAGACCGACACCACCACCCCCACCGTCATCGCCAGGAACCGCCTCGTCATCGCCACCGGCGAGGGCAACCCCCACAAGATCGGCTCCCTCAAGGACCTCGCCGACCCCAAGCTCAAGATCGTCCTCGCCGCCCCCGAAGTCCCCGCCGGCAAGTACAGCAAGAAGATCCTCGACGCCCAGAAGATCACCGTGAAGCCGGTCTCCCAGGAACCCAACGTCCGCGCCGTCCTCAGCAAGGTCGAACTCGGCGAAGCCGACGCCGGACTCGTCTACAGGACCGACGCCCGGAGCGCCACCGACAAGGTCGACGCCGTCGAGATCCCCGACGACCAGAACGCCGTCGCCGAATACCCCGCCGCCACCCTCAAGAACTCCAGGAACGCCGACGCCGCCACCGCGTTCGTCGCCTGGCTCAGCACCCCCGAAGCCCAGAAGATCCTCCAGGACGCCGGCTTCCAGAAGCCCTGACCCCGTATCCGACTCCAGTCGTCCGCGGGGTCTCCCCCTGCTTGACCGGCAGCACACCGGCCCCGTGCGGAGGAGTGGCTCTCGCCGCGCGGGGAGCACCGGTCGGGAAGGCCCTGCGCGCTGTCCGCGGTGTTCGGCGCGCAGGGCCCTGACCCCCTAGTTCTCGGCGAAGACGACGACCGCGTCCCGCGGTTCGAAGACGAGGGGTGCCGTGCGGGGCGGGTTGAGGAAGATGCCGTAGGTGGGCGGCTCGTCGCCGTGGCGGGCGAGGCGGTAGCCGATGGCGGTCTCGCCCCGGCGCCGGGCGGCCTCGACGACGGTGGCGAAGTTCGCCTCGGCGCCCGGGACCACGTAGTCGCAGGCCGGCTTGAGGTAGATCTCCGAGCCCTCCGGGTCGAAGAGGTCGGCGAAGACCGCGTACAGGTCCCGGTTCTCGGTGAGTTGGGTGAGCAGCAGGCTGATCACCTTGGTGCTGACGATGAAGTCGTCGGCCTTGGTGACCTGGGCGACCTCGCGGTTCGCGTCGTCGTGCATCTCCGTGACGATCGAGTACGGGTCGCCGAGCCCGACTTCGATGTCGCGCAGGTGCAACAGCGTGACCAGGGTGCGGTCGTCGGCCCGCCCGGGGGCGACGGTGTCGTCCGAGAGCACCACGATGTGCTGGTAGCCGCCCAGGTCCAGGGACTCCAGCGAGGACCTGCGGGTCGGCTCACAGCGCTTGAAGCCGACGGTGAGGCGGGACAGCTGCCCCTGGAGGGCGGCGTCCGGCCGGCGGGGGGCGGCGATGTCGAGGGTCGAGCCGGGTTCGACGAGGCTGTCCAGCAGGCTGACCAGCTTCACCGTACGGGAGTTGTCGCCGATGAGCAGGGTCCGGTCGAGGTGGGGCGGCTGGACCGGGGCGGTCGTGATCGCCGTCTCGACGACCGGCGGCGGGGCGTCGGCCCGGTGGATGAGGAGGTCGTCCTCGGCCACCATGAGCAGATGGTCGCCGGGGCCGATGACCGTGTCCATCGGCGGGTTGACCAGCACCTGGCCGTCGGTGCGGTGCAGCCCGGCCGGGACGCCGCGGGCGAAGGCGCCCAGGGCCTCCCCGTACGTGGCGCCGACGAGGGACGGCTCCTCGCGGAAGTAGAACTCGTTGCCCACGAAGCTGAGCAGTTCGTTGAAGACGGTCGACAGGCCGGTCTGGCGGTGCGCCTGCGCGATGAGGCGGACGGCGATGTCCTCGGCGTCGATGACCAGGGCGGTGTCACCGGCGGCCAGGCGGGCGGCGGCGAGGTTCTCCGAGTCGTGCACGGAGGCGACGACATGGGGACGCACCGCGTTCCACTTGCGGCTGTTGAGCAGGAGCAGCACCTTGATGACGGCGACGTCGCGGTCGGTGCCGGTCGGCGGCAGCACCATGATGGACTTGGCGGTGTCGGGGCTGACCAGTTCCAGGTCGGCCCGGACGAGCGGGTTGCCGGAGCGGCAGACGACCCGGGTGCGGCCCGGTTCGGGGATGCGCTCGCGGATCGCGTCCTCCATGGCGACCTTGTCCCGGTCCGCGAGGATCACGACGCACGAGCGGCGTTCGCTCTGGTTCGCCTCGACGAGTTCGGCCACCACCGTGAAGACCTGCTCCGACCAGCCGAGCACGATGGTGTGCCCGCGCTCCATGAGCTTGGAACGGCCCTTGCGCAGCTCGTTGATCCGCTGGTTCAGGCCGGTGGTCAGCACACCGATGAGGGCGCTGACGATGAAGATGCCGCCGATCGTCACGGCCAGCATCAGGCCGAGGAAGACCGGGCCGCCGGTGTCCCCGCCCATGGTGCCGGGGTCCAGGGTGCGCAGCAGGCTCATCCAGGCGACGCCCGCCCAGCCGCCGTTGTCCTCGGCGTCGGTGTCGGTGACCAGCACGACGAGCGTCGAGGCCACGCCGATGAGCAGCAGCGAGGCGAGGGCCAGCCAGCTGATCAGGGCGGGCGTGCCGCGGTCCATCGTGCCGTCGAACCAGTACCGGAACCGGGCCCGAAGCCGTTCGCGCACCGAAGTTCCCCCTCCCCCTGTTCCCGACGATCATTCTCGCAGCCGAGAGGGAAGGGCGTGGGGCGGGTCGGGGCGGTGCGGGCCGCGACGGGCCGCACATGACAAGGGCAAGGAGGTCACAGACTCCTTGCCACTATCAAGATATAGCGCACAGGGGGGCTTGCGGCAAGGCCCCGTACGAGGCGCAGAATGGGCGGCCGATTCCCGATCGAGCCACTTTGGCATGTCTCGTGAGCAGGTGTACGGAAATGACGGATGTGATCGTGGTCGGCGGCGGGCCGACCGGGCTCATGCTGGCCGGTGAGCTGCGGCTGCACGGCGTGCGGGTGGTGGTGCTGGAGAAGTCGGCCGAGCCGCTGGGGCACTCCCGGGGGCGCGGGCTGCACGCGCGGAGCGTCGAGGTGATGGACCAGCGCGGTCTGCTCGGCGGATTCCTCGCGGTGAGCGAGAAGTTCCGGGTGGGCGGCTTCTTCGGGGGCATCCACAAGCCGTGGCCCGAGGGCCTGGACACGGCCCACCCGTACGGGCTGACCACCCCGCAGCCGGTCACCGAGCGGCTGCTCAGGGAGCACGCCCTGGCGCTCGGGGCCGAGCTCCGGCCCGGCCACGAGGTGGTCGGTCTGAGCCAGGACGCGACCGGGGTGGAGGTGGGGCTCGCGGACGGCACGCGGCTGCGCTCGCGGTATCTGGTGGGGTGCGACGGCGGCCGCAGCACGGTGCGCCGGCTGGCCGGCATCGGCTTCCCCGGCGAACCGTCGACGGTCGAGACGCTGCTGGGCGACATGGAGGTGACCGCGGACCGGGCGACGGTCATGGCGGTCGTCGAGGAGGTCCGCAGGACCCAGCTGCGGTTCGGCGCCGTGCCGGACGTCGACGGGAACGAGGGGGTGTACCGGATCGTCGTGCCCGCCGACGGGGTGGCCGAGGACCGGACGGCCCCGACGACCCTGGACGAGTTCCGGGCGCAGCTGCGGGCGCACGCCGGCACCGACTTCGGCGCGCACTCGCCGCGCTGGCTCTCCCGGTTCGGGAACGCGACCCGGCAGGCCGAGCACTACCGGTCCGGCCGGGTGCTGCTGGCCGGCGACGCGGCGCACGTCCATCCGCCGACCGGCGGGCAGGGGCTCAACCTCGGTGTGCAGGACGCGTTCAACCTGGGCTGGAAGCTGGCCGCCGAGGTGAACGGGTGGGCCCCGGCGGACCTCCTCGACAGCTATCACGCCGAGCGGCATCCGGTGGGCGCGGCCGTCCTCGACAACACCCGCGCGCAGATCACGCTGATGGGGACCGAGGACCCGGGGGCGGCGGCGCTGCGGGCGCTGCTGGGACGGCTGATGGACTTCGAGGAGGTGAACCGGTACGTGACCGGGATGATCACCGCGGTCGACGTCCGCTACGACTTCGGCGACGACCACGGGCTCGTGGGCCGGCGGCTGCGGGACGTCGGGCTGGAGCGGGGGCGGCTGTACGGGCTGATGCACGCCGGCCGCGGGCTGCTGCTCGACCGCACCGGACGGCTCTCGGTGGCGGGCTGGGCGGACCGGGTCGACCGGGTCGTGGACCGGGTCGACGAGGCCGACGCCGAGGCCTTCGGCGACGACGTGCCCGGCACGGCCGCGGTGCTGCTGCGGCCGGACGGGCACGTGGCCTGGGTCGGCGAGGACCAGGGGGAGCTGACCGCCCGGCTGGAGCGGTGGTTCGGCGCGCCCGGCGCCACGGCCGCGGCCGCCGCCCAGGGGTGACCCGGGGGGGGCGGCCGCGCCCCCTGTGAGGCCGATGCCGCGGGGCGGGCGGGGGCGGCGGTGCGGAACGAGGGCCGTCCGCAACCGTGGTGACGTCCGGTCAGGCCACCGCCGTCCGCGCGTCCAGGATGCCGAGGAGGCGGGTGACCTCGTGGGCCATCGCCGTCCGCCCGGCGCCGAGGTAGCGGCGGGTGTCGGCCAGGGCGCGGTCCGCTTCGAGGACTTCGCGGGCGGCGCGGGTGAAGACCCGGTTCAGGTGGGTGGCGATGTTGACCTTGGTCATGCCGTGCCCGACGGCGGTGGCCAGGTCCGCGTCGCCGACGCCGGACGAGCCGTGCAGCACGAGCGGCACGGGCAGCCGGGCGCGCAGGGCGGCGATGAGGCCGAAGTCGAGGGCGGCGTCCCGGGTGTCCATGGCGTGCGAGGTGCCGACGGCGACGGCGAGGGCGTCCACGCCGGTGGCGGTGACGAACGCGGCCGCCTCGGCCGGGTCGGTGCGGGCGCCGGGGGCGTGGACGCCGTCCTTGCCGCCGACCTCGCCGAGTTCGGCCTCGACCCACACCCCGGAGGCGTGGCAGAGCTCCCGCACCCGGGCGGTGGCGGCGACGTTCTCCTCGTACGGCAGCGTGGAGGCGTCGTACATGACGGAGGAGAAGCCGAGGGCGACGGCCTCCTCCACGAGCGCGGCGGAGGTCGCGTGGTCGAGGTGGACGGCGACCGGGACCCGGGCGGCCCGGGCGACGGCCAGGGTCGCGGTGCCGATCGCGGCGAGGGCGCCGTGGTAGCGGGCGGTGTTCTCGCTGACCTGGAGGATCACCGGGGTCCCGGCGGTCTCGGCGCCGGCCACGATGGCCTGCGCGTGTTCGAGCTGGATGACGTTGAAGGCGCCGACGCCGCGGCCGGCGGCGGCGGCCGGTCCGACGATGTCGCCCGTTCCTACGAGGGGCATGACGGTTCTGCTCCTTGCTCGGCTGGGTGGGGACGCGGGGCCGGGCGGCCCGCCGCCGGAAGGGGGCCGGCGGCGGGCCGGGGGGTCACCGGCCGGACACGGCCCGGGTCAGGAGTCGGCCAGCACGATGGAGCGGGTGAGCCCCTGCGGCCGGTCGGGGTCGAGGCCGCGGCGGCCGGCGAGGGCGACGGCGAGGCGCTGGGCCCGGATGAGGTCGGCGAGCGGGTCGGCGTCGGAGACCGAGGCGTACGCGCCGGTGGCGCCGATCTGGTCGAGGAGTCCGGCGGGCGGGGCGCCGAGGAACCAGACGGTGCTCCGCGGGCCGGTGACGCTGATCGGTCCGTGGCGGTACTCCATCGCCGCGTACGACTCGGTCCAGGCTCCGGCGGCCTCGCGGAGCTTGAGCGCGGCCTCGTTGGCGAGGCCGATGGTCCAGCCGGTGCCGAGGAAGGTGAACTGCTCGGACGCCACGGCGGCCTCGGGGAGCGGGTCGGCGACGGCCCGCTCGGCCTGCTCGACGAGGTCGTCCGGCACGAGGCCGAGGGCGGCGCGCAGCAGGACCAGGGCGGTGGTGGCGAAGCGGGTCTGCACGACGGACTTCTCGTCGGCGTAGGACAGGTCCACGACGGTGTCGGCGGCGCCGACGACGGGGGTGTCGAGGTCGCCGGTGAGGGCGACGGTCGGGGTGCCCTCGGGGACCCGGGCCAGGGCGGCGAGGACCTCGGTCGTGGTGCCGGAGCGGGTGATCGCGACGACCCGGTCGTAGCGGCGGTTGGCCGGGTACTCGGAGGCGGCGAAGGCGTCGGTCTCGCCGAGCCCGGCGGCCTCGCGCAGCACCGCGTACGCCTGGGCGATGTAGAGGGAGGTGCCGCAGCCGACGACGGCCACGCGCTCGCCGTCGGCGGGCAGGCCCTCGGGCTTCGCCTCCTGCGCGCGGCGCCAGCAGGCGGGCTGACTGGCTATCTCCGTGTCGACATGACTCATGGCGTCGCCTCCCCGAACCGTGATGATTGAAGTTGAGTCCTTTATAGAGTCTGCGCGCAACTTTGAGCAAGCATGCGCAAGGAACGCTCATATCGGGAGAGTGCGCGTTAGGCTCGGCCCCCCGAGGTCACGAGGCGAGGAGAACGGTGATGAGCACGCACGAGCGCTGGACGCGGCTGCTCGACGCGCTGGGCGAGAAGGGCAGCATCGAGGTCGGCGAGGCGGCCGAACTGCTCGGCGTCTCCCCCGCCACGGTCCGCCGCGACCTGGAGGAGCTCGCCCGCCAGCAACTGCTCACCCGCACCCGCGGCGGCGCCGTGCTCAGCGGGGTCACCTACGACCTCCCGCTGCGTTACAAGACCGCCCGCAAGGCCGACGAGAAGCAGCGCATCGCCCGGGCCGCCGCCGCGCTCGTCCCGCCGGGCGCGATCGTGGGGCTCAACGGCGGCACGACCACCTCGGAGGTCGCCCGCGAACTGGCCACCCGCGGCGACCTCGCCCAGCAGTCCAACGGCCCGGCGCTGACCATCGTCACCAACGCCGTCAACATCGCCAACGAGCTCGCCGTCCGCCCGTACGTGAAGACGGTCGTGACCGGCGGGGTGGCCCGCCCGCAGTCCTACGAGCTGACCGGCCCGCTCGCCGCGGCGACCCTCCAGGGCCTCTCGCTGGACTACGCGATCCTCGGCATCGACGCCGTCGACCCCGACTTCGGCGCCTCCACCCACGACGAGGGCGAGGCGAGCGCCAACCGCTCCATGGCGGAGCGGGCGGCCACCCTCGTCGTGGTGACCGACTCCACCAAGCTGGGCAGGCGGGCCTTCGCCCGCGTCTGCGCCATCTCCGACATCGACATCCTCGTCACCGACCACGACGCCCCCGACCCCGTCGTCGACGCGCTCACCGAGCAGGGCGTCGACGTCCGGCGGGTCTAGGCTCCACCCGCCGCTCGCCCCCTGACAAGGCCGCGGACGGCCCCCCTCGGCCGGCGACCGTCAGGGACCGAGGACGGCCAGCGAGGCCCAGAGCGCCACGGTGGCGGCGACCAGGGCGGCCGGGACGGTGAGGACGCCGAGGAGGGTGAACTCCTTGAGCCG
Source organism: Streptomyces showdoensis (assembly GCF_039535475.1). NCBI lineage: Bacteria > Bacillati > Actinomycetota > Actinomycetes > Kitasatosporales > Streptomycetaceae > Streptomyces > Streptomyces showdoensis. The sequence goes on along the minus strand of NZ_BAAAXG010000012.1, from coordinate 67,978 downwards.
GACGTCGTGGCCCCGCTCGTGGGCGATGCGGCGCCAGAGCAGGGTGGCCAGCGAACCGGCGTACGTGAGGTTGGGACCGATGTTCACGCCGAGCAGCACGGCGAGCACGGCGCCCGGACCGGCGGGGGCGGCGAGCGGGGCGAGCGCGAGCACCGCGGGGAGGTTGTTGATCAGGTTCGCGAGGAGCGCGGCGAGGGCCGCGGTGCCGAGCAGCGCGGGCAGTGAGGCGCCGTCCGGCAGGACGGCGCCGAGGGCGTGGCCGAGGCCGTTGTCGACGACCGCGCGGACCACGATCCCGAGGGCCAGGACGAAGGCGAGGAAGGGCAGGGCGGCCGAACGCACGAGCGCGGCCGGCCGGGTGTGCCCGCGCAGCAGGGCGCGCACCGCCAGCACCGTCGCGCCGGCCGCCGCCGCCCAGGCCGGGTCGACGCCGACCGCCGAGGCCACGCCGAAGCCGACCAGGGTGGCGGCCACGGTGATCAGCGGGAACAGCGGCAGTTCGACGGGCTCGTCGTCCCCGGCGGCCCCGCCGTCGCCGCCGTCCGGCCCGGGTGCCAGGTCGGCGGCGAAGAAGCGGCGGAAGACGGCGTACTCGACGCAGATGGCGGCCAGCCAGGGCAGCAGCATCAGGAGCGCGAAGCGGGTGAAGCTCAGCCCGGTGGCGGCGAAGGCCAGCAGGTTGGTGAGGTTGGAGACCGGCAGCAGCAGGGAGGCCGTGTTCGACAGGTGCGCGCTCGCGTAGGCGTGCGGGCGGGCCGAGGCCCCCATGCGGGCGGCCGTGGCGAAGACGACCGGGGTGAGCAGCACGACGGTGGCGTCGAGGCTCAGGGCGGCCGTGATCAGCGAGGCCAGGGCGAACACGGCGCCGAGCAGCCGCCGCGGCCGGCGGCGGGCCCAGCGGGCCATCCAGCTGCCGCAGGCGTGGAAGAGCCCCTCGTCGTCGCAGAGCCGGGCCAGCACCAGCACCGCCGCGAGGAACCCGATCACCGGCCCCAGCCGGACCGCCTCCTCCCGCACGTGCTCCAGGGGCACGGCGCCCACGAGGACCAGGAGCAGGGCGGCGGGCACCGCGAAGGCCGCCTCCGACCACCCGAACGGGCGGGCGACGGCGCAGACCAGCACCACGACGAGCGCGGCGACCGAGAGGGACTCGAACAGCATGCGTTCGATCATCCGGCATGGCCGTCCGGGACCGGCGGACGGGTCTCCTCACCCGCCCGTGTCACCGCCGGCCGGAGACCCTGGCCGGCGAGGCGGCTCGGACCTCCTGGACCGAGCCCGACCTGGCCCCGCTGTCCGGCCGACGGCCTGGGGAGACCCCGCTCGGAGCGGCTTGCCTTCGCGCGCACTCCAACACCTAGCGTGTGCCACCGGCGAACGGGCCGATGACGAGGGGGAGTTCCATGAAGCACGTCGAACTGGGCCGCACCGGGGAGCGGATCGGCCAGCTGGGCCTCGGTTGCATGCTGATGGGCACGACGACGGACGAGGAGACCTCGGTCGCCCTGCTCGACCGGTTCACCGAGGCGGGCGGCACCCTCCTCGACACCGCCAACTGCTACTGCTGGTGGGACCGGCCGGGCAGCGACGGCGGCGAGAGCGAGGCGGTGCTGGGGCGCTGGATGGCCCGCGGCGGGCGCCGCGACCGGGTGTTCCTGGCCACGAAGGCGGCGGGCCTGGTCGTCAACGCCGACGAGGCGCGGCTCGAAGGGGGCGGGGCGGACTGGAGCCGGGCCCGCTTCGACGGGGCCGGGGCGCGCACCCTGAACACGTCGATCGACGACAGCCTGCGCCGCCTCGGCACCGACCACGTCGACCTGCTCTACGTCCACGTGGACGACCGGGCGACCCCGCTGGAGGAGACCCTGGAGGCGCTGGCCGGCATCGTGCGCTCCGGCAAGGCGCGGTACATCGGCTGGTCCAACGTCCGCACCTGGCGCATGGAGCGCATCCGCGGCCTGTGCGAGCGCCACGGCTGGCCCGCCCCGGTCGCCCTCCAGCAGCAGCACTCCTACCTGCGGCCGCGCACCGGGCTCGACGTCGCCTCGGTCGTCGACCACGAGCAGCTGGACTACCTGCGCGCCCACGAGGACCTGAGCCTGGTGGCCTACTCGCCGATCCTGCGCGGCATCTACGACGACCCGGCCAAGCGCCGGGACCACTGGATGATGGAGCGGTACGCCGGTCCCGACGCCGACGCGCGGCTCGACGCCCTCGCCGGGCTGGCCGCCGAGACGGGCGCCACCCCCAACCAGCTCGTGCTGTCCTGGCTCCTGCACCAGACCGCGCCGCGGGTGATCCCGCTGATCGGCCCGCGCACCCTGGAGCAGTACGAGGCCTCCCTCCCGGCCCTGGAGCTCAGCCTCTCCGCCGGACAGCTCGCCCGCCTGGACGCCGCCGGCGCCTGAGGCCCGCCGCCCTGCCCCGCCACGGCTCCGCCCTTGCCCCACACGGCCGCCTCCCCGCCCCCCGTGCGGAGTGTCCGCCGGAGTTGCGGGCGGGGCGGGACCGGCGGCGCGGAGATAGTGCGGGCATGAGACGCACCACGCTCCGCGCGGCCCTCTGCGCCGCCCTCCTCGCCGTCGTGTCCCAGGCCCCCGCCGTCGCGCCGGCCGCCGCCCGGGAGCCGGCGGGCCACGGCGACCGGTCGTGCGAGCGGACCCGGCGGCCGCTCGACGGGCAGGCCCGGCGGGTCCTGGACATCACCCGCAAGGCCAAGGCGGACCTGAGGCTGAAGTCCGTGGAACTGAAGGTCACCCTCGACGGGCGCGAGGTCCTCACCGACGCGCTCGGCGAGTCCATGACCGGGGTGCCCGCCGAGCCGGACATGCACTTCCGGGCCGGTTCGGTCGCCTTCGCGCACATCGGCACGGCCCTGCTCCAGCTGGTCCAGGAGCACACGGTGAGCCTGGACGACACCGTGGACCGGTGGCTGCCCGACGTGCCCAAGGCGCGGCAGATCACCCTGCGGATGCTGGCCACCAACACCACCGGTCTGCACGACTACGTGACCGACCCGGCGTTCGTGAAGGAGCTGACGGCGCACCCGTTCCGCCAGTGGACCCCGCGGCAGCTGCTCTCCTACCCGTACCGCCACTCCTTCTGGTACGAGCCGGGCACCAGCTGGAGCTACTCGCACGCCAACTACGTGCTGCTGGTCGCCGCGCTGGAGAAGATCACCGGCATGCCGATCCAGGAGTTCGTACGGGAGCGGGTGACCGGGCCGCTGGGGCTGCGGAACACGCGGAACGACTTCACCCCGGACATCCCGCAGCGGGTGCTGCACGCCTTCACCTCCGACCGCGGCTTCTACGAGGAGTCCACCTTCTGGAACCCGTCGTGGACCACCGCGCCCGGCGCGGTCATCACCACCCACGTCTGCGACCTGGCCCGTTCCGCCGAGGGCATCGGCAGCGGTGAGCTCCTCTCGCCCCGCGGCTACCGCACCCTGCTGAACCCGGGCACGGTCGGCCTCGGCGGCGGGACCGCCACCTGCCCGGCCACGATCTGCCTGAAGCAGACGAAGGCCAAGCACTTCGGCCTCGGCGTGATCGTCGTCAACGGCTGGGTGCTGCAGAACCCGTCGTTCTCCGGGTACGCGGCGATCCAGGCCTATCTGCCGTCCAAGCGGCTCGCCCTCGCGGTGTCCGCGACCAAGACCCCGACCACGCCCGAGGGCAACATGGCCGAGGTGGTCGCCCGGCGCATCGCGGCCGCGCTCGCCCCGAACGACCCGCTGGCGATCAGCTGACGACCGGCCGACGGGCGCCTGCCGGCCGGCCGACGGGGCGTGGCCGCCGGGCTACAGGGACGTGGCCGTGTGGAGGATCGCGTACAGCGTGACCGCCGAGTTCGCCGAGGAGACGGCGGAGGCGGCGGTCCCCACGGCCGCGCCCCAGGCCGCCACGCCCGTCGCGGTGGAGACCCGCGGCCAGGCCCGGGCGACCGGGGCCGGGGCGAGCAGGGCGGCCACCCGCCGCGGCACCGGGCCGGTCACGGCGAAACCGGCCAGGGTCGGGGCCGGCGCCCCGGCCGACACCAGGGCGGACTTGCCGATGGCGCGGGCCACGGCCCGGCGGCTGCCGACCCGCGCGGCGGCCTCCTCGTCGGCCCACCGCTCGGCGGTGTAGCCGACGGCGGTGCTCAGCGGGCGCAGAAAGGGGTTGGCGCGCGCCGCCACGCGCACGGCCAGCAGGAAGCGGTGGTGGCGGCCCTCCAGGTGGGCCCGCTCGTGCGCGAAGAGCGCACGGCGCTCGCGCGAGCCGAGCCGCGCCAGCATCCCGCGGCTGACCACCACCCGGTCCCGCCGCCCGCCGGGCAGCGCGTACGCGTAAGGGAGTTCGTCGGGCAGCACGGCGACCGCGCGGGCGGGCAGGAGGGCGAGCGCGCGCTCCGCCCGGCGGCGCACCCGCCGGTGCCGCGCGAGCGTCCAGCCGCAGGCGGCCAGTACGGCGAGCAGCGCGGGGATCGCGAGCCGGCCGGCCACCTCGTCGTACGGCACCGCGGCCCGCACCTCGGGGTCGGACCAGGCGTCGGGGAGCGGGTTGCCGGGGAGCTGGGCCGTGCCGACGACCACCAGCAGCGCCAGGCACAGCGTGCTGCACAGCGCGAGGACGGCGGCGACGGCGGTCAGCATCCGGGTCGCGGTGCGCGGGTGCAGGTGCTGTTCGGCCAGTCGCGCGACCGGCCAGGCGGTCAGCGGGAGGACCAGCGGCAGGAAGACGAAGACCCCCATGGCGTCAGTCCTCCCCGTCCTCCCCGGCCTGGGCCAGGAGCTCGCGCACCAACTGCTCCTCCGCCGAGGACAGTCCCGTCACGAACCGGGCGAGCACCGCCTCCCGGTCGGACTCGCCGTCCAGGACCCGGCGCATCCGCAGCGCGGCGAGACCCGCCTCGTCCGCGACGGCCGTCCACTCGAAGGACCGGCCCGCCCGCTCCCGCGCGACGGCGCCCTTCGTGTGCAGGCGGGTCAGGATCGTGATGACGGTGGTGTACGCGAGGTCGCCGCCGAGCCGCTCCTGCACCCAGCCGGCCGTGACCGGCCCGTCGGCGGCCCGCAGCGCGGCCAGCACCAGGGTCTCCAGCTCGCCCTGCCCACGCCGTCGCGGAACCTCCGCCATCCTGCCGCCCTCCGCCTCGCCGTCCCCCGGAACGGGTACCCGGCCGCCCATCGTACTGACGCGACACCCGGCGTCCCACCGGCGTCGGCCCGGAGGACACCGGCCGGACGGACGCCGGACGGACGCCGGACGGGGGCCCCGGGTCCTAGGTCCGTCCTCCGCCCGTCCTGCGTGCGTCCTCCGCCCTTCGTCCGCCCGCCCTACGTCCCCGGCCCGTTCCGCCGTCGCACCGGCCCGCCTACCGTCCCTCTCATGGACACGACAGGCACGCTCGACGAGGCGCTCCAGCGCCTGCACTCCTCCGGGCCCGAGCGGCTCGGGCGGCTCACCAACCACGCCCCGATGGCCGTCGAGGCCCTCGCCGCCCACGGGCGGGCCGGGTCGGTGCACCGCTGGCTCGACCGCTACGCGCCCCGGCTGGAGGAGTTCCCGGCCGGCGTCGAGCCGGTCACCGCGGCCGACTGGCGGCGCGCGCTGGGGGACCCGCGGCGGGCCGCCGACTGGATCGGCCACTTCGGGCGCGAGCTCGCCGAGCGGCCCTGGCGCGAGGTGCTCGCCGTGTGGTGGCCGCGGCTGCTGCCGGGCCTGTACGGCGGTTCCACGCACCCCGTCATCCGGGTGGGGCACGGCGTGCGCACCCTGCTCGCGGGCGAGGAGACCGCGCCGCGGCTGACCGAACTCGCGCACGGTCTCGGGTACTGGGCCGCGCGCCACCGCCCCGTCGAGGGCCTCGCCCCGCTGCCCGGCGCCGCGCGGGCCGCCGACGCGCTCGACGCGGTCCGGCCGATCGGGGAGCGGGACGGCGGCTTCCCCGACCGGCTCGCCCGGGTCGACGCGCTGCCGGTGTGGGCGGACGGGGTGACGGACCCGGAGGAGGCGCGGCGGCTGCTGGCCGAGCTGGTGCGGGCGGCCACCCACCGGTACGCCACGCACGGGCACGGCGAGGAGACGATGCTGGTGCACGCGGCGACGGCGCCCAACGCGGTGCTGCGGGCCCTGCCGGCGCTCCCCCGCGAGCTGTGGGTGCCCAGCCTGCGGGCGGCCTGGACGGCCTCGGCGGCCGTGACCTCGATGTACGCGCCGGACGCCCCGGTCGCGTACGTCCCGCCCGGCTCCGTCACCGCCGAGGAGGTCTTCGAGCGGGCCCTGGCCCACGGCGACGAGCACGTCGTCAAGCTGACCGACACGGCCCTCGACGTCGGCGACGAGCCGGCGCTGGCGGCGGCCCTGCGCGCGATCGAGCTGAGCGAGCCGCTGCGGTAGGGGCCCGGGGGCGGGCACCGCCGTGTCCCCCGTTCGGCCGATCCCGCCTGGTCGGACCGGCCGATCGCCGTGAGGCTCGGGTCACGTCGGGTCGCGCCGGGGCCGTCGGAGCACGGTCCGGACCGGCGTCCGTTCCCCCGGCCGAGGAGGTCCCGTGAGCCCGGTGCGCCGCTATCCGCCCATCGCCGACCACGGGCTCGTGGGAGATCTGCAGACCGCGGCCCTGGTCTCGTCCGACGGGGTCGTCGACTGGCTCTGCGCGCCCCGCTTCGACTCGCCGAGCGTCTTCGCCGCCCTGCTGGACCACGAGCGCGGCGGGCACTTCGCCGTCACCGTCGACGCGCCCGACGTCACCACCCGGCAGCTGTACTTCGCCGACACGGCGGTCCTCGTGACCCGTTTCCTCACCGCGGACGGGGTCGGCGAGGTCGCCGACTTCATGCCGCTGGACCGGCCGGAGACGGCCACGGCCCGGCACCGGCTGATCCGGGTGCTGCGGGTGCCGCGCGGCCGGGTCCGCTTCTCCGTGGAGTGCCGGCCGCGCTTCGACTACGGGCGGGCCGGGCACGAGCTGACCCTGGACGGTGCGGGCACGGCCACGTTCGCGGGGCCCGGGATCCGGGCGGTGCTGCAGACCGCCGGGCCCGTGGAGCTGCTGCGGGACGGCCCGGACGGGCGCGACGTACGGGCGGCGGTGGAGCTGGCGCAGGGGGACGTGGCGGCGGTCGTGCTGACCCTGGACGAGGCGGGCGCCGGGCCGCCGCCGCCGGTCGACCGGGCCTCGCTGACCGAGGACTTCCGTCGGACCCGCGACTTCTGGCACCGCTGGATCCGGCGCAGCCGCTACCGGGGCCGGTGGCAGGCGGGCGTCAACCGCTCGGCGATCACCCTCAAGCTGCTGACGTACGCGCCCACCGGCGCCCCGGTCGCCGCCGCCACCATGGGCCTGCCCGAGCGGATCGGCGGGGAGCGCAACTGGGACTACCGCTACACCTGGGTGCGGGACGCCTCGCTGTCGGTGCACGCGCTGCTCGGCCTCGGCTTCGAGGAGGAGGCGGACGCCTTCCGCCTGTGGCTGGGCACGCGGCTGCGCGAGCAGCGGACGGTGACCGGCGAGCCGCTGCAGATCATGTACCGGGTCGACGGCGACCCGTACCTCACCGAGGAGACCCTCGACCACCTGGAGGGGTATCGCGGCTCCGCCCCGGTCCGGCGGGGCAACGGGGCGGCCGCGCAGCTCCAGCTCGACATCTACGGCGAGGCGGTCTTCGGGCTCGCCCGCGAGGGCGGGAGCGCGGCCCGGCGGATCGGGTGGGACGGCTGGCTCGCCGTGTCGGACGTGCTCGACTGGCTGGCCGGCAGCTGGGACCGGCCCGACGAGGGCATCTGGGAGACCCGGGGCGGGCGGCAGGACTTCACGTACAGCCGGGTGATGTGCTGGACCGCCTTCGACCGGGGCATCCGGCTGGCCACCCGCTTCGCCCGGCCCGCCGACCTGGCGGGATGGACCGCGGCCCGGGACGCGATCCTGCGTCAGGTGATGGAGCGGGGCTGGAGCGAGGAGCGGCGGGCCTTCGTGCAGCACTACGGGAGCGAGGTGCTGGACGCCTCGCTGCTGCTGATGCCGGCGGTCGGGTTCATCGCGCCCTCGGACCCGCGCTGGCTGTCGACGCTCGACGCGATGGGGGCCGAGCTGGTCACCGACAGCCTCGTCTACCGCTACGACCCGGCGGCGTCGCCCGACGGGCTGCGGGGCGGCGAGGGCACCTTCTCGCTGTGCAGCTTCCTGTACGTGGGGGCGCTCGCGCGGGCCGGGCGGCTGGACGAGGCGCGGTACTCCTTCGACAAGATGCTGACCTACGCCAACCACGTCGGGCTCTTCTCGGAGGAGATCGGCCCGGCGGGCGAGCAACTGGGCAACTTCCCGCAGGCGTTCACGCATCTCGCGCTGATCTCGGCGGCGATCGCCCTGGACGAGGAGCTCGACGCGGCCTCCGGATGAGCCGGTGCGGGGCGGGCGCGAGCACGGATGCGGCCCGCCGTTCAAGGCCGATCAGGGGAGGTCAAGGTCACAGCGGATCACCCTGCGCTCCTTTGTGGGGCTGACCTAGCATCCGAGCATGACTGTGCTGCCTGACGACGGCCTCTCGCTGGCCGCCGAATTCCCCGCAGCGACCCATGCGCAGTGGCAGCGCCTCGTGGCGGGCGTACTGAGCAGGTCGGGCAAGGACGTTCCGGACACCGAGGCCGAGGACGTCCTGTCCACCGTGCTCGAGGACGGCCTGCGGGCCCGCCCGCTGTACACGGCGGACGGCCCCGCCGACACCGCCGTCGCCGCTTCCGGGTCCGCTCCCGACGCCGGACTGCCCGGGTTCGCCCCCTTCGTCCGGGCCGGCCGCCCCGAGGGCAACACGGCGAACGGCTGGGACGTGCGCCAGCGGCACGCCGTGGCCGACCCCGAGACGGTCCTCACCGACCTGGAGAACGGCGTCACCTCGCTGTGGCTGGCCGTGGGTCCGGGCGGCATCCCGGCCGGCGAGCTCGACCGGGTCCTGAAGGACGTGTACCTCGACCTGGCCCCGGTCGTCCTGGACGCCGGGGCGGAGACCCCGACGGCCGCGGCCGAGCTGCTCGACGTCTTCGCCCGGCGCGGCATCGCGCCCGAGGCAGCGCTCGGCAACCTCGGCGCCGACCCGCTGGGCACCGAGGCCCGCACCGGCGCCGCCTACGACGGCGACGGCTTCCCCGCCACGGTCGCCCTCACCCGGCTGTGCGCCGAGTCCTACCCCGGGCTGCGCGCGCTGACCGTGGACGCCCTGCCGTACCACGAGGCCGGCGGCTCCGCCGCACAGGAGCTGGGCGCCTCGCTCGCCACCGGCGTCGCCTACCTGCGGGCCCTCACCGCGGGCGGCCTGACGGTGGAGCAGGCCCTCGGGCAGCTGGAGTTCCGCTACGCGGCCACCGCCGACCAGTTCCTGACGATCGCCAAGCTGCGCGCCGCGCGCCGGCTGTGGGCGCGGGTCGCGGAGGCCTGCGGGGCCCCGGCGGCCGGGGCGCAGCTCCAGCACGCCGTGACCTCCTCGGTGATGATGACCGGCCGCGACCCGTGGGTGAACATGCTGCGGACGACGCTCGCCACCCTGGCGGCCGGCGTCGGCGGCGCCGAGTCCGTGACCGTCCACCCCTTCGACCACGCCCTCGGCCTGCCGGACGCCTTCGCCCGGCGGATCGCCCGCAACACCTCGACGATCCTCATCGAGGAGTCGCACCTGGCCCGGGTGATCGACCCGGCCGGCGGCTCCTGGTACGTGGAGCGGCTGACCGACGAACTCGCCCACGCCGCCTGGGAGTTCTTCCAGGGCATCGAGCGGGACGGCGGCCAGGCCGCGGTGCTGCGCTCGGGGAGGATCGCCGAGGACCTGGCCGCCACCTGGGCCGAGCGCTCCAAGGCCCTGGCCAAGCGCCGCGAACCCGTCACCGGTGTCAGCGAGTTCCCGCACCTGGGCGAGAAGCCCGTGGTCCGCGCGCCCGCCCCGGCCGAGCCGTCCGGCGGTCTGCCGCGGGTGCGCCGCGACGAGGCCTTCGAGGCGCTGCGCGCCCGCTCGGACGCGCACCTCGCGGCGACCGGCGCCCGCCCGAAGGTCTTCCTGGCCGCGCTCGGCCCCGCCGCCGCGCACACCGGCCGGCTCACCTTCGCCGCCAACCTCTTCCAGGCGGGCGGCATCGAGCCGGTCACCGAGGGCTCCTTCGAGGACAGCGGCGCCGGCGAGGCCTGCCTGTGCTCCAGCGACGCGCTCTACGAGGAGCAGGCCGAGTCCGCCGCCGCCGGGCTGCGCGCGGCCGGCGCCGCGCACGTCTCCCTGGCCGGCCGGGGAACGTACGCCGGTGTCGACAGCCACGTCTTCGCGGGGTGCGACGCCGTCGCCGTGCTCTCCGCCACCCTCGACCGCATGGGAGTGTCCTGATGGGAATCCCCGACTTCACCGGGATCGGCCTGGGATCCCCTTCGCCCGCCGGCAGCGCCGAGGAGTGGCGCGCCGCCCTCAAGCGGTCCTCCGGCGGGGACGACCTGCTGTGGGAGACGCCCGAGGGCATCGGGGTCAAGCCGCTGTACACCGGGCGTGACCTGGAGGACGTCGACTTCCTCGGCACGTACCCGGGCGTGGCGCCGTACCTGCGGGGCCCGTACCCGACGATGTACGTGAACCAGCCGTGGACCATCCGGCAGTACGCGGGCTTCTCGACCGCCGAGGAGTCCAACGCGTTCTACCGGCGCAACCTGGCGGCCGGCCAGAAGGGCCTGTCGGTCGCCTTCGACCTGCCGACGCACCGCGGCTACGACAGCGACCACCCGCGGGTGACCGGCGACGTCGGCATGGCGGGCGTGGCCATCGACTCGATCTACGACATGCGGCAGCTGTTCGACGGGATCCCGCTGGACAGGATGTCGGTGTCGATGACGATGAACGGCGCGGTGCTGCCCGTGCTCGCGCTGTACATCGTGGCGGCCGAGGAGCAGGGGGTGCCGGCCGAGAAGCTGGCGGGGACCATCCAGAACGACATCCTCAAGGAGTTCATGGTCCGCAACACCTACATCTACCCGCCGAAGCCGTCGATGCGGATCATCTCCGACATCTTCGCCTTCACCTCGCGGAACATGCCCCGCTACAACTCCATCTCCATCTCCGGCTACCACATCCAGGAGGCGGGCGCGACGGCCGACCTGGAGCTGGCGTACACGCTGGCGGACGGCGTGGAGTACCTGCGGGCGGGCCGGGAGGCGGGGCTCGACGTGGACGCGTTCGCGCCGCGGCTCTCGTTCTTCTGGGCGATCGGCATGAACTTCTTCATGGAGGTCGCCAAGCTGCGCGCGGCCCGGCTGCTGTGGGCGAAGCTGGTCAAGCAGTTCGACCCGAAGAACGCCAAGTCCCTGTCGCTGCGCACCCATTCGCAGACCTCCGGCTGGTCGCTCACCGCCCAGGACGTCTTCAACAACGTCACCCGCACCTGCGTGGAGGCGATGGCGGCGACCCAGGGGCACACCCAGTCGCTGCACACCAACGCCCTCGACGAGGCGCTCGCGCTGCCGACCGACTTCTCGGCGCGGATCGCCCGCAACACCCAGCTGCTGCTCCAGCAGGAGTCGGGCACCACCCGGGTCATCGACCCGTGGGGCGGCAGCGCGTACGTGGAGCGGCTCACCTACGACCTGGCGCGCCGTGCCTGGCAGCACATCCAGGAGGTCGAGGCGGCCGGCGGCATGGCGCAGGCCATCGACGCGGGCATCCCGAAGCTGCGCGTCGAGGAGGCCGCGGCCCGCACCCAGGCGCGGATCGACTCGGGCCGGCAGCCGGTGATCGGCGTCAACAAGTACCGGGTGGACGGCGACGAGCAGATCGAGGTCCTGAAGGTCGACAACTCCTCGGTGCGGGCGCAGCAGATCGAGAAGCTGCGGCGGCTGCGCGCGGAGCGCGACGAGCGGGCCTGCCGGGACGCGCTGGACGACCTGACCCGGGCCGCCGGCGGCGAGGGCAACCTGCTGGAGCTGGCGGTCCGCGCGGCCCGAGCGAAGGCGACGGTCGGCGAGATCTCGGACGCCCTGGAGAAGGTGTACGGGCGGCACGCGGGCCAGATCCGTACGATCTCCGGCGTGTACCGCAACGAAGCAGGCGCGTCCCCGTCCGTGGACGGCACCCGGGCCCTGGTGGACGCCTTCGAGGAGGCCGAGGGCCGCCGGCCGCGCATCCTGGTGGCCAAGATGGGCCAGGACGGCCACGACCGCGGCCAGAAGGTGATCGCGACCGCCTTCGCCGACCTGGGCTTCGACGTCGACGTCGGCCCGCTGTTCCAGACCCCCGCGGAGGTCGCCCGGCAGGCGGTCGAGGCGGACGTGCACATCGTGGGCGTCTCGTCGCTGGCGGCGGGCCACCTCACGCTCGTGCCCGCGCTGCGGGAGGAGCTGGCCGCGGAGGGCCGCGAGGACATCATGATCGTGGTCGGCGGGGTCATCCCGCCCCAGGACGTGCCGGTCCTCCTGGAGATGGGCGCGGCGGCGGTCTTCCCGCCGGGCACGGTCATCCCCGACGCGGCGGCGGACCTGGTGCGGCGCCTGTCGGCGGAGCTGGGCCACACGGAGCCGGGGGCCTCGGAGCCGGGGGCCGCCGAGGGGCACGGCCGCTGATCCCATGGCGATCGACATCGAGACGTACGCGAAGGGCGTACGGGACGGCAGGCGCGCCCTCGTGGCGCGCGCCATCACCCTCGTGGAGTCCACCCGGCCGGACCACCGGGTGCTCGCCCAGGAGCTGCTGACCCGGCTGCTGCCGCACAGCGGCCGGGCCCGCCGGATCGGGATCAGCGGGGTGCCCGGGGTGGGCAAGTCCACCTTCATCGACGCGTTCGGCACCATGCTGACGGGGCTCGGGCACCGGGTCGCGGTGCTCGCCGTGGACCCCTCGTCGACCCGCACGGGCGGCTCGATCCTGGGCGACAAGACCCGGATGGAGCGGCTCGCGGTGGATCCGGCGGCGTTCGTCCGCCCCTCCCCCAGCGCGGGCACGCTCGGCGGCGTGGCCAAGGCGACCCGCGAGTCGATCGTGGTGATGGAGGCGGCCGGGTACGACGTGATCCTGGTGGAGACGGTCGGCGTCGGGCAGTCGGAGACGGCCGTCGCGAACATGGTCGACTCGTTCCTGCTGCTCACGCTCGCGCGCACCGGCGACCAGCTGCAGGGCATCAAGAAGGGCGTCCTGGAGCTCGCGGACGTCGTGGCGGTGAACAAGGCGGACGGCCCGCACGCCACGGACGCCCGCGCGGCGGCCCGCGAGCTGTCGGGGGCGCTGCGGCTCATGCACGGCGGGGACGCGGTGTGGACGCCGCCGGTGCTCAGCTGCAGCGCGCGCGAGTCGACCGGCCTGGACACGGTGTGGGAGCGGCTCGAACAGCACCGCTCGATCCTCGACGCCACCGGCCGGCTGACCGCCCGGCGCCGGGAGCAGCAGGTGGACTGGGCCTGGACGATGGTCCGCGACGAGCTGCTGGGCCGGCTGCACGCCGATCCGGCCGTACGGGCGCTCGCGCCCGACGTGGAACGGCGGGTGCGGGACGGCGAGCTGACGGCGACGCTGGCGGCGGAGCGGATCCTGGGCGCGTTCCGGGACGGCTGCACGCCCTGAGCGGGCGGCCTGGGCCCTGTCCTGACGGATCCGGCCCGACCCGGAGGACAGGGCCTAGACTGCCCGGAGGGCTTCACGGGGGAGGCCGGGGAGGGAGCACGGCATGAACTGGATCTGGGTGATCCTCATCCTGTTCTGGACGGGTGGCTTCGCGTGGGCGGCCGACAACGTCCGCACGGCGCTGAAGCACCGGCACGAGCGCAAGATGGAGGTCCTGGAGGCGGCCAGGCAGGAGCGGCTCGCCCTGGAGGCCGCCCACCGGACGCCGGAGCCGGTCTGCGGCTGCACGCACCACCTGGCCAAGCACGACAAGCAGGGCCGTTGCCACGAGCGCGTCGAGGTGCCCACCGCCTGGGACGAGAACAAGAAGCCGGTCCGCTACGAGGCGGGCCAGTGCAACTGCCAGCAGTACGTCGGCCCGCAGCCGCTGTCGCAGATCTACGCGGACGAGCTGACCGACCTGGGCTGAGCCGCCCGGTCCGAGCCGCCCGGTCCGAGCCGCCTGGTCCGAGCGGCCGAACCGCGTTTGCGGGACTCCTTCGCCCCCGTGACGCTGGGGGCGAAGGGAGAACACCCAGATGAACAAGGACCCGTTGTACGAGCAGAACCTGACCCACGCCGTCTGGCACAAGAGCAGTCACAGCGGGAGCGACGGCTGTGTCGAGGTGACCCGGCTGGGTGCCGGGGCCGTCGCGTTGCGCGACTCCCGGAACCCGGGGGGCGGGGACCTGCGGTTCACCGCCGCCGAGTGGGCGGACTTCTGCGCCGGGGTGCGCTCCGGCGAGTTCGGCTAGCGGAGGGGACCCGGGCGGGGCCGGAAGGGCGTTCGCGGGCCGGGGCCGGGGTGGTGGGACGGCGGGGTTCGCGGGGCGGATCGTCCATCCGCCGCCTCCGGTTCACCCGGTCGACCCCCGCTCGCCACACGTTCCTCACCCGCGGTCTGGACCATCCCCGCCATGACCACCGCTTCCCGCGCACTGCGCGGCGCCGTACTCCCGCTGTCCGCCGCCCTCGCCCTCACCGCGGCCGCCTGGCCCGCCGAGGGCGCGCCGGCCCCGCACGGCTCGCCCGCCCGGGTCGTCTCCACCGCGACCCTGCCCGACCTCCCGCTCGCGGAGTTCAGCAACCGGCTGCTGCCGGGCAGCGTCGCCGACGACCGCGGGATCGACCTGGGCGGCATCGGCAGCGACCTGTACCCGGCCGGGCGGCGCGGCGAGTACTGGACCGTCACCGACCGCGGGCCGAACGGGCAGATAGCCGTCGGCAAGGACAAGCGGCGCACCTTCCCCGTGCCCGGCTTCGACCCGGCCATCGTGAGGATCCGCGCGGTCGGCGACCGCGTCGAGGTGCTGAAGGCCATCCCGCTGACCACGTCCTCCGGCGCCCCGGTGACCGGACTGCCGAACCAGCCGGGCCGTGACGAGGCCCCGTACACGTACGACGCGAAGACGCCGCTGCGCCACGACCCGAACGGCCTGGACACCGAGGGCCTGGTGCGGGACCGGGACGGCAGCTTCTGGCTGGTGGACGAGTACGGCCCGTCGCTCGTGCACGTCTCCGCGCGCGGCCGGGTGCTCGCGCGGCACGTGCCGAAGGGACTCGGGCTCACCGGCGCCGACTACCCGGTGATCGAGTCGCTGCCGTCGATCTACCTCCAGCGCAAGATCAACCGCGGCTTCGAGGGCCTCGCCCTGCTGCCCGACGGGGACCTGGTGATGGCGCTGCAGAGCCCGCTGCTCAACCCCGACAAGGACAGCGGCGAGAACTCCCGCACCACCCGGCTGCTGCGCTTCTCGCCGCGCAAGGGGCAGATCACCGCGGAGTACGCGTACCGCTTCGACCCGGTCGGGGTGGTCGAGCCCGGCCAGACCAAGACCTCCGAGCTGAAGATCTCCGCGCTGGTCGCGCTGGGCGGCGACCGCCTGCTCGTCCAGGAGCGCACCGACAAGGCCGCCCGGCTCTACGAGATCCGGCTGCGGCGCGGCTCGGACATCCTGGGCTCCGCCTGGGACGCGGCCGGCACCAGCCCGGCCCTGGAGCAGCTCGACGACCCGGCCGCCGCGGGCGTCCCGGTGCCGGCCAAGCGCCTGGTGGTCGACCTGGGCACGGTCGAGGGCGTACCCGGCAAGATCGAGGGGATCGCGGTCGAGGGCGAGCGGACCCTTGTGCTGCTCAACGACAACGACTTCGGCATGACCGACGGCACCGGCGCCTTCGACGGGGACGGCCGGCTGGTGGACAGCGGGATCGAGACCCGGCTGGTGAAGGTCCGGCTGGACCGCCCGCTGCGCTGAGCTCCCGCGCCCGGTGCGCCGCGGCCCGCCCTCTCCCCCGGTTCGGTGGGGAGAGGGCGGGCCTCGTGGCGGGTACGGCGCCTTCGCACTGCCCCGGGATCCGGGGACCGTACCTACCGGCTCGCGAGCTGCCTGTCGACGGGCGCCGGGACGGCGGGCGCGGTCGCGTCGCAGGAGCAGTCGGGCTTGACGGCGTAGCGGGTGAAGCCGGGGAGTTCCTCGGCCCTGCGCAGCCCGCCCTTGTGGAGGGTCACTCCGTAGACGTGGGGTCCGTCGGCGCGCCAGCAGACCAGGGGGGTGCGGTAGACGTCGCCCTCGGGGGTGGTGAACACGGCGACGTAGCCGTCGGCGGGTAACATCCGGTCACGCTTCCTTCGGGACGGCGCGGAAGAGGCGCCCGTAGTCGGTGACCCGGGCGGCGGCCGCGGCGGCGCCCGCCAGGTGCAGGGCGTGCCACAGGACGGCCTGGTTGGCGGTCAGGACGTGGAAGCCCAGCTCGTCCTCGAGGCCGCGGATCGTGCCGACGGCGCGGATGCCGTTGCCGGCGACGAGGATGGCCTCGGGGCGGGCGTCGGCGACGGTGGTGCGGATCCACTCCGACAGGTTCTGCGGGGTGATGGCGGTCTGCTCGGAGGGCAGGCCGACGGGTCCGTGGTGGACCACGGTGAAGCCCTGGGCCTCGAAGTACTCCTGGCCCTGGGTGGAGAGCTTGTCGTCGAACCAGGGCGGGTTGACGATCGCGATCCGCTCGGCGCCCAGGGCGCGGAAGCCGGCGACGGCCGCCCTCGCGGTGCCGGTGACCGGGATGCCGCGGGTGACGGGGGCGAGGCGTTCGTAGAGCGCGTTCTCGCCGTCAACGCCAAGGACGTACGAGGAGCTGGTGAAGCCGAGCACGAGTGCGTGCAGCGGCGAGTCGGCCAGGAGCTTGACGGCGTTGTCGACGGCCGGGGGCTCGACGAACGCCGTGATGGGGTCCTGGGGGATCTTCTCCGCGACCATGTGCCCGCCGGGGAGCATCCCGCCGAAGTCGATGCGGGAGGCGTGGATCGTCACCGAGTCCGGGGCCACGGCCTGGAGTTCGGCCTCGGGGCCGATGTCGGCCGAGGGGACGACGACGCCGATGCGGGTGGTGGCGTCCCAGCCGTCGGACGGCGAGGTGGTGGCGCTGCTCATGCTCTCGGGTCCTTATCTGCCGGAGTCGGCGGGGTCGGCGGCGGTGACGGTGTCGGCCTCGGCGGCCAGCGAGCCGCCCTTGACCGTGCCGCTTCCCTCGCTGCTCAGGAAGTTGGGGTGCTTGGCACGCATGGTGGAGATGACGAAGTCGTACGGGACGTCGTCGAAGGAGCCGTGGTCCTTGAGGAACTCCATGGAGCCCTTGCCCTCCTGGCCCGCGTAGGGGTGGTGGAGGGAGTCGGCGGTGCCGTCGAACTCCAGGGCCTCCATGCCGTACAGGCGGCAGAGCAGCTTGTTGAAGACCGGGGTGGCCTTGACCCAGCGGCCGTCCAGGTAGACCTGGGTGAGTCCGTGGAAGAAGACGTCGCCGCCGATGTGGGCGATCAGCCGGGGGCTGGCGAGGTGGTTGCGGACGTCGCCGTAGACCAGCTTGGACGGGATGCCCAGGGCGCGGACGGCGGCCGCGTAGACGACCGACTTGTGGAGGCAGAAGCCCTGGCCGGCGCTGAGGACGCTGGAGGCCTTGAGGCCCTCGGGGCTGAGGTCGGTGTCGTAGACCTCGTAGTCGAGGCCGTCCCGGACGGCGTAGTAGAGCTTCACGGCGTTCTCGCGCCGGTCGGCGGCACGGTCCTTGACGACGGAGTCCACGAAGTTCTGGACCTCGTCGGACTCGTGGTCGAGGAAGTCCGTGGGCCGGGTCAGTGCGTGCAGTTCGTCGAGGGCGATGCTCATGACGGGAGAGCTCCTAGCTCAGAGTCCGAGGAGGGCGGCCATGCGGTTGCGCTGGATCTCGCTGCTGCCCGAGTAGATGGTTCCGGCGACGGAGTTGCGCAGGTCGCGCTCGATTCCGTGCGAGGTGAGGACGCCGCGGCCGCCGTGGATCTGGACGGCGTCCAGGGCGGTCTTCACGTTGGCCTCGGAGACGACGATCTTGGTGGAGGCCAGGTCGAGGGAGATGTCCTCGCCGCGTTCGGCCTTGGCGCCGGTGTCGGCGAGCCACTTCGCGGCGGTCTCGACGGCGATCCGCATCTCGACGATCTTGTGGCTGACGGCCTGGTAGCTCGCGATGGGCTGCCCGAACTGGGTGCGCTCGGTGGCGAACCGGATGACGGTGTCGAGCCGGTGGCGCATCTCGCCGAGGGTGATGGAGAAGGCGTAGAGGATCTCCCGCTTCATCACGTAGTCCAGGACGAGGAAGCCGCCGCCCTCGGCGCCGACCCGGTTGGTCACCGGGACGCGCAGCCGGTCGAAGGTGAGCCGGCCGAGGGGCGAGGTCCGCAGGCCCAGCTTGTCGAGGGGCTCGCCGATCTCCAGGCCCGGGGTGTCGCGTTCGACGAGCAGGCAGGTGAGGCCGAACGGGCCGGGCTTGCCGGTGCGCACGTACAGCAGGAAGAGGTCGGCGACGGGGGCGTTGGTGATGAACATCTTGCCGCCGTCGACGACGTAGTGGTCGTCCTCGCGGACGGCGACGGTGGTGATGTTCATGGCGTCGGAGCCGCCGGACTCCTCGGTGATGGCGTGGGCGGTGATGGCCTCGCCGGAGAGGATGCGGGGCAGGTACCGGGCCTTCAGTCCGGCGGAGCCGAACTTCTCCAGCGGGGTGGCGAGGGACACGATCTGGGTGGAGGTGGAGAAGGAGACGCCGGCGTCACGGGAGTGGTAGCCGAGGCCTTCCAGGACCTTCATCGTCTCGGTGAAGCTGCGTCCGCTGCCGCCGTGCTCCTCCTTGAAGGGGGTGCGCAGGATGCCGCTGTCCTTGATCGCCTGCCATTTGGCGCGGGAGAAGACGGATCCCGCGTCGAGCTCCGCGAGGTCGGCGTTCAGGACGTCGGCATAGGGGGCGACGAGTTCGGTGAGCGGGCCGTCCCGGTCGGTCAGGGGCGGCAGTACATCGGCGGTCACGGTCTTCCTTCCTGGTGCGGGCGGGGCGGGCGTTCCCGGCCGGGCCGTGTCGCGCCGAAGGCCCGGCCGGGGAACGTGGGGCTGCCTAGTACTGGGAGAAGCCGTCCTCGGAGAGTCTGTGCTGCTCCGTGCCGGTCAGCGGCGGGTTGAAGACCGAGATGAGGTGCAGGTCCTCGTGCTCGGAGGCGATGAGGTAGTGCGGGTCGTGCTCGTCGAGGACGTAGATGGTGCCCGGGTTGATCTTGAAGACGGTGCCGTCCTTGTGCACGACCGCGCCGGAGCCGGCCACGCAGTAGCAGGCCTCCAGGTGGTTGCGGTACTGGAGGGCGGAGTTGGTGCCCTTGCGGACCAGCGTCTTGCAGACGGTGAAGCCCATCTTGTCGGTCTCGGTCAGCAGCCGGTGGCTGGTGCCGTTGCCCCACTCGACCGGGGTGACGTCCTCGAGCGTGCGCGTGAACATGGCTGACTCCTCTGAGGAGGTGCGGATACCTGAAAGGAACGTGCGGAGACGTGCGGTGACGTGCAGAGACGTGCGGAGAGACGTCCGGAGAGGTTCCGGAGAGACGTCCGGAGAGGGTCCGTAAGGACGCTCAGAGGGACGTGTTGTCCGTGATGGTCTTCGTGATGGCGTCGATCGTGCGGAAGTTGTCCGGCCCGATCTCGATGTCGTCGACGGGCACGCCGTAGGTGTTCGCGATGTACTGGATGAGCTTCACGAGGCCCAGCGAGTCGACGACTCCCGACTCGATCAGCTCGTAGTCGCCGGGCAGGTCCTCGGCGGAGACGTCCTCGCCCTTCAGGTACTGCGTGAGCAGGTGGGCGCGGATCTCTCCGGCGATGTCACGGGTGGGGGCGCTCATGCGCTGATCTCCTCCTTGATCTTGTTGCGGTCCGGCTTGCCGGTCGAGGTGCGCGGCAAGGGGATCTCGCTGATGCGGACGCTGGACGGAATGGCGTGGCGGGGCAGGTTCGCTCCCGCGTAGGAGCGGACGGCCAGGGAGTTGAGACCGGCTCCGGCCCGCTTGGTGAGGCGGGCGTGCAGCCTGACTCCGGCCTCCGGGTCGGGGAGGGCGATGACGGCCGCCTCCTCGACGTCGGGGTGCTGGGCGAGGACGGACTCGACCTCCTGGAGGTTGGTGCGCACACCGCGCACCTTGACCTGCCAGTCGGAGCGGCCTTCGAGGAAGTGGAGGCCGTCGGCGTCGCGGGTGACGATGTCGCCGGTGCGGTAGAAGACCCGGCCCTCGCGGACCACGAACACGTCCGGGTTCAGGGATTCCTGGAGGTAGCCGGTGGTCTGGAAGGGCGTGCGGACGACGAGTTCGCCGGTGCCCGGGCCGGTCAGCGCCCGCCCCTCGTCGTCGAGGACGCCGGCCTCGACGCCGGGCAGCGGCCGGCCGATGGGGATCTTGCCCCGCGCGGTGCGCGGGTCGACGCGGTGCAGGAAGCTGTCGTTGGTCTCCGTGCACCCGTAGACATTGTGGAAACGCGCTCGCGGAAACGATTCTGCTGCACGTTCCAGGAGGTCCTGCGGTACGGCGTCCCCGGTGAGGACGACCTCGCGCACCCCCTCGTGAGCCCCCTCCCCCTCGGTGAGGAGGCGGTAGAGCAGCGGCACCCCCTGGACGAAGGTGACCGCACCGCCCGAGACGAGGCTCCGCAGGTGCGGGGCGTCGGTGGCCTTCTCGCGGTCGACCAGGACGACCCGCGCCCCCGCGCCGAGGAAGGTCCACACGTCGAGCAGGGCCAGGTCGAAGTTGAGCGGCGCGTAGGACAGCGAGCTGTCCGCGGCGGTGATGCGGAACTCCTCGACGGCCCAGGCGGCGAAGGCGTCGAAGGCCGCGGTTCCGATCGGCACCAGTTTGGGGGTGCCGGTCGAGCCGGAGGTGGTCAGGAGCAGGCGGGCCGCGTCGGCCGTCGGCCGGCCGAAGCCCTCCGCGGCGGCCTCGTCCCCGGCCTGGGCCCGGACGGTGAGCGTGCCGTCGGCGGTGGCCGACAGCCTCGCCGAGACCCGGGCCTGGCGGCAGATCCGGTCGAGCGCGTCGTCGCCGAGTTCGGCGGACGGTGCGAGGACGACCAGGGGCCGGCCGAACGCGGCGAGCATCAGGGCGACGGTCGCCGGGTCCTTCCGGGCCGGTATGCAGACCGGCCGGTCGTCCGGGAGGTCCGCCGCCCCGATCCGCTCCGATAAGAGCGTCACCAGGTCGGCGAGTTCGCCGTAGGTCACCTGCTCGTCGTTGAGCACGAGTGCCGTCGAGGACGGCTGCCGCTCGGCGTGCGCGGCGATGGTCTGGGCAAGGCTGGGCGATGGCACGTTTCCCCCGCATGGTCTGGAAAAGACTGGGCCAAGCACCGTTCGATTCGTTCGGGGTTCTGTTCGATCCCTGTTCGAACCGATCTGCGCCGGACCAGACATTACCGAGTTTCCATGCAGGGTCAAGCATATACCGAGCGGTCGCGTTGTGACCTACCTCACCGCTTGCACATACAACTAACAATCTAAGTCAAGATCATTAAGGCGGTGCTGCGGGCGTGTGAACGCAGAAAGGCCGCGCCCTTCCGTCTCCGGGGGAAGGAGACGGCGGGAGGCGACGGCCGGCGGTTCGGGGAGGGTTCGGGGAGGACGGAGGCGTGCCCGGGGGGACGGGGGTGCGCTCGGGACGGGCCCGGGAGGGCGTCGCCTACACGGGGCGGGCGCTGCGCAGCGAGGCCACGGTGGCCGCGAGCGCGGGGTCGGCGCTCTGCGAGTTGAGCGCGCCGGAGAGCACTTCCGCGTAGGTGGCGCGGGCGGCCACATAGCGGCTGCGGCCCTCGTCGGTGATCACCGCGTAGACCCCTCGCTTGTCCGAGGGACAGAGGTCCTTGAAGGCGTAACCAGCACCTTTCAGCCGCTCGACGAGCCGGGTGACCGAAGACTGCCCCAGCCCGATCTTGTCGGCGAGCTCCTGCATGCGCAGCTCGCTGGTGGGTGAGGAGGACAGGTTCTCCAGCGCCCGGTACTCCGAGAGGCCGATGCCGTGCCGGCGCTGGAGCGCGTTGGCGAGCTCCCGCTCCACCCGCGCGTGGAGGGTGAGGACGCGGTCCCAGACGGCCTGGTCCGAGGTGGGGGCGGGAGACGCGGTGGTGGCGTTGTTCATGTACCTCTCCTCAAAAGGGGGTTTGACAACAGGTTATATGACCATGCAAGATCCTAGCTAACTCCGTGCCGTACTTAGGAGCTTCATGATCCTAAGGAACTTGCACGCACAAACAACAATGGAGGCATAGTGTCCGCCGAGCAGACACAGAAGAACCAGAACATCGGCTGGGCCTGGCTGCTGTTCTCGTCGCTCTTCGAGATCACCTTCGCCCTCTCCACCGAGGCCACCCACGCCTTCACCCGCCTCGGCCCCTCGCTCCTCACGGCCGCGGCCGCCGCGTGCGGCATCTACACGCTCTCCCAGGCCCTCAAGTACGTCGACGTCGGCGTCGGCTACACGGTCTGGGCCGGCATCGGCGGCGTCGGCACGGTCATCTTCGGCACCCTGATCTACGACGAGCCGATGACCATCTGGAAGGTCCTCGCCTTCGTCCTGATCATCGGCGGCGGCACCACGCTGCGCATCACGGACAAGATCGCCGCGGACAAGAAGGTCGCCGAGGAGCGCGTCGCGGAAGAGCGCGCCAAGGCCACGGTCTGACCCCGCTCCCCCGCTCCACCGCTTTCCGGCCCCGCCTCCCCACCCTCCTTTTCCAGTAGAGAGAGCCGCTCCCATGACCTGGGTCTACCTCGGTATCGCCATCGTCTTCGAGATCCTCTTCGCGCTCGGCACCAACGCCACACAGGGCTTCACCAAGCTGTGGCCCAGCGTGCTGACCCTGCTCGCCGCGGCCGGCGGCATCTACACCCTGTCCCACGCCCTGCTGGAGCTGGACGTGTCGGTCGGCTACACGATCTGGACCGGCATCGGCGGCGTCGGCACGGTGGTCTTCGGCGCCATCATCTTCAAGGAGAAGATCACCCTCGCCCGGCTGCTGTCCTTCGCGTCGATCATCGGCGGCGCCATCATCCTGCGCGTGACCTCCGTCTGAGCCCGCTCATGACCACCGCAGCCAAGGACCACCTGACCAAGCAGGTGGAAGAAGCAGTCCGGATCAGCCGCGAACACGTCGCCGCCGGCGGCATCCCCTTCTCGGGCATCGTGGTCCGCCACGACGGCCGCGTCCTGGGAACCGGCTTCAACCGCGTCCGCGAGGACCGCGACGCCTCCGCCCACGCGGAGGTGGTCGCCCTGCGCAACGCCACGAAGCAGCACGGGTCGTTCGCCGTCCACGGGGCGACCCTGATCGCCTCCGGGGAGCCCTGCGCCCTGTGCTACCAGGTCGCCCTGTACTTCGGCGTCGAGCACGTCATCTACGCCGCCGACCGCAGGACCGCGGCCCAGTACGGCTTCGACTACTCCGGCTCGTACCGCATCTACCGCGCCGACCCGACCGAGTGGGGCATCAGGACCACCCACCTCCCGGTCGAGGGACACGAGGTGCCGTTCCAGGAGTACCTGGCCAACCGAGGGAGCATCCACTCGTGAGCACCGAGACGACCGGGACCACCGGGACCACGGACGCCGCCGCCACGGACGCCGAGGCCCCCGCCAAGGTACGCGTCCAGATCTGGTCCGACTACGTGTGTCCCTTCTGCATGCTGGCCGAGGGCCCGCTGGAGGAGGCCGTCGAGGGGCTCGACGTCGAGATCGAGTGGAAGCCCTTCGAGCTCCGCGCCGAGCCCAAGGCCACCCTCCGCCCGGAGGACCCGTACCTGCCCGAGATCTGGAAGCGCGCCGTCTACCCGATGGCCCGCCGCCTGGGCGTGGACATCACCCTGCCCACCGTCTCGCCGCAGCCCTACACCCGGCTGGCCTTCGAGGGCTGGCAGTTCGCCGTCGAGCACGGCCTCGGCGACGCGTACAACCACCGCATGTTCCGGGCCTTCTTCCAGGAGAGCCTGGACCTCGGCCGGCTCGACGTCCTCGTCGGCCTCGCCGAGGAGATCGGCCTCGACGGCCCCGCGTACCGCAAGGCCCTGGAGGACGGCACGTACTACGAGCGCCACCAGGACGCCCTGCGCGACGCCGAGGCCCACCGCGTCCAGGCCGTCCCGACCATCCTCGTCGGCGACACCCGTCTGGAGGGCGTGCCCAGCACCGCACAGCTGCGCAAGGCCGTCCTGGACGAGCGCGCCAGGCTGGCCGCGTCGGTCACGGTCGAAGGCGTGGTCTGTCGCGCCGACGGCACGGGCTGCGCGTAGCGCGTCCGCTTCACCGGTCGTCTCCACCCGTCGTCCGGAGAAATTCAGAGAGAACCAGAGAGACAGCACCGCACAGCACAGCACCACGCAACACAAAGGGGATCCTTCATGACCACCTCCTCGCACCTTCGTGCGCCGGCGTTCGACCCGACTCTGCTCGCACTCAGCGAGGAGGTGTCAGAAGCCCTGGCCCACGGCAGACCCGTCGTGGCCCTCGAATCCTCCGTCCTGTCCGGCTTCCCGTACCCGGAGAACCTGGAGCTGGCCCGGGAGATGGACGCCGGGATCCGCGCCCAGGGCGCCGTACCGGCCCGGATCGCGCTGCTCGGCGGGAAGCTCCGGGTCGGCCTGGACGACGCGCTCCTCCAGGAGTTCTGCGCGTACGGGAAGGTGCCGAAGGTCTCCACCCGGGACATCGGCGTCACCCTCGCAGGCGGCGGCCCCGGCGGCACCACCGTGTCCTCGTCGCTGCTCGCCGCCGAACTGGCCGGGATCCGGGTCTTCGCGGTCGCCGGCATCGGCGGCGTCCACCGCGACGCCCCCGCCAGCTACGACATCTCCACCGACCTCGTCCAGTTCACCCGTACGCGGACCGCGGTGGTGTGCGCCGGGGCGAAGTCGATGCTGCACCCCCAGTGGACCCTGGAGTGGCTGGAGACCGCGGGCATCCCCGTCATCGGCTACCGCTGCGACGACTTCCCCGCCTACCTGTCGGTCTCCAGCGGGGTGCGCAACCCGCACCGCCTCGACGACCTGTCCGACGTCGCCCGGGCCACCTGGGCCCACTGGCGCTCCGGCAACGGCACCAGCGTCCTCGTCACCCACCCCATCGCCGAGGACGACGGCATCCCCTCGCAGGAGATCGCCGACGCCCTCGCCGAGGCGACCGAGCTCGCCGCCCGCGAGGGGATCACGGGCCCGGCCGTCACCCCGTACCTGCTCAAGGCCATCGCCGAGGCCACCGAGGGCCGGACCGCCGCCGCCAACCGCTCGGTGCTGAAGTCGACCACCGTGCTGGCGGCCGAGTTCGCCGTCCACCTCGCCAAGGAGGAGCAGCGGTGAGCGCGGTCCTCTTCGACCTGGACGGCACCCTGCTCGACACGCCGTCCGCCATCGCCGACACCCTCCACGCGACCCTCGCCGAACGGGGCCGCAGCGCCTCCGACGCGCGGGTGCGGGCGACCATCGGCCGGCCGCTGGCCGCCTCCTTCGCCCAGCTGACGGAGCTGCCCGAGGACCACGCCGAGGTGACCGCCGCGGTCGAACTCTTCCGCCGCCTCTTCCGCGAGCAGGCCGTGCCGCGCGCCCGCGAGCTGGTCTTCCCCGGCATCCGCGCCCTCCTCGAAGGGCTGCGCGACGAGGGGCACCAGATCGCCATCGTGACCAGCAAGATCAGGCCCAGCGCGGAGGAACTCCTCAAGCCCGCCGGACTGTACGAGCTGTTCCACGCCGTCGTCTGCCACGGCATGGCCGAGCGCGGCAAGCCGCACCCGGACCTGGCCCTGCTGGCCGCGCGGGAACTGGGCCGCGGCCCGGAGGCCTGCGTGGTGGTCGGGGACGCCGTCGACGACATGCGGATGGCCCGCTCGGCGGGGATGCGCGCGGTCGGCGTCACCTACGGCGTCGCCACCGAGGAGGCGCTGCACGAGGCGGGGGCGCACACCGTCGTCCGCTCCGTCGACGCGCTCACCGCCGTCCTCGGCACGCTGACCGCAGCACCGCCGTCCGCCACACCGCTGCCCGCGCCGCCGCTGTCCGCACCGCCGCCGACCGCGCCGCCGCTGTCCGCACCGCACTAGAAGCCCGTACCAGCGAACCGTAGAGACCAGGGGACATGACAGCCACACTCACCTCCACACCGAAGCGGAGCGTCACGGGCAGCCTGCTGACCATCTCCGCCGCGCAGTTCCTGATCGCGCTGGACTTCTCCGTCATCTTCGTCGCCATGCCCAGCATGAGCGCGGACCTGGACCTGTCCGGGTCGGCGATGCAGTGGGTGGTCAGCGCCTACAGCGTGTTCTTCGCCGGCTTCCTGATCCTCGGCGGCCGGATCGCCGACCGGATCGGCCCCCGCACCCTGTTCATCGCCTCGCTCGGCCTCTTCGGCCTGGCCTCGCTGGCCGGCGGCCTCGCGGCCGGAGCGGCCGTGCTGCTGCTCGCCCGGGCCGCGCAGGGCGTCGCCGCCGCCGCGCTGCAGCCCTCGATCCTCGCCCTGCTGAACACCAGCTTCGAGGCGGGCCGGGAACGCACCCGGGCGATGGCCGTGTGGGGCACCGTCGGCGCCAGCGGTCTGGCCGCCGGAGTCGTCGTGGGCGGCCTGCTCACGACGGTGTCCTGGCGGTGGACCTTCTTCGTCAACCTGCCCTTCGCGCTGATCTGCGTGCTCGCCGCGCCGCGCTTCCTCGCCCAGGCGGACGTGCGCACGGCGAAGCCGCTGAACGTCCTCAGCGCCGTGGTGTGCACGGCGACCGTGCTCGCCTCGGTCTTCGGCCTCACCTTCGCCGCGGGCGAGGGCTGGGCCGCGCCGTCGACGCTGATCTCCTTCGCCGCCGCGGTGGTCTGCCTGGTGGTGTTCGTGCTGCGGGAGCGCAGCAGCTCCGTGCCGCTGATCGAGCGGTCGCTGCGCGGCACCCGCACCCTGCTCGTCGGCTGCGGCGCGACCGCGCTGTACATGGCCAGCGTGGCGGGCGTCGAGTTCTACCTGGTGACGCTCTTCCTCCAGGAGAACCGGGACATGGCCCCGCTCGCCGCCGGCATCGCCTTCCTGCCGCTGGCGGTCTGCATCACCCTCGGCAACATGATCGCCGGCAGGATCATCCCGAAGGTGGGGGTCGGGATCAGCACGCCGATCGCCTTCCTGGTCGGCGCGGCCGGTCTGGTGCTGCTCGCCCTCGGCGTCCACCAGACCTCGTACTGGGCCGGCCTGCTGCCGGGCCTGATCGTCTCCGGCCTGGGCCACGGCATGATCTACACCTCGATGTTCGTCGGCGGCACCCGGGACGTCGACGACGCCAACCAGGGCGTCGCGGGCGCCCTCATGACGACCAGTCAGTACGCGGGCGGCGCGCTCGGCGTGGCCGTCCTGGTCATCCTGCTGGGCGACCAGCCGGCCGACTCCCGCTTCCTGCCCGGCTTCCTGCTGGCCGCCGCCATCGCCGTGGTGGGCGCCCTGTGGGGCTGGCGGGGCTTCGCGGGCCTGCGCGGAAAGGACTCGGCGGCATGACCCGGCTGGGCATCCTCGTCATCCACAACGATCCCGTCCCCGAGACCGAGATCTGGCGGACGGCCCCGGAGGGCACCAGCGTCCACACCGCCCGCTTCGAGTGCCCGCGGCTCGACGACGCCGAGTACACCGGCAGCACGGCCACGCTGCTCGCCGACGCGCCCGACGTGGTCCGCTCGCTGGACTTCCTCGGCCGGCTCGGGGTCGACCGGATCGCGTTCTGCTTCGGCTCGCCGAGCTTCTTCGGCGGGGAGGGATTCGACGCCGAGTTCGCCGAGGCCGCCCTCGCGCACTCCCACGGCACGCCGGTGTACACCTCGGGCCAGGCCCTGACCGAGGCGCTGGCCGCCGTCTCCGTACGGCGCCCGCTGGTGGTGATGCCGCCCTGGTTCACCCCGCCGACGCACCGCGCCGCCGAGGCGTACCTGACGGGGCACGGCGTCGAGGAGGTGTTCGTCCACCCCTTCGAGCTCGGCCCGGAGTGGGCGCACGTCCCGCCGTACAACGCCTTCGACGAGGGTGCCCGCTGGGCGATCGACCCCGACGAGGTGCTGCGCCAGACCACCGCCGCCTTCGAGGCGACGGGCGGCCGGGCGGACGGGGTGCTCGTGCCCGGCAGCGGCTTCCGCAGCCAGGCGGTGGTCCCCCTCCTCGAGAAGGTGCTGGACGTCCCGGTCGTCACCGCCAACCAGTCCGTGCTCTGGTACGGGCTGCGCGCGGCGGGCGAGTGGGGCGACGAACGCCACGGCACGCTCTTCGGCGCGCGCTAGGTCGTGTCGGGACCTTCCGGACACGACCCAGCACCCCACCGGCAGCCTCCCGCCCGCCCCTCCCGCTCTCTCCCCCGATCCCCGTGCCCCGGCGCGCCGTCCCCCGCCGCCGGGGCACGGTCATGCCCGCGTCCGGCCCGAACTCGTCGGTAGGGCCGGGGCGGGCCGGGGCCGGCGCGAGGCCCTGGAGTTCGGCATCCGCTACGAGCGGATGACGGTCGACTTCTGGCGCTGGGTGGGCGACCGGGAGCCCTAGCCCGGGCCCTGCTACCGGCCCCGGTCCTGCTCCCGGCCCCGGTCCTGAGGCTGTCCATGGTCCCGGCCCGCCGCGGTCCTCGCCGCCGTGACGAAGGCGTGGATGCGGGCGTGGTCCTTGACGCCGGGGGCGGACTCCACGCCGCTGGAGACGTCGACGCCCCAGGGGTCGGCCTGCCGGATCGCCTCGGCGACGTTGTCGGGGCCGAGGCCGCCGGCGAGGAGCCAGGCGCCCTCGGGGCGGGCCGCGTCGAGCAGGGAGAGGTCCCAGCGGGCGCCGGATCCGGCGCGCGGCGAGTCGAGCAGCAGCACCTCCTCGCCGTAGGCGCCGACGCGGGTGTCGGGCTTCTCGTTCAGGGAGGTGGCCCGCCAAAGCCGGGGGAAGGTGCGGGCCGCCTCGTCGAAGTCGGCCCTGGTGTACGTGCCGTGCAGCTGGAGCGCGTCGACGCCGAGCTCGTTCGCCGCGCGGGCGGCGTCGGCGGCGGCCGTGTCGTTGACGACGAGGACGGACCGTACGTGGGAGGGCACGTGGGCCGCGAGGGCGACCGCCCGGTCCCAGTCGAGGCCGCGGACGCTGGTCCGGCTGATCACCAGGCCGATCGCGTCCGCCCCGGCCTCCGCGGCCACGTCGATGTCGGCGGTCGTGGCGAGCCCGCACACCTTGACGAACACTGCTTCTCCTTCTCCCGGACGGCCCGCCGAGCCTACTGAGCCGGACCGCCCGGGTCGACTTCCGGGGCGGCGGACCGGGTCGACTTCCGGACCGCGGGACCGGGCCCGTCCGGGCGCCCTACGCGTCCTCGGGCTCCTGGACGTGTTCGTCGGCCGCGTACGGGTGCACGTAACGGTCCTCACCGAAAGGGGTGAACCAGGTGCCGAAGCCGGGGGCGGGTCCGTCCGGCCCGTCGGCTCCGTCCGCCTCCTCGGCCCGCTCGGCCCCCTCCGCCCCGCCGTCGAAGAGCCACTCGAAGTCCCCGTCCTCGTAGACCTCCGTGGCGAAGCACTCCAGCGCCGCCGTGACCTCGTCGTCCAGGAGGCCGTAGAGGTCGAGGGTGACGTGCGCCTGTTCCAGCAGGAACTTCAGGACCAGTTCCTCGGCCAGGCAGCCGAGCCGCTCGAAGCCGCCGTCGGTGAAACGGGTGGTGAGGGCGACGGCGGTGACCAGGAAGCGGCGGGCGAACAGCTCGTCGTACCGGGAGGCGTAGCGCGCCGGCAGCTGGTCCAGGTGCCAGAGGTGGCCCTCGCAGCCGGCGACGTTCGTGTCCTCATCGGCGAGCGCCTGCACGTCGTCGTACAGCTCGTCGATCAGCACCTCGGCGCCGTACACCAGGGCACCGGCGGCCAGTTCGGCGCCGCCGGGCCCGACGCCGAACTCGTCCACGGGGTCGGCCACCCCGAACGTGGCCGGGGTGAAGGACCGCAGCCGCGCGGCCATGGCCCGGATCTCCGCCTCGGGGTCGTGCGTCTCCTCGGCCGTCTCGAAGGTCTCGGCGGCCTTCAGGGCGTGCTGGGCGCGCCGCACCTGCGGATCGCTGGGCGGGGCGTCGGGCCCGTCGGCGGCCTCCAGGCTCTCCCGGGCGAGATCGGTGTGCAGCTTGACCTCGCTGCTCTCCACCACCCACTCGGCCAGCACCTCGGAGCGTTCGAGCACCTCCTGGGTCACGGAGCCGACCGCGTCCTCCGCGACCTCCAGCGAGGGCGCCTCGACGAACACCTTCAGGATCGCCCCGCCCGGATGGACCCCGACCACGACGTCGAGGACGTCGACCTCCACCCCGTCGGGCCCCTCGACCCCCGCCACGGAGTCGAACCCCCGCTCCAGCAGCGTCCCGGCCCCGACCCTGCTCAGCTCGTCCAGCTCCGGAGCACCGCCGGGTATGCGCGTTTCCACGGTTACGACGTACGTCACGACGGCAAGCGTGCCAGCTCACCGCGCGCGGATCGAGGTGATCGCGCAATCTCGTCACGGACCGGCCGCGGCCCGCCCGTCGCACCTCGGCCGACCTGGCCGTTTCAGCGCACGATTCGCGTCAAACCACCGTCAGGGGTACGTCAGGGGAGCTCCCGGGCGGACGCGGCGGGCGTAGCTTCGGGGTCGGCCCCGGCGCGAACGACGCCGGGACGCACGCCCGTTCCGGGAGGAACCATGACCCACGTCCAGTGCGGAGACCTGTACGGCGACGATCCCGAGCCGGCTGAACATGCGCCGGCCGGACGGCTCTGCGTCCCCGTCCGGCCGGTCGCCCACGGCTGCGCCGCCCGCCTCTTCCGCACCCCCGTCGGAGCCCGTACGGCGGTCGCGTTCACGACGCCCGCCCGGCTCCGCTCCGTCCTCGGCGCCGAGCAGCCGTGGACGGCGCTCTCCGAGCCCGCGCTGCGGGCGCTCGTCCGCCCGCTGGGCGTCGACATCCTGACCGTCGACCCGACGCTGACGGCCGCCCCCGCTCCGATCCGCCCGGCTCCGGCCATCCCCGCTCAGGTCCGCCCGGCTCCGGCCGCCCCTGGCCCGGTCCCTCCGGCTCCGGCCGCCCCTGGCCCGGTCCCTCCGGCTCCGGCCGCCCCTGGTCCGGCCGTGCCCGGGCCATGCCCGGGAAGGGCCGCCACCCGCCCCCTGACCGCCTCCGCGCGCTGAAGGGCGGCGCCGAGATGACCGTGACGCCCCTGCCGCCGGTCGCCGTCCCCGCGGGTGACCTGTCCGTCTGGCCCGCCCGTACGGTCGAGCGGCCCGACGGGCGCCTGTACGTCGGCGGAGTGGCCCTCGACGAGCTCGCCGAGAGCCACGGCACTCCCGTCTACGTCCTCGACGAGGCCGAGGTCCGCGACCGCTGCCGCGCCTACCGGGACGCCTTCCCCGGGGCCGATGTCCACTACGCGGCCAAGGCGTTCCTGTGCCGCGCCCTCGCCCACTGGGTCGAGGAGGAGGGCCTCGGCCTCGACGTCTGCTCGGCCGGGGAGCTCGAACTCGCCGTCACCACCGGCTTCCCGCCCGAGCGGATCCTGCTGCACGGCAACGCCAAGTCCCCGGAGGACCTGCGGACCGCGCTGCGCCTCGGCGTCGGCCGGATCGTCATCGACAGCCCCGCCGAGATCGCGCGGATCGCCGCCGCCGTCGGCCCGGGCGAGCGGCAGCGGGTGATGCTGCGGGTGACCCCCGGCATCAGCGCGGGCGGCCACGCCAAGGTCCGCACCGGCTCCGACGACCAGAAGTTCGGCCTGTCGCTGCGCGACGGCCACGCCCAGCACGCGATCGCCCGCCTCCTCGGCCAGCCCCGGCTGCGGCTCACCGGGCTGCACTGCCACCTCGGCTCGCAGATCACGGACGTCAAGCCGTATCTGGTCGCCGTCCGACGGCTGGTGGGGCTGATGGCCCGCACCCGGGACGCGCACGGCGTGGTGCTGTCCGAGCTCGACCTCGGCGGCGGGCACGGCATCGCGTACCGCCCCGGCGACCGCGCCCTCGACCCGGCCGCCCTGGCCCGCCGGGTGCGGGCCGAGCTGGCCGAGAGCTGCGCGGGCGCCGGACTGCCCGTGCCCCGGCTGATCGTCGAGCCGGGGCGGGCCATCTCGGGCCCGGCCGGGGTGGTCGTCTACCGGGTCCTCGCGGTGAAGGCGACGCCGGAGCGCTTCTTCGTCGCCGTGGACGGCGGGATGAGCGACAACCCGCGCCCGGCGCTGTACGGGGTGCGGTACGCGCCCCGGCTCATCGGGCGCCGGTCGGCCGCCGGTCCGCGGCGGGCGACGGTGGTGGGGCGGCACTGCGAGGCCGGGGACGTCCTCGCCGAGGACGTGCCGCTGCCCTCGGACGTGCGCCCGGGCGATCTGCTGGCGGTTCCGGTGGCGGGCGCGTACCACCTGTCGATGGCCTCCTCGTACAACCTGGTCGGCCGCCCGCCGGTGGTGGCGGTCGCGGCGGGGGCGGGACGGCTGCTCGTCCGCCGCGAGACGCAGGCCGACCTGCGGGCCCGCGACGTCGGACTGTAGCCGCCCCCGCCCCGGCCCGACGGGCCTAGGCCGGGGACGAGGTCCAGACCGTGCCGCGGGCCTCGTACTCCAGCATCGTCTCCAGACCGGTGGCGGTGTCGGAGCCGAGCTCGCGGTGGACCAGCCACAGGGCGAGTTCCAGACCGGAGGTGACGCCGGCGGCGGTGACGAGGTCGCCGTCGTCGACGACCCGGGCGTTCTTGACCCGTCCGCCCTGTCCCTCCAGGTCGGCCTTGGCCTTGTGGTGGGTGGTGCAGGGGCGTCCCCGGGTCAGGCCGGCCGCCGACAGGAGCATGACGCCGGTGCAGAGCGCGGCGACCGTGAGGCCCGGGCGGGCGGCGGCCGCGAGGGCCCGGGGCAGGGTGCCCCGGTCGATCTCGGCCCAGACCCCCGGGCTGTCCCGCCGCGCGTACCCGCCGCCGGGGACGACGAGGAGGTCGGCCTCGTCGGGCGCCCAGGGCCGGAGGCCGCGGACGACCGTCCCGTACGCGGCGGTGACCGAGCGGGCTCCGGTGGCGGAGACGTAACGGACCTCCACCGGGCGGGTGGTGAAGAAGCCCGCGGCGGAGAAGATCTCGTAAGGGGCGGCGAAGTCGAGCTCCTCGACGCCGTCGAAGAGCGGGATGTGCACGCGCAGCGGCCGGTTCGGGGCCGCGGCGGGGGCGGAGGGAGCGGCGGCGGCCGAGGTCGCGGCCGTGCCCGCGAGGGCGCCCGTGGCGCCGAGGGCGGTGGTGGCGCGGAGTAACTGCCTGCGGTTCATGAGGGACTCCCGGTGTTCATGTGACGAACGATGGCTGTGGTGCCTGTGGCAGCTCGTGGTGCCTGTGATGTCTGTAGCGGCTCGTGGTGCCTGTGATGTCTGTAGCGGCTCGTGGTGCCTGAGGTGTCTGTAGCAACTCGTCGTGCTTGTGGTGCCTGTAGCGGCTCGTGGTGCCTGTGGTGCCCTGGCGTTCCCACGTTCTCCAGGGTTCCCAGGTTCTCCAGGTGGCCCGGGTGCCTCGGGTGCCCCGGGTGCCCCTGGTGTCCGTGTCCTGGGAGTGGGTCGGCCGTCGGCGCCTCCGGGTTCCGGTGAATCGCCGCGGGAACCGCCCGGAATCCACGGGAACCACCCGCCCTCCCCGCCCGACTTCTCCCCCGCCCCCGCCCGGCACACCGCCTCGGTGCGCGACGGGACCGAGGGGCGGTACCGAGACGCGGGACGGAGGACCGGACATGGGCGGACTGGACATACGCATGCGCGGAGTCGGCTGCCGCCACGGGCGTACGGAGGCGGTGACCGACGTCGACCTGGAGATCGCGGCCGGCGAGCGCGTGGCACTCACCGGCACCAACGGCTCCGGGAAGACCACGCTGCTGCGCGCCGTCCTGGGCCTGCACCCGCAGACCAGCGGCACCATCGAGGTCGGTGGCCGCACGGCCCGTTCGGCGGCCGAGTGGGGGGCGCGGCGCCGGGCCTGCGCGTGGATCCCGCAGAAGCCGGCGGCGGGGCGCTTCCCGTTGCGCGGCGACGAGCTGCTGGCGAGCGGCGGCGCCCCCGCCGAGGCCGCCGAGGCCGCCGGACGGCTCGGTGTCGGCGGGCTGACGGCCCGCCCCGTACACACCTTGTCCGGGGGCCAGTTGCAGCGCATGTACCTCGCCCGGGCCCTCGGCTGCGTGGCGGCCGGCGCGCAGGTGCTGCTCGCCGACGAGCCGACCGCCGCGCTGGACTTCGCGGGCCAGGAGGAGGCCGCCGACGTGCTCGCGGCGCTGCCCGTCACGCTGGTGGTGGTGACCCACGACCGGGCCCTCGCCGCCCGCTGCGACCGGGTCCTGGAGATGGCGGCGGGCCGGCTGCGGGAGGTGCGGTGAGCACGCTCGCGACCGCCGACCTGGGCGCGCTGCTCGACCTGGTGCCGGTGCGGCGGGCCGGCTTCGCGCTGCTGCTCGCGGCCGTGGGGCTCCCGGTCGTCGGGGTGGTCATCGTCGGGCTCGACATCATGCCGGTGCGCTTCGCGATGATGCACGTGGCCCTGCTCGGGATCGCGGTCGGTCTGCTGACCGGGCTCGACCCGATGCTGTGCGCGCTGGTCGCCTGCGCGCTGTCGGGCGCGGGGGTGGCCCCGCTGGCCCGCACACCGGACGGACTCTCGGGCGCCATGGGCCTGTTGATGAGCCTGGCCATCGCGGGCGCGCTGCTCGTGCTGGCCGTCTCGGGCGTCAACGCCTCGGGCGCGTTCGCCCTGCTGTGGGGGTCGATCCTGTCGGTCGGCACGGCGGACCTCGTCGTCCTGGCCGGGCTCGCCGTGACCGTGCCGGCGCTGCTGTGGTGGCGGCGGCGCGAGGTCGCGCTGCTGCTGTACGACCGGGAGCTCGCCCAGTGTTCGGGGGTGCCGGTCCGCCTGCTCACCACGGCGCTGCTGGTCCTCGTCGCGGTGGCGGTGGCCGGGGCGATCAAACTCACCGGCGCCCTGCTCGTCGACGCCCTCACCCTGCTGCCCGCGCTCGCCGCGCGCCGCCTGGGCCGCTCGCTGCGGTCGATCGTGGCGTGGGCGGTGGGCATCGGCGTCGGCGTCAACCTGACGGGCTTCCTGCTGGCCCTGTGGCTGGACTGGCCACCGGGTCCGGTCCTCGTCCTGACCGCGGGGGCCGTCGTCCTCGCCGTCCACCTCATCCCCGAACGGAGAATCCGCCCATGGCGCGCTGCCGCGTCCGAACCGCCCGCCTCACTCCCCTCCTTCCCTTCCTCGCACTGAGCGCGGCCCTGCTCCTGACCACCGGCTGCGGGACGGCGGACCCGGCCCCCGAGCACGGGGCGGACGGGCGGCACGGCAAGCCGGTGGTCGTGGTGACGACGACCTGGGAGGGCGCCTTCGCCAAGGCGGCCGGGGCCGAGGACGTCACGGTGATCGTGCCGCAGTCGGTGCATCACGCCCCCGACTACGACCCGAAGCCCTCCGACCTGGCGGCCGTCGCCGGGGCGGACTTCGTGCTGTACGCGCCGTTCGAGCCGTACGCCGCGAAGATCAAGGAGGCGGCGGGCTCGAAGGCCCGGCTCGTCGAGGTGAACCTGGACAACGAGCCCGCCAAGGCCGCCGCCGAAGTCGCCCGCCTGGGCGCCCTGTTCGGCACGAAGGAGGCGGCCGGGCGGTGGAAGACGGGCCTCGACGCGGAGGTGGCGAGGCTGCGCGGCGAACTGCGCGCCGCCTGGCCGGGCGGGCGGAGCCCGTCCGTCGTCGCCCAGGTCTTCACCACCTGGGCGGCCGGCCTCGCGGGCGCCACGACGGTCGGCACGTACGGCCCCGAGCCGGTCACCCCTGCCCAGCTCGCGGCCCTGGCCGCGAAGAAGCCCGCGCTCGTCCTCGACAACGCCCACATGACGACGGGCACGGTGCTGCCGGACTCGGGCGTGCGCCAGGTCGAGATCGTCAACTACCCCGGCGAGGACCTGGACCTGCTGGCGGTCTACCGGGGCGCGGCGCGCGAGCTGAAGAAGGGGATGGGCGGGGTCGGGTGAGCCCGGCGGGGCTTCGGAACGGATGACGGGGGCGGGCCGTGCGCGGCCCGCCCCCGCCCTCACGCCTCCGCGGGTACGGGCGCGAGGGCGGCCCGTCGTCGCAGTGCGCCGCGGTCGGGCTTGCCGGCGGCGGTGAGCGGGAGCGCGTCGAGGAGCAGGAGCAGCTCGGGGTGCTTGTGGCGGTCGAGGCCGCGCGCGTCCAGGTGGGCGCCGAGCTCCGGGAGCCCGGGGGCCGGCCCGGAGCCCCGGACGACGACGCAGGCGGCGAGCCGCTCCCCCATCAGCGGGTCGGGGACGCCGACGCACACCACGTCGCGGATCCGGGGGTGGGCGGCGAGTTCGCGTTCCACCTCGGCGGGGCTGATGTTGGCGCCGCCCCGGATGACGACGTCCTTGAGGCGTCCGACGACGTGGAGCAGGCCGTCGGCGTCGAGGTAGCCCAGGTCGCCGGTGCGGACCCAGCCCTCGGGGGTGCGGTAGCGGGCGTCGAGCTCGGGGGCGGCGACGTAGCAGAGCGGGGTCATCGGGCCGCGCGACACGATCTCGCCGATCCGGCCTCCGGGCAGCGGCTGGTGGGTGTCGGGGTCGGCGATGCGGATGTCGGCGACGCGTGGGTCGGGCCTGCCGACGACGATGCCGAGGGAGGCGGCGGGCGCGGGGGCGGCGGGGTCCGTGGGCTCGGGTCGAACCTCGATGCCCGTATGGCAGTTGACGCCGTCCGCCGACCCGTACAGGTTGACGACCGGGCAGCCGAAGCCCTCGGTGGCGGCCGTGGCGGTGGCC
The DNA here is from genome assembly GCF_039535475.1 of Streptomyces showdoensis. NCBI lineage: Bacteria > Bacillati > Actinomycetota > Actinomycetes > Kitasatosporales > Streptomycetaceae > Streptomyces > Streptomyces showdoensis. The sequence continues at coordinate 31,262 of NZ_BAAAXG010000012.1, read as the reverse complement.
TCGTCGAGGGGGGCGCCGCCGAGGACCAGGGCGGTGGGGGCGGGGAGCGTCCCGCTGCCGGGTCCCTCCAGCTCCAGGCGTTCGAGCATCATCCGGATCATGGTGGGGACGCCGAGGACGTGGGTGGGGGCGTGCGCCCGGACGGCCGCGAGCGCCGCCTCGGGGGTGAAGTGGTCGAGCAGGACGAGGGTGCCGCCGTGCCGGGCGAGGGTGACGGCCGTGCCGCTGGAGCCGAAGGCGGAGGCCAGGGGGACGAGGAAGAGGCAGCGCGGCGGGGTGGTGTCGGGCATGAGGGAGGCGAGGAAGTTGCCGCGGCCGCCGGCGAGCGCGTTGTGGGAGTAGGCGACCATCTTGGGCGCGGCCTCCGAGCCGGAGGAGACCAGGATGCGCGCGGCGCCGTCCGGGTCGGGCCGGGCGGGGACGAAGCCGGTGGGGTCGGTACGGAGCAGCCGGGCCAGCGGAATCGTTCCTTCGGGGGCGGTTCCCGGCCCGGCCGCGATCACGTGCCGCAGGGCGGGCAGCGTGGGCGCGAGGGCGAGCAGACCGGCCGCGCGGGTCCGCCCCCGGTGCTCGGTGGCGGCGATGACGGCGACGGCCTCGGCACCCCGGAGCAGTCCCTCGGCCTCCTGGGCCCCGCGGCCGACGGGGAACGGCAGGGCGACGGCGCCCAGGGCGGCGAGCGCGAGATCGGCCGTGACCGCCCCGCGCCCGTCGGGGAGCTGGACCCCGACGACGTCCCCGGCCCCGATGCCCAGCGACCGCAGCCCCTCGGCGAGACATCGGACCTTGCGGTCGAGGGCCGTGTAGCAGAGCGCCCCTTTGGCGTCGATCACGGCGGTCCGGTGCGGGTCGGCGATCTGCCGGGCCCGGAACAGGCTGTACAGGTCGAGGTCGGGGCAGAGCCCCTCCACCGCCCAGGAACGGCGGAGCCGGGCGGGCAGCAGGTCGTGCAGGGCGACGGTCACGCGAAGCTCCAGGGGTCGGGAACGGTGGGCGCACCGTGCTCGTCACGGCCGATCGGGCCGGACGGGCGCGGCCGGAGGGTGGCGGCGGGGGCCGGGGCGCGGGTGGCCACGGCAGTGGTGGTGGTCGTGCCCGCCGTCGGGGGGCGGCTCCCCGCCCCGCCGGCCGCCGACGGTCGGATCGCCTCCGTCCGCCCCGCGCCCAGCAGTTCGCCGAGGTCGGTGACGACACGGGTGGCGGCGAGTCCGCGTTCGCGGAGCAGGGCCAGGGCACGGGCGGTCGGCAGCGTGCTCAGGTCGTACGCGGCGGCCGCGGCGGCGGACCGGTCGGCGGGGGCGATCCGGCCGTCGGCGGTCGGGAGGGTGGCCCGGAAGCCGGCCGGTACGCGCGGGGCGTCGCCCCGGGCGGCCCGGCGCAGGGCGGGTGCCAGGAGGGTGTCGGCCGCGCCGAGCAGCGAGGAGTCCACCCGTACGCCGTGGCCGGTCCGTTCGCGCAGCAGGAGGCCGGCGAGGACGGCCTCGGTGCCGTGCAGTCCGCCGAGGAGGTCGAGCAGGGTCATCAGGGACGGCACGGGCGGCTCGTCCGCCGGGTGGACGGCCTCGCCGACGCCGGTGCGGGCCTGGACCATGAAGTCCGTGCCCATGGGGGCGTCCTGGATCCGGTCGGCCCAGCCGCCGGTGTACGCGTAGACGAGGGCCGGGTTCGCGGCGCTCATGTCCTCGGCGTCGAGACCGAGTTCGGCGGCCTTGCCGGGGGCCCAGTTGTGCAGGAACACGTCGGCGTCGGCGGCGAGTCCGCGCAGTGCGTCGCGGTCGCGCGGGGACTTGATGTCGAGTTCGACGGCGTCCTTGCCCCGGTTGAGGGCGAGCCAGCGGGCGGAGACGCCGGAACAGGCGGGGGGCATGCCGCGCAGCGGGTCGCCGCCCGGCGGCTCGATCCGGATGACGCGGGCCCCGAGCAGGCCCAGCAGGTGCGCGGCGAGGGGCGCCTGGATGCGCCGCCCGGCCTCCAGGACGGTCAGTCCCTCCAGCGGCCGGTCCGCCGGCGCCGGTGCGGCCGCCGGCGCCGCCCTGCCCGCCGCTGCCGCCGGTGCTCCGGGCTCCGGGCGCCCGAGCGGGCGCAGGGACCAGGGGTCGGCCCCGTCGTCCTCGCGGGCCCGTTCGGCGAGGGTGCGCAGCCGGCACACCTCGGCGCCCGAGCGGGCGGCGGCCTGCCGGACGCGCTCGATGCCGTGGGCGAGGGCGGTCGCGTGCAGGGCGCGCGGGAGCGGCGCGCAGGCGGTGGCGTAGCGGAACTGGAAGGGGCGCCATCCGGTCCGTACCGCGTCGGCGGGTGCGTCGAGGTCCCTCCAGAACTCCGCCCAGGCGCCGGGGTCCAGCGTCTCCAGCTCGAAGACGACGCCGTCGCGCGAGGTGAACGGCGGTCCGCCCGGGGCGAGTTCGACGGCCTCGGGTTCGTCGGCGCCGGCGGCGGCGAGGTACTGCGAGACCAGGAGGAGCCCGGTGCGGTCGGCGGCCGTCTCCACGCGTGCGGCGGGGGTGCCGCCGCGGGCCCGGCCGATGAGGGCGGCGAGCAGGCCCTGGACGGTGAGGACGCCGGTGGCGGTGGCGAGGAGGTCGACGCCGAGGCCGCGCGGGGTGCCGTGGCGGCGCCCGTGGACGGCCATCACGCCGGTGACGGCCTGGGCGGTGGCCTCGTCCTCGGCCCCGGAGCCGGGTGCGCCCCAGCCGGCCCGGGCGCGGACGGAGCCGAGGCCGCCGCCGCCGAGGCGGACGTGCCCGTCGCCGGGGAGGCAGGGGCCGCTGCCGGCCCCGCCCGGCTCGCCCGGCTCACCCGGCTCGGCCGCGCTCGCGCCGAGGCGCCGGAGGTGGTCGTCGGCCACCCGGGTGAGCGCCGCGGATCCGGCGAGCTCGAAGCGAAGGCCGTCGAGGGGTCGCGGGGGCCCCGGGTTCGTCGTCGCTGACGCCATGCTGCTGGTCTCCTGGCGCGTGTCGGGGGTGAGGGGTGTGGCGGGTGTGGGAGTGGGGGCGGGAACCGGTGGGTGGGTACGCCCGACCACTCCCACGGGCAGACAGTCGGACGCGTGTTCTGCCGAGTTCCCGGTGAGAGGGGAGAGCGGTGACGGAGCCGACCACGAGCGACGTGGAGCAGCTGCGCGAGCGGGTCGCGAGGTTCGTGCGCGAGCGGGTGTTCCCGTACGAGACGCTGCTGGACGCCGGCGGCCCGGAGGCCGCGCGGATCCGGGCGGAACTGCGGGAGCGGGCCCGGGAGGCGGGCCTGTGGGCGCTGCCGCTGCCCGCGGAACTGGGCGGCGGGGGGCTGTCGTTGACGGCGTACGCCGCCCTCGCCGAGGCGGAGGGCGCCAGCGACCACGGCCCGGTGGCGCTGGGCTCGGCCCCGCTCCTGGACGTGACGATGCTGGCCCGGCACGGCTCGCCGCGGGTGCGCGCGGACGTCCTCCCCCTCCTCGTCTCGGGTGGGCTGCGCACCTGTTACGCGATGACGGAGCCGGACACGCCGGGCACCGAGCCCGCCCTGACCGCCACGCGGGCGGAGCGGCGGCCGGGCGGCGGGTGGCGGGTCAGCGGGCGCAAGTGGTTCGTGTCGAACGCGCGGGAGGCCGACCTGATGACCGTCCTGGTCCGGACGGACGGTGCGCCCGGGGACCGCGAGGGCCTCTCCCTCCTCCTGGTCCCCACCGCCGCCCCGGGTTTCACGGTGGTGCGCGAATTGCCGGTGTTCGGCGCGACGGGGCAGTACGAGATCGCCCTGGACGAGGTCCCGGTGGACGAGGACCACCTGGTGGGTCCGCAGGGCGGGGCGCTGGCGGTGGCGGGCGAGCGGCTCCAACTGGGCAGGACGCTGCGCGCGTTGCGCTGGCTGGGCCAGGCGCAGCGGGCCTTCGACCTGCTCTGCGCGCGGGCCGTGGAACGGCGGGGCGCCCGGGGCCCGCTGGCCGGCCACCAGCTCGTCCAGCGGCACGTCTTCGAGGCGCTGCTGGCCCTGCGCTCCGCCCGCCCCCTGGTCCACGAGGCGATGGCCCTGGTCGCCGGGGGGCGAGACGCGCACGTGGAGGTGGGTCTGGCGAAGACGGCCGCGGCCCGGGCCCTGCAGGACGTGGCGGACCGCGCCGTCCAGGTCTTCGGCGCGGCGGGCCTCGGCCCGGACACCCCGCTCCCGGCCCTGCTCCGGACCGGGCGCACGGCGCGGGTGCTGGACGGCCCCGACGAGATGCACATCACCTCGGTGGCCCGCAGGGTGCTGCGCGACGCGGGAACTCCGACGGCCCTCCGCCCGTTGCCGAGGGCGACCTGATCATTGGAAGAAGTGAGCACAGCCATGGCCATGGTGGGCCTGTTCTGGATCGCCGAGGGCGACGTCTACGTGGGCGCGAAGCCGTCCGGGCACGGTCCCGGGGTCCGTCTGACCCCCGAGGCGGTGGTGGGCCTCGGCGACGGGCAGTCCCGGCTGCACCTGTGGGAGGACGTGCGGGACCTGACGGTGTCGGACGTGCCGGTGAGGACGTTGATGCGGCAGGTCGAGGCGGTGAAGGACCTGGCGATCGGCACGGTGCTGGAGCTGGCGATGGCCGGCGGCACGGGACTGGGCGGGGAGGTCCCGCCGTTGATGAGGGTCGGCGTGGAGTCCCCGGACGGCGTCCACGAGTTGGCGGCGTACGTGGCGGCGGCCGCCGGCTACTCGCAGAACGAGACGGAGCTCTCCCGCGCCCTGCTGTCCCGCCTGACGGAGGGTCAGGCAACCCTGGAGACGACGCTGGCGACGATGGCGCGGTGGGGCCGCACCCACGAGGGCGGGACGCCCCGGCGCTCGGAGCGCGAGGAGCTGCTGCGGGAGTGGCTGGGCTGACGCCCGGGGTGGTGGCGGAGCCGCGCCCCTCCCTCCTCCCCGTACGCGACCGCGCCCCCACCCGGAAGGGTGGGGGCGCGGTCGTCGGCAGGGGTGACAGGAGTCGAACCTGCGGCATCCGGTTTTGGAGACCGGCGCTCTGGCCATCTGAGCTACACCCCTCGGCGATCACAAGCATGCCATCCGCCGGGGCATGGCCGCCACCGGGTTGTGCGCCGGGCGCAGGACCCTGTCTTCCGGATCAGGCCGGATCCGGAAGACACGGCCTAGACCCGCGTGAGGTCCACGTCGCCGCGGAGGGCGGCGAGGCCCAGGGCCAGGAAGAAGTCGCCCCACACGAGTTCGTTCCAGACGGCCGTGCGCTGCGTCGAGTCGTAACAGCCGTCCAGGAGCATGCCGCCCGGCCGCATCCCGCCCGGGCGGGTGAGGTGGGCGTGGGCGAGGCGGTGGAGGATCGCGTCCGAGCGGGCGTTGCAGGCGGTCGCCCAGGGAGCGTCGGGGACCAGGGCGAGTTTGCGCAGGGCGACCGCGGCGATGGCGGCGGCCGAGGTGTCCAGGGGGCCGTCGCGGTGCCGGGCGTCGGCGGGCGGGACCAGCGGGCCGGTGAGGAACTCGGCCGTGCACAGGAGCTGTTCGGCGGCATCGGCCAGGGTCGCCGCGCCCGTTCCGTGGCCGGGGGCGGGCGTGCCCCCGGGGCTGCCGACGCGCAGCAGGCCGTCGGCGACCGCGAGGAGGAGCCAGGCCTCGCCGCGGGTCCAGCCGGGACCGGGCTCGGGCTCCGCGGTCCAGGTGGCGGCCGTCTCGTCGTAGCGCCAGGACGGCTGGGGGCGGCGGCCGTCCCCGGGCAGGCACAGGTCGAGGTGGCGGCGCAGGTGCGCGTCGGCCGCCCGTTCGCCCTCGGGGCCGGCGGCGGCGAGCAGCGGGACGAGGCCGGGCACGCCGTCCGCGCGGGCCCGCAGGCGTTCCCCGCCGAGCGCCGCGCCCCAGGGGACCAGGCCGTGCCGCGGCTCCCACGCGCCCAGCACGGTCCGGGCCGCGCGGTCGCGCAGCGCGTCGGCGCCCTTGTCGTCGAAGGCCAGGGCGGTCCCGTACCAGAGGATGAGCCCGCGGGTCGCGGTGTCGGCCTCGGCCCAGGGCGCGAGGCGGGCGGTGCAGGCGGAGGCGGCGAGGGTGTCGGAGGGGCTGCCGCTGGCCCGGTGCCGGGCGCGCAGCCACAGCAGGCCGGCCCAGAAGCCGCCGGTCCAGGAGCCGCGGCCGGTCGTCGTCCAGCGCCCGTCGCCGGGTTCGGCGTACAACGGGAAGCGGGAGCCGACCTGTTCGGCGGTCCGGCCCACCCGGTGGACGAGCAGGGCGAGGGCCGACTCGGCCCAGTCCGGGGCGATCATGCCACCCGCTCCCTCGTACGTCGGTCCCGCAGCGCCCAGGTGAGGGCCACCGCGCCGGCGACGGCGAACTCGGCCGCGACGAGCGCCCAGCCCTGGTCGTAGCGGCCGCGAGCCGCGAGCGTCCCGAACAGCGGCGGCCCCACGGCGAACCCGGCGAAGAAGCCCGCCGCGACGAGCGCCGAGTCCTGCCCGGCGCGGCCGGGGGCGGAGCGCTGGAGCACCAGCACCATCGAGACGGCGTTGCCCGCGACCGCGAACACGCCGACCGCCGCGGCTCCCGCCCACACCAGGGGCGTGGCCCGTTCGGCGAGGGCGAGGAGCACGGCGGCGGCCACCGCTCCGGCGGCGAGCCCCCCGGGCAGCCACGGGGCGCGGCCGGGGACGGCGGCGCGGGACCATCCGACCCGGCCGGCGATGCCGGCGACGCCGAGGACGGCGACCAGCGCGCCGGCCACCGCCGGGCCCATCCCGAGCCGCCCGGCGCCGTACAGCGCGAGGTAGGTGTTGACGGACGCGATGCCCGCGCCCAGGAAGACCGAGAAGGCGGCCAGCCAGATCACGGGGCGGCGGTCCGTGGTCGCCGGGCCGCCGGGGGTGGTGGGTGCGGGAGCCATGTGCGGAGGCACCCTGTGCCAGGCCCACACGGCGGCGAGCGCCGCGGCCGCGGCCGCCACCCACACGGCGCCCCGCCAGCCCAGCACGCCCGCGGCGGAGGCGAGCGGCAGCCCGGCGGCGAAGGCGCCCAGCTGCACCCCGGACTGCTTGGTCCCGGTGACCGCGCCGCGGCGGGCCGGCGGGACCGCGGCCAGGATCGCCTTGTTGGTCGCCGGGTTGGCGAGGGCCTGCGGGACGCCGCCGAGGGCGACGGCGGCGAGGAGCAGTCCCGGTCCCGGCGCGGCGCCGATGAGCGAGAGGGCGAGCGCCGAGACGGCGAGCAGCGCGACGAGCGCGCGCCGCGGGCCGACCCGGTCGACGATGCGTCCGCCGAGCGGCGACAGGACGGCGGCCGTGCCGAAGCCGACGGTGGTGGTCAGACCGAGCAGGGTCTCGGAGACGCCGAGCCGCTCCACCAGGCGCGGACCGAGCGCGCCGAGCAGGAAGAGCTGCATCATCGAGAACGCCATGGCCGTCGTCAGCAGCGCGGTCAGCCCGCGCGCCGGGCGCTCGTCGCTCAACCGCCACCCCTCCCCCGTACCCGCGCCCGGTGTCTCCGGCCGCTTCCGGGGAGAGGAGTCGGACGGGGCGCCCGGGGAGTTCCCGGGCCCTCTTGTGGGACGGACCACATCTCGCGTAGGCATGTTCCGCGGCATGTTCCGCACGCGACGAGGGGGCGGGCGGGTCGACGGGGAGGGGTGCAAGGATGGGCACGCCATGAGACCGGGCCGATTAGCGCGAGGGGTACGGGCCGCGTTGTTCGCGGCCGTCTGCGTGCTGCTCGCCGCCACCGGCCACATCCTCATGTCGGGCCGTCCCGTGGCCGGTTGGGTGCTGGGCGCGGCCTTCGCGGCGACCGCGGCGGCGGCCTGGGCGACGGCCGCCCGCGAGCGCGGCCTGTTCGCCGTGACGGCGGCTGCCGTGGCGGTCCAGACGGTGCTGCACTCGGTGTTCTCCTGGGCCCAGTCGGGCGGCGGCGCCGCGCACACCGGCATGGGTGCGGGGTCGGGGTCGGGTGCCGGTACGGGAAGCGGGGGCGGCTCCGTGTCCGCCGCCTCCGGCACCCTGTCCTCGGCGCACATGGCGCATCCGGCCATGGGGGCCCCGGACATGGGTCCCGCCGACATGGGTCCCGCCGACATGGCGCACCTGCCCGGCCTCGGCGTCGACGTCGTCCAGGTGGGCGACGCGGGTCATGTGGCCATGGCCCACCTCCCGGTCGCGTCCGACGCCCATGACATGGCGTCCATGGTCTCCTCCCTGGCGCATGCCGCCGACCTGACGGACTTCTCGCTCTCCTCGTCCTTCGGCATGCTCGCGGCGCACGTGCTGGCCGCGCTGTTGAGCGGTGTGTGGCTGGCGTACGGGGAGCGGGGGGCGTTCCGGTTGTTGCGGGCGTTGCCGGCGGGGTTGTTCCGGCCGTTGTCGCTGCTGCTGGCCGTGGTGCCGGTCGTGGTGGGCCGGCCGCGTGTGCGTCCGGTGCGTCCGGGTGACGCGCGTGTGCCGCGGCGGCTCCACCTCGCGCATTCCCTGGTCTCCCGGGGTCCTCCCCAGGCAGTCGCTGTCGTCTGATCCGACAGCCGGTCCCCCGAGCCCGCCGGCCGCCCCGCGGCCGCCGCTCGGGCCCCGGCCGCGCCCTGGTGCCGGCCGTACCCCCTTCCTGCCTCCCTCTCAAGGACCCGAGGACCCGTGGCGATGACACCTGCCCGCATCCACCCGGCACACAGCCCCCACCACTCCCCCGAATCCGACGCGGCCACCACCCTGCTGGCCCTGGCCGCCCGTGACGGCGACCCCGCCAAGGCCGACCAGTTCGTCCGCGCCCTGCACCGCGACGTCTGGCGCTACGTCGCCTACCTCAGCGCCGACCGCCAGGCCGCCGACGACCTCACCCAGGAGGTCTTCCTCAGAGCCCTCGCCGCCCTCCCCCGCTTCCAGGGCCGCTCCTCCGCCCGCACCTGGCTCCTGTCCATAGCCCGCCGCACCGTCGTCGACAGCCTCCGCCACGCCGCCGCCCGCCCCCGCCTGTGCGACCACGACGACTGGCAGACCGCCGCCGAACACGCCCAGCCCCGCGACCTGCCCGGCTTCGAGGACGGCATCGCCCTGACCGAACTCCTCGACACCATCCCCGACGAACGCCGCGACGCCTTCGTCCTCACCCAGCTCCTCGGCCTGCCCTACGCCGAAGCCGCCCAAGCCATCGGCTGCCCCGTCGGCACCATCCGCTCCCGCGTCGCCCGCGCCCGCGCCGCCCTCCTCACACTCCTCAACACCGAAGAAACAACAGCCGACAGGCCCGCACTGGCCGCCGCCTGACAGGACGTCGCTCCGGCCCGCTTCAGGACGCGAGCGCGACACCGCCCACCACGAGCGCCGCCACTCCCGCCAGGACGGCCACGACGCTGCAGCCGAAGTCGAGCCTGCGGGAGCGGTGTTCGCTCGCGAGGTCCGGGGTGAAGACCGCCGGGTCGTCGGGCCGGTAGTGGACGGTGAGTTCGCGTCCGAACGCCCTGGCGGGGTCCCTCAGCCCGTCGGGGCAGTACGCGATGACGGCCGTGCCCTCGTGCGTGGTGAAGGAGACGACCGGCCGGCGGTGGGTGAGGGTGTCGCCGTCCTCGTCGACGGTGACGTCCTCGAGCACGGCGATCACCCGGCCGGGGACGGGGGCCACGGAGGCCAGTGCGGCGGCGCGCTCGCGCGTGACGCGCAGGGACCCGGGCGCGTAGGCGACGCCCAGCAGGGTCCAGGGCACGCCGAAGCCGAGCAGGGCCCACGGCCAGCCCCAGTCGACCACGGCGACGACGACCAGGCCCGCGTAGACCAGGAAGGCCGCGAAGTTCGGCCAGCCGAGTCCGCGCCGGCCGTCCTCGAGGTCGCTGACGAACCGGAAGGCGTGCGGCCGGCCCGGGGGGTAGCGGATGCCGACCTCACGCCCCAGCCAGGCGGCGCGGATCAGATCGCCGCGTTCGCCGTCGTTGGTGACGGTGAACTCCTCCCCCGTGGCGGGGTCCCGGAAGGTGACGACGACCGCTATCCCCTCGCGGCCGGAGCTGCCGTGCCGCGGCTCGGTGACCCGCTCGATCCGGCCGGTGACCCGGACCGCCCGTTGGGCGCCGGTCACCCCGGCGAGCGACCGCCCGTACCCGACCAGCGCCACCGTGCCGAACACCGCGCACCACAACGCCAGATAACCGTGCCAGCCCATCCGTGCTCCCTTCGGTACCGCATGCCTCGTCGGCGTCTCGTCGGCGTCTCGTCGATGTCTCGTCCGCGCCTCTTCGGCGTATCGCTTCAGTGCGCCGGGATCCGCCGCACCACCGTGCCGTCGCCGTCCGCCTCCAGCACGGCGGCGCCGTCGGCGCCGGTCACGCCGATCCGCAGGGTGAGGGCGCCGGTCAGGCGCTCGGCGGTGAGCTGCCAGGTCTGCGGGGCGCGGACGCCGAGGGTGGTCCTGGCCTCCCGGACGAGGGCGGGGACGCGGGAATACGGCAGCGCGCCCGGGTCGAAGCCGAGGGCCTGCGAACCCGTGGGGGCGAACACGACGGTCAGCTGCCGGTCCTGGACGACGACGGTGAGCGCCCGGCGCTTCTCCTCGCCCCCGGTGAGCCCGTCGACGGCCCGGCGCAGGGCGCCCTCGTCGAGCATCGACTGGCCGGGGCCGAGGGAGACCGTGCCGGAGCCCACCGAGACGACGGTGGTGGAGGAGGTGGCGGAGGCGGTGGGGCCGGCGGGCGCGGGGGGGCCGCTCGGCCGGGTCCGGGCCGAAGAGTTCGGCGCGGAAGAGGAAGACCACGGCGGCGGCGGCGAGCAGCAGGGCGAGGAGCGTGACGCAGCCGACGGCGCTGGTCTCCGGGGGTGCGGCGGCCAGGGCCGGCCCGGGCGCCGAGTCGATGCGGGCCGTGGCCGCGCGGTCCTCCCACTCCGGGGTCGGCCGCTTCACGATCTTCACCTGCCAGGGCCGGTCCGGCGGGTACCGGACCACCAGGATGCCGCCCGGCCGGTAGTCGGGCAGGTCGACGAGGTTGACGTCCTGGACGAACACGACGCGGTAGGCGGGTCCGTCGTCCGGTGCGACGGTGAGGTCGAAGCGGACGGGCACGTCGCTCGTGTCCCCGCCGGTGGCGCGCCGTTCCTCGATCATCGCGAGGGCGGTACGGGGGACGACGGCCGCCTCGCGGGCGCGCTTCGGTGCCCCGGCGAGGAGGATCAGCAGCCCGTAGACCACGGGCACGACGAGCCCCGCGACGAACAGCGGGACCCTCTCGACGACGACGCCGACGACGAGGGCGGCGAGCGAACTCCCGATCACGGCGCCGGTCAGGAACCCGCGGACGAAGTCGAGGGGGCTACGGCGCGTCGGCGGCGCGCTCGTGGTGACCGGCGTGATCGTCATACGGGGATTGTGTCGGGCCCGGGCGGCGACCGGTAGGCGTCCGCCGCGCCACATCGGCCGGCCCCGAGGCCGGACCAAGCCGACCCCCGCGCACCCCGTCACCAGGTCGTCGCCCGGAAACCTTGCACGTCCGCCATGTGCTGCGCGTAGGGTGGCCGTTGCAGCTGGTTCGCCCCGTCCGCCAGGCGGGATGCGTCGCAAGAGGGAACCCGGTGGGAATCCGGGACTGCCCCGCAGCGGTGAGTGGGAACGACCGCCGTCAACAGCACTGGACCGTACGGTCCGGGAAGCGACGGCCAGTAGGTGTCTCGTCCGACGAGACGTGCTCGCGAGTCCGAAGACCTGCCACTGCCCGTGCGTGACGACCGCGCGCGGAGATTCCGGTGACCTCGAGGGCGGGTCGGCGACAGGACGGGCACGGCGTTCTTCCACGCGGTGTCCCCTGCCTCTTGCTTGCCTCCTTCGTGCGTGCGCGCCCTCGCGGGTCCATCCGGGGTCCCCCCACACGACTCGCGAAGGAGAGTTCCGTGACCAGCACGACCACCACGACGACCACCACCGTGTACGGGTACCCGCGCCAGGGCCCGGACCGGGAGCTCAAGAAGGCCGTCGAGGGCTACTGGCAGGGCCGGGTGACGGCGGATCAGCTGCGGCTGACGGCGGCCGGGCTGCGCCGCGCGGCCTGGCGGCAGCTCGTCGGGGACGGCGTCCGCGAGGTGCCGACCGGCGACTTCTCGTACTACGACCACGTCCTGGACACCAGCGTGATGGTGGGTGCCGTGCCCGCCCGGCACCGTGCCGCCGTCGCCGCCGACCCGCTCGACGGCTACTTCGCCATGGCGCGCGGGACGCGGGACGTGGCCCCGCTGGAGATGACCAAGTGGTTCGACACCAACTACCACTATTTGGTGCCGGAGCTGGGCCCCGACACCGTGTTCTCCGCCGACTCCCGCAAGCAGGTCGGCGAGCTGGCCGAGGCGCTGTCGCTGGGCCTCACGGCCCGGCCGGTGCTCGTCGGGCCGGTGACGTTCCTGCTGCTGGCCAAGCCGGCCGCGGACGCCCCCACCGACTTCGTACCGCTGACCCTGCTGGACCGGCTGCTGCCGGTGTACGCGGAGGTGCTGGCCGACCTGCGGGCGGCGGGCGCGGAGTGGGTGCAGCTGGACGAGCCGGCCCTGGTGCAGGACCGCACCCCGGCCGAGCTGAACGCCGCCGCCCGCGCGTACCGCGACCTGGGTGCGCTCGCCGACCGGCCGAAGCTGCTCGTCGCCTCGTACTTCGACCGGCTGGGCGAGGCGCTGCCGGTCCTGGCGAAGGCGCCGGTCGAGGGCCTCGCCCTGGACTTCACCGGTCCGGCCGCGGCGAACCTGGCGGACCTGGCGGCCGTCGGCGGGCTGCCGGGCAAGCGGCTCGTCGCCGGCGTCGTGGACGGCCGCAACGTGTGGATCAACGACCTGGAGCGCTCGCTGGCCACCCTGGCGACCCTGCTCGGGCTGGCCGGCCGGGTCGACGTGGCCGCCTCCTGCTCGCTGCTCCACGTGCCGCTGGACGCGGCGGCCGAGCGGGAGGTCGATCCGCAGGTCGCGCGCTGGCTGGCGTTCGCCCGGCAGAAGTCGGAGGAGGTCGCGACGCTGGCCCGGGGGCTCGCCGAGGGGCCCGGCGCGGTCACCGCCCGGCTCGCCGCGAACCGGGCCGCGCTGGCCTCCCGTACCGCCTCCGCGCTGACCCGCGACCCGGCGGTGCGGGCGCGGACGGCGGCGGTCACCGAGGAGGACGCCCGCCGGGCGCAGCCGTACATCGAGCGGGCCGCCGCCCAGCGGGCGCAGCTGCGGCTGCCGCTGCTGCCGACGACCACGATCGGTTCCTTCCCGCAGACGACGGAGCTGCGCTCGGCCCGGGCCGACCTGCGCGCGGGGCGGATCGACGCGGCCGCGTACGAGGGGCGGATCGAGGCGGAGGTGCGGGAGGTGGTGGCGTTCCAGGAGAAGGCGGGCCTGGACGTCCTGGTGCACGGGGAGCCCGAGCGCAACGACATGGTGCAGTACTTCGCCGAGCGGCTGGACGGCTATCTCGCGACTCGGCACGGCTGGGTGCAGTCGTACGGCACGCGGTACGTCCGGCCGCCGGTGCTGGCCGGGGACGTGTCGCGGCCGGCGCCGATGACGGTGCGCTGGACGGCGTACGCGCAGTCGCTGACCTCGCGGCCGGTGAAGGGGATGCTGACGGGGCCGGTGACGATGCTGGCCTGGTCGTTCGTCCGGGACGACCAGCCGCTCGCGGAGACGGCCCGGCAGGTGGCGCTCGCGCTGCGGGACGAGGTCGGCGACCTGGAGGCGGCGGGGACCTCGGTCGTGCAGGTGGACGAGCCGGCGCTGCGGGAGACGCTGCCGCTGCGCGCGGCGGGGCGGGCGGAGTACCTGGCGTGGGCGACGGAGGCGTTCCGGCTCGCGACGAGCGGGGTGCGGCCGGACACCCAGATCCACACCCACATGTGCTACGCCGAGTTCGGTGACGTCATCGGCGCCATCGACGAGCTGGACGCGGACGTGATCAGCCTGGAGGCGGCCCGTTCGCACATGCAGGTGGCGCGCGAGCTGGCCGGCCACGGCTACCCGCGCGAGGCGGGTCCCGGGGTGTACGACATCCACTCCCCCCGGGTGCCGGGCCCGGAAGAGGCGGCCGAGCTGCTGCGGACGGGGCTCGCGGCGATCCCCGCCGACCGGCTGTGGGTCAACCCGGACTGCGGCCTGAAGACGCGCACCTGGCCGGAGACGCGGGCGGCGCTGGAGAACCTGGTGGCCGCGGCGCGCACCGTCCGGGCGGAGCTGGCGGCGCGGGGGGAGGGAGCGGCGGCGCGGTGAGGGGGCGCCGTCACGGCGGCGCCGTGACCACGGTGCCGTGAGGCGACAGGGGTGAAGGGTTCCCGGGGACGTGACGACCGCCTCCCCGGGGACCCCTTGAAGGACCGGAGGACCGTCGGGTTAGCATATGAGCACTGCCTAGCTCGATCGAGAGATGCTTTCTGTGACTGTCAACGAGGACTCGTTCACAAACTGGAAGAACCGCGAGGAGATCGCGGAGTCCATGATCCCGATCATCGGGAGGCTGCACCGGGAGCAGGACGTCACCGTCCTCCTGCACAGCCGCTCCCTGGTGAACAAGTCGGTGGTGAGCATTCTCAAGACCCACCGGTTCGCCCGCCAGATCGACGGCGAGGAGCTCTCGGTCACCGAGACGATGCCGTTCCTTGAGGCGCTGACCACCCTCGACCTGGGCCCGTCCCAGATCGACATCGGCATGCTGGCCGCCGAGTACAAGGCCGACGACCGCGGCCTGTCGGTGGCGGACTTCACCGCCGACGCCGTCGCGGGCGCCATCGGCGCCAACAAGATCGCGCGCGGTGACGGCCGTGACGTCGTCCTGTACGGCTTCGGCCGCATCGGTCGCCTGGTGGCCCGCCTGCTCATCGAGAAGGCCGGCTCCGGCAACGGTCTGCGCCTCCGCGCCATCGTCGTCCGCGGCGGCGGCGACCAGGATCTGGTGAAGCGCGCCTCGCTGCTGCGCCGGGACTCGATCCACGGCCAGTTCCAGGGCACCATCACCGTCGACGAGGCGAACAGCACCATCGTCGCCAACGGCAACTCGATCCGCGTGATCTACGCCAACGACCCCTCCGAGGTCGACTACACGGCGTACGGCATCGAGAACGCCATCCTCATCGACAACACCGGCAAGTGGCGCGACCGCGAGGGCCTGTCCAAGCACCTGCGCCCCGGCATCGACAAGGTCGTGCTGACGGCTCCGGGCAAGGGCGACGTCCCGAACATCGTGCACGGGGTCAACCACGACACGATCAAGCCGGACGAGCAGATCCTGTCCTGCGCGTCCTGCACCACCAACGCCATCGTCCCGCCGCTGAAGGCCATGGACGACGAGTACGGCGTGCTGCGCGGTCACGTGGAGACCGTCCACTCGTTCACGAACGACCAGAACCTGCTGGACAACTACCACAAGGCCGACCGTCGCGGGCGTTCCGCGCCGCTCAACATGGTGATCACCGAGACCGGTGCCGCCTCGGCCGTCGCCAAGGCGCTGCCGGAGCTGAAGGCCCCGATCACCGGCAGCTCGATCCGCGTCCCCGTCCCGGACGTCTCGATCGCCATCCTCAGCCTGCGCCTGGGCCGCGAGACCACCCGCGAGGAGGTCCTGGAGTACCTCCGCGACGTCTCGCTGCACTCGCCGCTGAAGCGCCAGATCGACTTCACCACGGCCCCCGACGCCGTCTCGATGGACTTCGTGGGCTCGCGCCACGCGTCGATCGTGGACGCCGGCGCGACCAAGGTCGACGGCGACAACGCGATCCTGTACCTGTGGTACGACAACGAGTTCGGCTACTCCTGCCAGGTCATCCGGGTCGTCCAGCACGTCTCGGGCGTCGAGTACCCGACCTTCCCGGCTCCGGCGGTCTGACCCGGAGAACCGCAGGACCGCGGGACCGCGGGACCGCAGGACACTGCACGGCATGAACGGCGGTGGGGCCAAGGCCCCACCGCCGTTCGGCGTTCACGGGAGCGGACGGGAACCTCCGGCTCCGCTGGTACGTTCTACAAGCCAGTAGAAACAACCGACGTCTGGAGTGCTTTCACATGGCCCTGTGGGACCGCATCAAGGAGTCCGCATCGACGATGCAGACCCAGCTGGTCGCGAAGAAGAACGACCTCAAGAGCGGCGCCTTCCGCGACGCGAGCATGGCGATGTGCGCCCTGGTCGCCGCCGCGGACGGGTCGATCGACCCGTCCGAGCGCCGCCGCGTCGCCCAGCTCATCGCCACGAACGAGGTGCTGCAGAACTTCGACGCGACCGATCTGCAGCGCCGCTTCGACGCCAACCTCGACAAGCTGGCCGCCGACTTCGACTTCGGCAAGGTCAGCGTGCTCCAGGAGATCGCCAAGGCGAAGAAGAAGCCGGCCGAGGCCCGCGCGGTCGTGCAGATCGGCATCGTCATCGGCGGCGCCGACGGCGACTTCGACAAGACCGAGCAGGCCGTGGTCCGCGAGGCCTGCTTCGCGCTCGACCTGCCGCCGCACGAGTTCGACCTGTAGCGCGGGGCGCGACGGGAGAGGTGCCACGGCGCACCGCAGCCCTCTGGGCCCGGTCGGGGGTGTGGGTCCGGGGAGGGTGCGGTGTGCCGTGGCACCCGTTCAGGGGGTGGGACGGCCCGCGACGCCCGGGTCGAGGGCGGGGAGCACGGCCGGGTCCTCTCGGCGGTCCGGGTAGACCGCGCAGGCGAGCGCGGTGGCCTGACGGAGCGTCTCGGTGAGGTTCTCCCAGTCGAGCGCCGGACGGTCGTCGGCGCGGGCGGAGACGAGCGAGGCGTTCCACCGCATCCGGGGGACGCCGGGCAGCGGGCGCAGTCCGGTGGCCTCGCGCGGGGAGGCGGCGAGCGCCATGGGCAGCATCGCGCAGCCGAGCCCGGACTGGGCGGCGGCGCGGACGCCCGCCATGGAGCCGAGTTCGTGGATCTCGGGCGGCCCGTCGGAGCGGAGCCGGAGGAATTCGGGCAGCCAGCGCTGCGAGGGACAGTCGGGGTCCGCGATGACCACCTGGCGGCCGGCCGAGGCGCGGCCCCGGGCCCGGGAGACGCCGGTGACGGGCACGAACTCGACCTCCTGGAGGCGCACTTCGGTGAAGTCGTCGGGGCGCTCGGCACGCGGCTGGTCGGGCAGACCGGCCGGCAGGGCGGTGGGGTCGTCGGACTCGACGACGGTGAGCACCAGGGCGCCGTCGATCGATCCGGCGCGGAAGGCGTCGTGGATCTCGGCGGTGCCCATGACCCGCAGGGCCAGCTGGACGCCGGAGAGCAGCCGGCGGCCGATGTGGGTGACCCGGGCGAGCTGCTGCCCGTACGCGAGGGCGGGGACGATGCCGACGGTCATCCGGGGCGGGTTGGCGGCGGGGCGGCGCAGGGCCGTCTCCATCTCGCCGACGAGGGTGAGGATCTGGCGCGCGTACTCGGTCAGGACGGTGCCGGCCCGGGTGAGCCGCACGCCGTTGGGGAGCCGTTCGAAGACGGGCTCGCCCACCTGCCGTTCCAGTGCGCGCATCTGCGCCGTGACGCTGGACTGCGAGTACCCGAGGCGGCGGGCCGCCTGAGTGAAGGACCCGGTCAGGGTCACCTCACGGAAGGTACGAAGGGTTCTTGCGTCGATGTCCACGTGAATAACCCCCTTGCCGCCCCCCGGCGGCAGCTGGCACTCGGATGGCAGGTCACGCCACCCGTTCGATCGCCCCAGTCGGTCTGTCACACCACAGGGGTGCCGGCACGCCGTTCGCGCGCCGGCACCCCTGGTCGGCCGCGAAGGACTCTACTCGGCGAGCTGGGCCGGGACCAACGGAAAGTCCAAGTCCGGTTGCGCAACGTGATTGAAGAAGTTGGACAGCACGTTGAGCGCCACATGTCCGACGATTTCGGCCAGTTCGGCGTCGGTGACACCGGCGGCGCGGGCGTCGGCGAGGGCGGCGTCGCTCACCCGGCCGCCGCTCTCGATGATCGCGCCGGTGATCCGCAGCACCTGGTCCATGTGCGGGTCGCCGGCGTCGGTGCCGCGGCGGGTGGCGAGCAGCTCCTGCTCGGACAGGCCGACCTTGCCGCCGCGCAGGGTGTGCGCGGAGACGCAGTAGGTGCAGTCGTTGCGCTGGGCGATGTAGAGCGCCAGCTGCTCGCGCTGCCGGGCGCTGAAGCTCCCGCCGACCAGGGACTCGCGCAGGGCGAGGTAACCGCGCAGGGCGGCCGGGCCGTTGGCGAGGGCGGCGTAGAGGTTGGGCAGCTTGCCGAGCTGCTTGAGGGTGCCTTCGAGCAGCTCGCGCTGCTCCTCGTTGGCGGTGTCGACGGTCAGTTGGGGCAGGCGGGGCATGGAGCTCTCCTTGAGCCGAACGCAGGACGGAACCGATCGGTACCATCCTGACGGTACTGATCGGTTCCGTCTTGCGCAACGGGAGGCGCTCGATCCGCTACGGGGATCCCGCCGTGACGGAACCGAGTGGTACCGTCTGGTATGGCCACGAACGCGAAAGAACGGCTCCTCAGCGCGGCGGAGCGGCTCTTCTACGAGGAGGGCATCAGGGCCGTCGGCATCGAGCGGATCCTGTCCGAATCAGGGGTGGGCCGCGCCTCCTTCTACCGCCACTTCCCCAGCAAGGACGACGTGGTCGTCGAGGTGCTGCGGCGGCGCGACGGCATGTGGCGGGCCTGGCTCGACGGCCGGATCGAGGCGAGCGGACGCGAGCCGCAGGAACTGCCGCTCGCCCTCTTCGACGGACTCGCCGAGCGCTTCGCCTCGGCCGACTTCCGCGGCTGCGCCTTCATCAACACGATGGTCGAGACGGCCGACCCCGAGAGCCCGGCCCACCACGTGGCCGCCGAGCACAAGGAGAAGGTCATCGCCCGCCTCGACGGGCTGCTCGCCGAGGGCGGCTACCGCGAGCACGAGGCCCTCGCCCGCCAGCTCGCCCTGCTCGGCGACGGCGCCATCGTCACCGCCCTGCGCGAGGGCACCACCGAGGCCGCGGTCCGCGCCCGCGCCGTCGCCACGGTCCTGCTGCGCACGGCGGACCGGGAGCCGGCCGGGGACCCGGCCTGACGGCCGCCGGGGACGCCGATCCGGGACCCGGCCTGACGGTGCCCGGGACCCCGGCCCGGGACGCCGCCCCGGCCGGTCGGCGCCCCGGCGGCGACGGGCCCGCGAAGGCCGCCCACCGTCGGGGGGCGGCGACGGCCCCGTGAAGGCCACCCACCGCCGGGGCGGGCCGCACCCCGCCTCGACGCGGCCGACGGCGGCCCGTCAGGCCGCGGCCTTCTTCATCAGCTCCACGAGGGAGGAGAAGCTGTCCGCCGCGTGCCCGGCGTCCATGCCGCGCCGGAACAGCTCGACCACCGCGGCCGGCAGCGTCGTGTCGACGCCCGCGTCCCCGTGGGTGTGCAGGACGTGCTCGACACTGGCCGTCCCCATGGCGAGCCGGTCCACGTCGCCGTCGTGCCGCGCGCCGTCGAGGCGCTCGGCGTAGAAGGCGAGGAAGCCGGGGAGCGAGTTCGCGGTCTCCACGGCGTGCGGCAGGATGTCCGCCGCCTTCAGGCCGTTGGCGTCGGCGAGGGCGACGGCCTGCCAGTAGCTCAGCATCGAGGTCCAGAACATGGTCATGCCGATCTGGTACATGAGCGCGGCGAGCCCCGGGTCCTCGCCCCGGTGGTCGGCCCGGCCGGTGATGACCTCCAGGGCGGGCCGGTGCTCCTCGAAGACGTGCAGGGGCCCGCTGTAGAAGGTCGACGACTCGGCCCGGCCGATGCCGGAGGGGGGCACGGTCACTCCGCCGGTCAGCTGGACGGCGCCCCGCTCGGCCGCCCAGCGGGCGGCGGCCCGGGCCTTCTCGGGGGTGTCGGAGCTGAGGTTCACCAGGACCCGGCCGGACAGGGCGCTCTCGGCGGCTCCGAGCGTGGCGTACACGGCGCCGTAGTCCGTGAGGCTCAGGATCACCAGCTCGTTGGCGTCGAGGGCCCCCCTGACGTCCGCCGCGAGCGTCGCCCCGCGGGCGACCAGGGCGTCCGCGCGGGACGCGGTGCGGTTCCAGACCGTGACGTCGTAACCGCGGTCCAGGAAGGAGCCGGCCATGGCCTGCCCCATGGGGCCGAGGCCGATGACGGTGACGGACCGGCGCGGGGTGGTGCGAGGGGTGGTGCTGGGCATGACGGTCTCCGCTCTTCACTCACACAAGGACTAAAACGAGCGCTCTATTTAGCGCGTGGTGAGAACGTAGCACAGCTCTAGAACGAGCGCTCTACTTAGTCGCCGGATAGGGTGGGCGCATGCAGACCAGCAGCACACGGGACCGGATCGTCGTCGCCGCCGCGCGACTCCTGCAGCGCCAGGGCTACGTCGGCACGGGAATCAAGCAGATCGCCCAGGAGGCCCAGGCCACCCTCGGCTCCGTCTACCACTTCTTCCCGGGCGGGAAGGAGACCGTCGCCGTCGCCGCGATCAGGCACAGCAGCGAGGAGTTCGGGAGCCTCCTGCGGACGGCGCTGGACAGCGAGGAGGAGCCGGCGGAGGCGATCGTGGCCTGCACCCGGCGGCTCGCGGACGAGCTGCGGGACTCGGGCTGGATCGACGGCTGCCCCGTCACCGCGGCGGCCCTGGAGACGCTGGGCACCGACTCGGAGATCCAGCGGGCGTGCGGCGACGCCCTGCGCGACTGGCAGCAGCTGGTCCACGACAAGCTGCTGCGCGGCGGCTTCTCCCCCGAGAGCGCCCGGGAACTGGCGAGCGTCGTGATCTCGGCGCTGGAGGGCGCGGAGGTCACCGCCCAGGTGGCCCGCAGCGAGGAGCCCCTCCACGTGGCCGGGCGCCAACTCGCCCTCCTCGTCCGCGCGTCCGAGGTCCAGGCCCTGTCTTCCGGAGCGGGCCGGGCCTGAGCGCCGCCCTCACGCGTCACGCCCGCATCAGGAGTGATGCGGGCGTGACGGCTGCCGTGGGCCCGGTCCGGCCCCGGGGACGAGGTGCGGGGACACCGCCTAGGCGACGACACCGCCGCCCGGCCGCAGCGCGCCCCGCCGCACCTTGCCCGAGCGGGTGCGGGGCAGGCTCGGGACCACGTCCACGCCCTGCGGCACGAAGACCGGGGCGAGGCGCTTCGCCGCCAGGGCGATCAACTCCCGCTCCAGGAGCTCGGGCTGGTACGCGTTGCGGGTCTCGACCACCGCGTACGGGGCGAGGCCGCCGTACGCGTCCCGGCAGGGGATCACGGCCGCGTCGGCCACCGCCGGGTGCGCGCGCAGGACGGCCTCGATCTCCATCGGGGAGACCCGGTGCCCGTACGACTTGAACACCTCGTCCATCCGCCCGAGCAGCCGGATCGACCCGTCGGCGCAGCGCTCGCCCCGGTCGCCGGTGCGGTAGAGCCCGTCCGCGAAGACGGCCGCCGTACGGTCGTCGGCGCCGGGCGCTCCCCCGGTGCCGGGTGCTCCCGCGGCGTCGGCGTCCGCGGTCCGGTCCACGTACCCGCGCATCAGGCCCGGCGGGCGCTCCGTCAGGTCCACGCACACCTCCCCCGCGTCCCCCGCGAGACCGGTCTCCGGGTCGCGGAGCACGATGCGGTAGCCCGGCAGCGGGTGGCCGAGCGGGGAGAGCGGGGGCGGGGTGTCGGGGGCGCGGCCGATGAGGGCGGTGGCCTCCGTCTGGCCGTAGCCGTCCCTGACCCGCACCCCCCAGGCCGCCTCGATCCGGTCCGTGACCTCCGCCGTCAGCGGTTCCCCCGCCGCCGTCGCCTCCCGCAGCCGGGGCGCGCCCCGGCCCTCCGCCACGTACGGGAGCATCGCCCGCCAGGCGCTCGGCGGGGCGCAGAGGCTGCTGATCCGCTGGGTGGCGAGGACGCCGGGCAGCACGGACGGCGGGAGGCCGCCGTCGGGGGGCGCGACGACGGTGGCGCCGGCCGTCCAGGGGACGAAGAAGCTGGACCAGGAGTGCTTGGCCCAGCCGGGCGCCGACAGGTTGAGGTGCCGGTCGCCCGGGCGCAGCCCGCTCCAGTAGAGGCTGGAGAGGTGGCCGACGCCGTACCCGGCGTGGGAGTGCTCGACGAGTTTCGGCAGCGAGGTGGTGCCGGAGGTGAAGTAGCAGAAGGACGGGTCGGCCGAGCGGGTCGGGCCGGCCGGAAGGAAGGGACGGCGCCGGGCGGTGTCGCGGGTCTCGGGGTACGGGGTCCAGCCGGGCAGCCCCGCCGTCCCCGGCGCCATCCGCAGGCCGGGCACCGGCAACTCGCCCAGCAGGTAGACGAGTTCCGGTGCGCAGACGACGTGCCGGATGCCGCCCCGGGCGATCCGGTCGGCGGCCTCGTCGCGGGTGAGGTCCTGGTAGCCGGGGACGACGACCGCGCCGAGCTTGATGCAGCCGAGCAGGGTCTCCCACAGCTCCGTACGGGTGCCGAGCAGGATCAGCACCCGGTCGCCGCGCACCACCCCCGCCTCGGCCAGGGTCACCGCCACCTCGTCGGAGCGGGCGGCGAGTTCGGCGAAGGTGACCCGGTCGGCCACCGGCACCGTGCCGTCCGGCGCCGGGCGGCCGAGGATCTCCAGGGCGGTCCGCTCGTTCCCCTCGGCGACCACGTCGAACCACTCCAGGGCCCAGTTGAAGTGCCGGGCGCGCGGCCACCGGAAGGCGGCCGAGGCCGTCTCGCGGTCGCCGCGCAGCCGCAGCAGCAGGTCCCGGGCGGCCCGGTACTCCTCGTGCGCGGCCGTCGCGCGGTGCTCGGCGTGGGCGGCGCCGTGCCGGGCACCGTCGGGCGTCCCGCCGCTCCCGGGGGCGGCCGTCCCGCCGCTCCCAGGGGTGGCCGTTCCACCGCTCCCAGGGGTGGCCGTTCCACCGCTCCCAGGGGTGGCCGTTCCACCGCCCCCCGTGGTGGTGGCCGTCGCGCCGCTCCCGGTGGTGCTCATTCCGCCGCTCCCATCAGCGCCGAGGCGATCGCGTCGGCGTCCTTGGTGAAGGAGCCCCAGGGGCCCGGACGCCCGCTGCCCACCTGGGTGAACCAGCGGGTGTGCTCGCTGGGGATGCCGAGCACATGGGTGGCCCGGTCCGGCTCGCCGTCCGCGCCGACCGGGTGGAAGGGCGCGTCCGTGCAGTCCATGCCGCCCGTCGCGAACTCCGCGCCGTCGCCCTCGTGCCGCTCCGTCGCGTTGACGAAGGGCCGCACCCGCCCGTCGGCCAGCAGGCCGCGGATCAGCGGGTCGCGGTCCGCGGTCAGGTCCGTGCCGGGGACGCGGGCGTCGATCAGGACGTCGAGGGGCGTCCAGGAGTTCTCCACCCGCGCCGACTCGACCGTGAAGCGGCCCTCGACGGGATCGGTCCCGAACCGGGCGCCCGGGCCGACCGGTTCGAGCACCCCGGCCGCCAGCAGCGCCAGGAACTGCTCGGACCGCAGCTGCGGCGGACCGGTCGACACGAGCGAGGCGACCGGCCCGAACGTGGTGAGGAACCAGCGGTGCGAGTCCGGGGTGAGCCCGCCGAAGTCCACCACCGAGCGGATGGTCTGGCGGACGTCCCGCAGGACGTCCGCGGCCGCCTTCATCGGGCCGTCCGCGTTGCCGAGCCGGGCGTCGCCGAGGTCGGCGCGCAGCCACTCGGTGAGCACCTTGTGGAACTCGGCCGGCGAACCGAACCGGCGCTCGCCGAACGGCCGGGCCAGCGCGTCGAGTCCGGTCAGCGGCAGCGGGTCGATCCGGTATCCGGCGGCGAGCCGCTGGAGCACCGGGAGTTCGGGGGCGAGGGCCAGCGCCTCCTCCGCCCGCTCGGTGAACTCCCGTGCCGCGTCCGGCCCGTGGACCTGGCGGATCCGGGTGGCGAGCAGCACCGTGTTCACCTCGGCGAGCAGCCACGGCAGCACGGAGCGCTCGAAGTCGAGCGGCGCGTGCCCGGCGCGCAGCCGGGCCATCCGCTCGGGGGTGAAGAGCACCGGGCGGTAGCGGTGCAGGGGGTCCTTCTGGTTGACGCCCCGGGTCAGCAGCGGCACCCCGCCGCGCGAACCGGCCAGGATCCGGGGCTCCTTGCCGCTCGGCAGGTACACCAGCCCGTCGCCGCCGTCCGTGAAGGTGCCGCCGCGCCCCAGGGTGAGTTCGGCCAGCACGTCGTAGAAGGTCAGCCCCATGCCGATGACGCCGACGCTCGCGCCGGCCGGGATGTCGGCGAGGGGCATCTCGTTCGCGGAGCCGCCGGGCACGTACCGGACCGGCCGGGCGGGGGTGGAGTGGGTGCGGGCGAACTCCTGCCACGCGCGCTGCTGCGCGTCGGGTTCGTTGACCGGGTGGCCGGTGGTGAGCACCAGCCGGTCGACGGTGAGCACGTCGCCCCGGTCGAGCCGCAGACGATGGATCCCGCCGCCCCCGGTCCCGGCGACCCCACCGGCCTCTTCGGCCCCTGTGGCGCCTGCGGCCCCTTCGGCCCCCGGCACGCGGTCGGCGCAGATCACCCGGGCCGGTACGCGGTGCACCGTCAGGCACGGCGGCAGGGTCGCCTCGACGCGCTCCATCACGTACGCGAGGTAGCGCCCGTAGACCCTGCGCGGCGCGTACCCCTCCGGTTCCGCGTGCTCCGGGTCGTCCTCCGCCCACCACTCGGCGAGGCTGGGCCCCGCGCCGGGCCGGTGCGGGCCGGCGTCGGCCGGGCCGGAGAACATGGTGACCTCCTGCGCCGGGGTGTTCATCAGGAACCACGGCGACTGGTCCGTGCGCCAGATCCTGCCCGCCCCCGCCTCGTGCGGATCGATCGCGTACGCCTCGATCCGGCGCCCCGGAGGGTGCGCGGCGCAGTGGGCGGCGAGCCGTTCCAGGACGGACAGGCCGCGCGGTCCCATCCCCGCGAAGGCCACCCGCAGCGGCGGGCGGACCGGGTCCGCGAGGCAGCGCTGCACCGGCGGCGGCGCGGGCTCGGGGGGCGGGTCGGTCTCGGCCGCCAGGTCGTGCTCGCGGGCGACCCGGCCGAGCATCCCGGAGAGTTGGCGCGAGGTCATCGGCGTGGTCCTCCGGCTGGTGGTGAGCAGCGGCAGCGCGCCCAGATCGGTCCACTGGAGCCGGCCGTCCGCGGCGACGGCCGAGCGGGCCTCGCCCCGGTTGTCCGGGTGCAGACAGAACGGCACGTCGAGCAGTCCCCGGTCGAAGGCCTTCAGGAGCGCCACGCCGATGTCGTCGGAGAGCGCCAGGACGGCGCCGACCAGGGCGCGCGCCTCGGCCAGGATCTCCTCCGTGTCCGCCCCGGCGGGGCCGCCGCCCGGCGGGCCGAGGGCGTGCGGCCGGGCCCGGGCCGCGCGGGCCGCGTCGGCGGCGACCCTCAGCGCGGTCAGGTTCTCCTCGACGGTGGGGATGCGGTGCGCCTCGGTCTCGGTCTTGACGATCAGGCGCTGGGCCCCGCCGCGTACGGCCAGTTCGGCGCTGCGGCGCAGCAGCAGCCGGGCGCCGGGCACGGTCCGCGGGTAGACGCCCATGTACGTGTAGAGCACGATGTGCCGGTCCACGGCGGGCGGCAGCAGCTCGTCGGCGAGCAGCCGCAGCGCGGCGAGCGCGCCGGCGTCCTGCGCGGCGTGGGTCTGCTGGGCGTACGAGAGGGAGACGCTGGCGGCGCCGTTCTGCGCGAAGAACAGGCACTCCAGGACGGAGACGGCGACGAGCAGCGACGGCGGGCAGAGCTGGCCGAGGAGGCAGCCGCCGAAGGACTCCAGATGGGCGCGGCGGCCCTGGTTCCGGCTCTCCTCGGTGAGGAACTGCACGGAGTCCCGCCAGGCGGCGACGGATTCGGCGAGCGGGGTGCGCCCGTAGGGCAGGCAGTACGAGACGGGGCCGCCCTCGCTCGCGGCGAGTCCGGCGGCGGTCATGGTGCGGAAGATGGCCATCGGGTCGGCGGAACCGTGCCGGACCTGGACCGGGGTGCGGCGGCCTGCTGCGGCGGCGACCCGGGCGGTGGTCCTGGGCCCGTGGCTCACCAGCGGGAAGCCGTTGAGCGGATGACCGGTGCGCAGGGCGGCGGTGGCGGCGGCGTGGTCGCCGACGCGGGTGTAGCTGTCGATGGTCAGGGTGGCCACGGTCCGCTCGGGGAGGTCGGCGACGGCGGTGACGCCGGCGGCCATGTCCTCGGGGGCGACCATGCCCATCCGGGGCTGGACGACGAGCTCTCCGGCCTGGGCGGCCTCCTGGACGAACGCGCCGAGATCGGGCTGCGCGGCAGGGGTCACGCCGCGGCCCGCCCGGTACACGCGCCTCTCAGCCGGGCGGTGGGGGCCCCGGTTCCCCTGTCGGTCCCGCCGGTTGCCGCGAGCCGCTTCAGCAGCGCGGTGGGGGCGGTGCCGTCGGCGTACACCTCGTCGTAGCCGGCGTCGAGCAGTTCGGCGGTGCGCTGTTCGGCGCCCTCGGGCGAGATGCCGAGGAGGCCGCCGATGACCATGGGGATGCCCTGGGTCCCCTTGTCCGCGCGTAGGGCCCGCGCGGCGCGCAGGCCGTCCTGGTGGCCGTGTCCGTTGACGGAGGACAGGACGACGAGGTCCGGGTGGGTCATCCGGGCGGTGTCGACGAGCAGCCGCTCGGGCACGCACGGTCCGAGGTTGAGCACGGAGTGCCCGTGCTCCTCCAGGAAGAGCTGGAGGTGGACGAGGTTCCACGTGTGCGCGTCGGACGATCCGGTGGTGAGCAGGACCCTGCGCGGACTGTCGCTGTCCGGACTGTACGAGGGGTGCATGGCGACTCCAATGACGGTGCGGATGCGGGGTGGTGCGGGAGGTGCGGGTGGTGGCTGTGGTTCGGGGCGCGCGGATGGTGCGCAAAGGGCGCTCGGCGCGCGGGGTGGGTGGCGCGGTGGCGTACGGGTCGTGCGTGCCGTACGGGCGGTGACGTGGCGCGCGGCGTCGCACGGGCGCGTACGGGAGGCCCCCGGCGAGCCCGGCCGTGACGGCCGGGCCCCGGAACGGGCGCTCGGACGGGCCCCGGGATCGAACGTGCGGCTCGGGTACCGGACCGGGACCGGTCCCCTGGACCGGTCCTCGGGCTCGGGGCCCCGGGGCCGGAGCCCCGCGGTCGGGGCGCCCAGGTGCCGGCCCCCGGTCGGTCGGCAGGACCAGCCCCTTCGCCGGCCCTCCGTCGGGCCCTCCGTCAGGCCCTTCGTCAGGCCGCGTCGGCGGGGGCGCCCGCGCCCACGCCCGTGGTGATCTCGCCGGCCAGCGGCGTGCGCGGCGAGGCCGGGCGGGCCCGGACGGCGAGGACGGTGCAGCCGGTCGCGCTGGACATCTGGTGGCGCGTGCCCGGCTCCTCGATCACGAGGTCGCCGCGGTGGAAGCGGCGCCCGTCGCTGTGGTCGAGGGTGCCGTCGAGGACCAGCATCAGCTCGTGGCCCAGGTGCTCGTGGAAGTCGCCGTGGGCGCCCGGCGGGAAGCGGAGCAGGAGGGACGCGGAGTCCTCCTCGCCGGCGTGGCCGGGGCCCCAGA
The DNA here is from genome assembly GCF_039535475.1 of Streptomyces showdoensis. Taxonomy (NCBI): domain Bacteria; kingdom Bacillati; phylum Actinomycetota; class Actinomycetes; order Kitasatosporales; family Streptomycetaceae; genus Streptomyces; species Streptomyces showdoensis. The sequence goes on along the minus strand of NZ_BAAAXG010000012.1, from coordinate 3,992 downwards.
GGACGACGAACTCGACGCCCTCGCGGCCGGGTTCGGTCCACGGCACCCAGGGCAGGTCGGTCTGGTCGAAGCCGTTGCGCAGGACATCGCGGAAGACGGTGACGTCAGGCACGGGCGGTGACCTCCGAGGGGGCGCGCTGGGCGACGATGGACGGGATGCCGTCGGGGCCCCAGGGCTGCGGGCCGTTGACGATGGGCGCGCCGATGAGGGAGCCGAACTCCCGCCAGGCGCCGTCGTAGTTGCGCACGTCGGACAGGCCGAGCAGCTCGTGCAGGACGAACCAGCTGTGGGCGGAGCGCCAGCCGACCCGGCAGTAGACGACGGTGGCGCGGTCGGCGGGCAGCGCCCCGTAGGCGGCCCGCAGCTCCTCGTCGTCGCGGAAGGTGCCGTCGGGGTGGATGGCGGTGTGCCAGGGCAGGTGCTCGGCGGAGAGGGCGTGGCCGCAGCGGACGCCGACGTCCTCGGGGACGCCGGGCGGGGTGTTGCTCTGCCCGAGGTACTCCTCCAGGGAGCGGACGTCGAGCAGGGTGCGGCGGCCGATGTGGTCGAGCACGTCCTCGCGGCGGGCCCGGATGGACTCGTCCGCCCCTGCCGGTACGGGGTAGCGGGTGGCGGGCCGTTCGGGCGCCTCGCGGGTGAGGGCGCCGCCGATCGCCTCCCAGCGGGCCCGCCCGCCGTCGAGGATCCGCAGCTCGCGGTGGCCGTAGAGGCGGAACTGCCAGTAGCCGGCCGCCGCCCACCAGTTGTTGTTGCCGCTGTAGAACACGACGGTGTCGTCGGCGCCGATGCCGTGCCGGCCGAGGAGCTCCGCGAAGGCCTCCGGGCCGATGACGTCGCGGCGTACCGGGTCCTGGAGGTCGCCGGTCCAGTCGAGGCGCACGGCGCCGGGGATGCGGCCCTCGCGGCCGCCGCCGTCGTTGCCGCCGTCGGTGATCTCGACCAGGACGAGGCCGGGGACGGTGCCGGCGGGCTGCCGGAGGTGGTCCTGGAGCGCCTCGGTGCTGACGAGGAGGGTGTCTCGGGTCATCGGGTTCACCACCAGTACGTCGGGTATTTGGCGATCACGCCGGCCTTGGAGGCGATCAGGCCGACGAGGACGAGCAGGACGCTGCCGACCGTGAGCAGGACGAGGAAGCGCAGCGGCGCCGGGTCCTGGAGGACGGCGAGGACGGCGGTGGCGGCGGCCGGGGCGTGGATGGCGCGCAGCAGCAGCATCAGGCCGACGCTGAGGCCGGCGGCGACGGCCGCGACCCACAGCGAGTGGCCGAAGAGGGCGACGGCGGCCAGGCCGAGGACGCCGGAGCCGACCTGGCCGAGGAGGACGCCCCGGGGCTGGGCGGGCGGCAGGGCGGGCGTGCTGCAGATGATCATCGCGGTGGCGGCGAGCGGCGCGATCATCAGGAGGTGGCCGGTGGCCTCGCCGAGCGCCACGAGGACGAGCAGCGAGACGACGGTGACGAGGGTGCCGAGGACGGTGGCCTTGGCGCCCGGGAAGGGCGGGGCGCCGCTGCCCGTCCGGGCCGGGGTCGCGTTCTGGGTCTGGGTCATCGTTCGTCTCCTCAGCGGTGCGTGCCGGTGAAGTAGCACTGGGCCTGGCGGTGGACGACCTTGCCGATCCGGTGGCCCATCTCGATGCCGGGCTCGTTGTCGAAGCTCCAGTGCATGCCGCCGTACACCCGGGAGATGCCGGCCTGCCGGGCGGCCTCGCTGAAGGTGGGCCAGGTGAGGACGGTGTCGGTGCGCGGGGTCAGTCCGGGCTCGACGGTGGAGGCGCCGGCCTTGAATCGGTAGGAGTCGCCGAAGGCGTCGGTGCCGGTGAAGCGGCGCAGGAACTCGGCGGCGGCGCCGGAGAAGGTGCTGTGCCCGGAGACGGTGGCCGGGAACGGCGGCACGGCCACGTAGGCCTGCCAGTCGACGCCGTTCATGGTGACGGTGCCCTGACCGGGGCCGCCCCAGGAGCGGACCTGCTCGCCCCGGCGGTCGTACGGGATGAGGGTGGAGGGGCGCGCGAAGTCGTACTGTGCCTTGACCGCCCAGGAGCCGATGGCGGCGTCGCACTCGGCCATGTTGAGGCCGAAGAACAGCTTGGCGTCCTCGTCGACGTCGTGGCCGTCGCGGGCGGAGACGAAGCGGCCCCACATCTGCTGGGCACCGGGCGGGGTGACGTCGTCGTTCAGCCAGAACTCGGCTATGCACTTCTGCTCGTCCGTCAGGTTCGCGCTGATGTCGAGGAGCTCCTCGATCGCGGCGGTCATCCGGACCGAGGGGTACGCGGGCGGCGCGGCGACCGTGAACTGGTCGGGGCGGCTGAGCGCGAAGGGCTTCATGACGGCGAACTGCGGGGTGAGGTAGCGCTGCGTCTTGCCGCCGACGATCAGCGGGCTCCAGTGCTCGGGCGCGACGACGATCGACGGGTCGAAGGCGCCGGCGGTCTGCGGCGGGTTCTTCGGGACGTAGCCGGTGGTGTCGGTGTATGCGGGGGTGCCGAGCTGGTTGGCGCCGTCGGCGTGCCGGTAGTCGAGGACGGCCTGGGCGGTGCGGCGGCCGATCCACGCGGGGCTGTTGCGGCGCGGGTCGGTGAGCGCCGGGTCGTAGCCGAGGCTGCGCAGCATCGAGTCGATGGCGACCTTGTACTCGGGGAAGAGGTCGAGGAGGGCCAGGTGGGCGGCGTAGCTGACGGCCTCGTTCTTGTTGTCGAGGGTGCGCTCGGCGCGGGGGCGGCGCAGCGAGCCGCCGAAGCGGGTGCCGGTGGCGACGCGGTCGTAACAGGACCAGGCGTCGTAGATGCAGTTGTGGATGATCGCGAGGGCGCGGGCGTTGACGGTGGCGGGGCCGAAGCGGTTTCCGGCGGCCTGGTAGCGGCCGAGGATCGCGTCCATGGCGGCCTGGTTCCAGCGCACCACGACGCTGGGCTCGGCGGCGGCTCCGGGGGCCCTGCGGCCGGTGCGGGTCTCCGCCTCGAACCGTGCGACGGGGGCCGCCGCCCAGGCCGTACTGGTCCCCGAGGCGAGCGCGAAGGCGCCGGCCGCGGCGGCGGAGGCGGGAAGCTCGCCGTCATCGGGGCCGGACTCATGGGGTCCGGTATCGCGCAGGTCTCGGCCCAGGCAGGCTGGGACGTCGTCCTGCGTGACGTCACCGACGCCGCGCTGACCCGGGGCACCGACTCCGTCAAGGCCTCCTACGACCGCTTCGTCGCCAAGGGCAGGCTGGACGCCGCCGAGGCCGAGGCCGCCCTCGGGCGGATCACCGCCACCACCGAGCTGGAGGCCGTCGCCGACGCCGACATCGTGGTCGAGGCGGTGTTCGAGAAGCTGGAGGTCAAGCACGAGATCTTCCGCGCCCTCGACAAGGTCGCCAAGGACGGCGCCGTGCTCGCCTCCAATACCTCCGCCATCCCGATCACCAAGATCGCCGCGGTGACGGAGCGCCCGGAGTCCGTGGTCGGCACCCACTTCTCTCGCCGGTCCCGATGATGCAGCTCTGCGAGCTCGTCCGCGGCTACAAGACGAGCGACGCCACCCTCGCCACCGCGCGGGAGTTCGCCGAGTCCGTCGGCAAGACCTGCATCGTCGTCAACCGCGACGTCGCCGGCTTCGTCACCACCCGCCTCATCTCGGCGCTGGTCGTCGAGGCCGCCAAGCTGTACGAGTCCGGCGTGGCCACCGCCGAGGACATCGACATCGCCTGCAAGCTGGGCTTCGGGCACGCGATGGGCCCGCTCACCACCACCGACCTCACCGGCGTCGACATCCTCGTCAACGCCACCAGCAACATCTACACCGAGACCCAGGACGAGAAGTTCGCCCCGCCGGAGCTGATGCGCCGGATGGTGGACGCGGGTGACATCGGGCGCAAGAGCGGGCAGGGCTTCTACACGTACTGATTCCGCTCGGGGGGTCGGTGCGGAGTCCGCACAGGGGTCCGACCGCCCCCCGCACCATCGCCCCTCATATCACACGTGAGTGATCTCTCTCAACAACAACAACGGAGG